>DAHWHN010000134.1 GCA_027335685.1 Acidimicrobiaceae bacterium
AGAGATGAGCACGATCGACCAGACAGCGCCCGCCGTCCCCCGGAGCGGGCCGACCGACCCGGCCGCAGAACGCGCGCCCGACCCACGGCGCTGGAAGGCGCTCGCAGTCATCGCCGTCGCGCAGCTCATGATCGTCCTCGACGCCTCGATCGTGAACATCGCGCTCCCGTCCGCCCAGCGCGCGCTGCACATCTCGGTCGCGAACCGCCAGTGGGTCGTCACCGCCTACACCCTCGCCTTCGGCGGCCTGCTCCTCCTCGGCGGCCGGATCGCCGACTTCATGGGCCGCAAGCGGATGTTCATGGTCGGCCTGATCGGCTTCGGCGGCGCGTCGGCTCTCGGCGGGCTCGCGCCGACCGCCGGGCTGCTCTTCGCCGCCCGGGCCCTCCAGGGCTCCTTCGGTGCCGTGATGGCACCTGCGGCGCTCTCGATCCTGTCCGTCACCTTCACCGACGCGAAGGAGCGTGCGACCGCCTTCGGCGTCTACGGAGCGATCGCCGGCGGAGGCTCGGCGATCGGGCTGGTCCTCGGCGGAGTCCTCACCGAGTACGCATCCTGGCGCTGGACCCTCCTCGTCAACGCGCCGATCGCTGTCGTGACCGCCGTCGCCGCGCTGCGCATCGTCCGCGAGAGCCGGGCGACGGGCGACCGCCACTACGACCTGCCCGGCGCAGCGACCGTCACTGCCGGCCTCGTCGCGCTCGTCTACGGCTTCACCCTCGCCGACACCCACGGCTGGTCGTCCTCGTCGACGCTCGGCCTGCTCGCGGCTGCAGCGGTGCTGCTCGTCGCGTTCGTCGTCGTCGAGCTGCGCAGCAACCACCCGCTGCTGCCGATGCGCGTCCTGCTCGAGCGCAACCGGGGCGGTGCGTTCCTCGGCTCGTTCCTCGCCGGCATCGGGCTCTTCGGGATGTTCCTCTTCCTCACCTACTACCTGCAGGGGACGCTCGGCTACTCGGCGCTGAAGACCGGCTTCGCGTTCCTGCCCTTCTCGGGCGCGATCGTCGTCGCCGCGATCCTCGCGAGCAAGGCGCTGCCGCGCTTCGGGCCCCGACCTCTCATGACCTTCGGCTTCCTCGCCGCGGCGGTCGGCACCGTGTGGCTGACGGCGATCGGCGTGCACTCGAGCTTCGCGTCGCACGTCCTGCCGGCGGAGATCGTGATGAGCGCCGGCCTCGGCTTCGCCTTCGTCTCGCTGACCGCGACCGCCCTCGTCGGCGTCGCGGACCACGACGCGGGCGTCGCGAGCGCCCTCGTCAACACGACCCAGCAGGTCGGCGGCTCTCTCGGCACGGCACTGCTCAACACGATCGCCGCGTCGGCGACGGCGACCTACCTCGCCGCGCACGCCCACTCCGCCGTCGCGACGGCGAACGGGCTCGTCCACGGCTATACGACCGCCTTCGTCTACGCGGCCGCGTTCCTCGGCTTCGCGACGATCGCGTCGTTCCTCCTCGTGCGAGCCTCGAAGGAGTCGGTGGCCGCGCTCGACGGCGCGATGGTGCCCGCCTGACGGCCGGGGGGACGAGGGGACGGGCGACCGATCGCGGCGTCGACGACGCTCGCTAGCCTGCTGGCGGTGCACGCGTGACGAGGATCCTCGTGATGGGAGCCAGCGGCTATGTCGGCGGGCGTCTCGTCCCCCGCCTCCTCGACGTCGGGCACGAGGTCCGCTGCCTCGCACGCCGTCCCGAGAAGCTCGACGGCTCGACCTGGTCGGCCCGCGTCGACGTCGTGGCGGGCGACGCGCTCGACCCCGCGAGCCTCGAGGTCGCAATGGACGGGGTCGAGGTCGTCTACTACCTCGTCCACTCGATCGGCACCCGCCAGAGCTTCGTCGACGACGACCGCGCGGCGGCTCGCACGACGGCCGCCGCAGCGCAGCGGGCCGGCGCGCGGCGCATCGTCTACCTGGGTGGTCTCGTCCCGCCTGGCGAGGTCCTCTCGCCGCACCTCGCGTCGCGCTCGGAGGTCGGGCAGATCTTCCTCGACGGAGCAGTCCCGGCGGTCGTGCTCCAGGCCGGCGTCGTCATCGGGAGCGGCTCCGCGTCGTTCGAGATGCTCCGGTACCTCACGGAGCGGCTCCCCGTCATGGTGACGCCGACCTGGGTCCGCTCGCTCGTCCAGCCGATCGCCGTCCGGGACGTCCTCGCCTACCTCGTCGG
The DNA here is from genome assembly GCA_027335685.1 of Acidimicrobiaceae bacterium. Lineage (GTDB taxonomy): Bacteria > Actinomycetota > Acidimicrobiia > Acidimicrobiales > Bog-793 > JAJZCK01. Next base: position 2,166 of record DAHWHN010000134.1, read on the forward strand.
CGCGCTGTCCTTTCCCGAGGGGACCAACCGGCGCTTCGACATCGCCGGGCCCGACATCATGAGCTACCGCGACATGATGCAGCGCTATGCACGGGTCGCGGGCCTCCGGCCCCGGGTCATCCTGTCCGTGCCCGTCCTGTCGCCCTGGCTCTCCAGCCAGTGGGTGAACATCGTCACCCCGGTCCCGAAGGCACTGGCACAACCGCTCATCGAGTCGCTGCGCAACAACGCCGTCGCGTCGGAGCACGACATCACGGACCTCGTGCCGCTCGAGACCTGCCCGTTCGACCTCGCGGTCCGCCTTGCCCTCGAGCGGGTCCGCAACGCCGAGGTGGCGACGCGCTGGTCCGGCGCGGACTGGCCCGGAGCGCCGAGCGACCCGATGCCGAGCGACCCGGAGTGGAGCGGTGGCACCGCCTACCGCGACGAGCGCAGTGCCGTGGTCGAGGCCGACCCGGCTGCGATCTGGCGGGTCGTCGAGCAGATCGGCGGCGACAACGGCTGGTACTCGTTCCCGCTCGCGTGGGTCGTCCGGGGCCTCATCGACCGCCTCGTCGGCGGAGTCGGCCTCCGGCGGGGCCGGCGCGACCCCGACCACCTCGTCGTCGGCGACGCACTGGACTTCTGGCGCGTCGAGGCCGTCGAACCCGGACGGCTCCTGCGCTTGCGCGCCGAGATGCGCCTCCCGGGAGAAGCCTGGCTCGAGTTCTCGATCACGACCGACGACGGTCAGGCCGTGCTCGCCCAGCGGGCACTGTTCCTCCCGCACGGCCTCGCCGGGCACCTCTACTGGACGGCGATCAGCCCGTTCCACGGCATCGTGTTCGGCTCGATGATCGCGAACCTCGCACGCAGCGCGTCGGACCCCGGGCGCGGCGCGTGACCGATCCGGCTCGGCCCGGCCAGCCGGGCGATCGCCGGCGCGAGGGCGACCTCCCGGTGCGCGTCGACGCCGTCGTCGTCGGTGCGGGCATGGCGGGACTTGCCGCAGCCCGCGCGCTCCGCCGGTCGGGACGCGACGTCGTCGTGCTCGAAAGCACGGAGCGGGTCGGCGGGCGGGTCGGGAGCGGGCTCGTCGGCGGCTACCGCCTCGACCGCGGCTTCCAGGTGGTGCTCACCGCCTACCCCGAGCTCCGCCGTCAGCTCGACGTCCCGGCGCTCGACCTGCGCTGCTTCGACCCCGGCGCGCTGGTCTGGCTCGGCCGGCGGATGCACCGCCTCGGCGACCCGACGCGCGTGCCGTCGACGATCCTCGACAGCGCTCTCGCGCCAATCGGCACACCGCTTGACAAGATCCGGCTCGCGCGCCTGCTCAGGAGGCTCCGGCTGACCGACGCCCGTGAGCTACTCACCGGCGACGACGTCACCTCGCTCGACGCGCTCCGGCACGACGGCTTCAGCGACGCGATGATCGCGCGGCTCTTCTCGCCGCTCGTCGGCGGGATCCAGCTCGACCTCGGCTTGACGGCGAGCCGGCGGATGCTCGACGTCGTGCTGCGCTGCCTCGCCGTCGGCGACTCCGCAGTCCCTGCCGGCGGGATGCAGGCCCTGCCGGAGCAGATGGCGGCGGGCCTACCACCTCGCACGATCGTCACGGGAGCGCCCGTCGTCGCGCTCGACGCGCGCTCGGTCCGGCTCGCGACCGGCGAGGAGATCGCCGCGCGCTGCGTGGTCGTCGCCACGGACGGCCCGGCCGCCTCGGCTCTCCTCGGCCTGCCCGCAGTCGGCTCCCGCCCGGCGACGTGCGTCTGGTTCGCCGCGCCCCGTGCGCCGGTGCGCGATCGGCTCGTCGTGCTCGACGGGACCGGCAGGGGACCTGCTGCGAACGTCGCCGTCCTCACCAACGTCGCACCGAGCTACAGCCCGGACACCACGGCGGTGGTCGCTGCCGCGTGCCCGGGCTCGTTCGACCCGGGCGTCGAGCCCGCAGTGCGCGCCCAGCTGCGGACCTGGTGGGGACCGACGGTCGACTCCTGGCGCCACCTGCGCACCGATACGGTCGCCCACGGCCAGCCGGACCAGGCACCGCCGTTCCACCCGAAGCGGACCGTCGCGCTCGCGAACGGCATCTTCGTCTGCGGTGACCACCGGGACACGGCATCCATCCAGGGCGCGCTCTTCTCGGGTCGCCGCTGCGGCGAAGCCGCCGCCGCCCGCACGGCCTAACCGGTCGGGAGACGCCGGCACCACGGTGCCGGCAGCGGCGCGGCTAGCGGAGGCTTCCGGGCTAGCGCTCTGAGCTTCTTTTTGGCTCTTCCCGAAGTTTCTTCTGAATGACCCTCTGACCAGCGCGTTTACCCTGGTCAAAGGCTCGCGTTTTGGCGCTGGAGGGTGTATGACCTAATACATGACTTCGATCATTGGCAAGACCATCAAGGGCCAGACCTACTACTACTCCCGAGAGGTCGCCCGTGTCGGCGGCAAGCCGAAGATCATCTCCCAGACCTACCTGGGCAAGGCAGCCGACATCGAGGCCGCGGTGGTGGGAGCGACGTCGATGCCCGATCGCTCGCGCCACCTCGCCTTCGGCGACGTCGCTGCGGTATGGGAGATGCTCCGGCGCCTTCATGTCGCGGAGATCGTGGACGAGGTCATCGGCGCTCGTCGCAGTGACGCCGGAGCGTCGGTCGGGACCTACATCGCGCTTGCGACGCTCAACCGCGTCGTCGACCCCTCTCAAAGCTCGCCTTTTCGGACTGGTGGGACACCACGGCCTGTGACCGGTGGCTGCGTCTTTCCCCCGGTGCGCTCGACCACCGCAGGTTCTGGGATGCAATGGACGCGATCGGCGAGGACGACCTCAAAGAGATCGAGCGGCGCATCGTGGCGCAGATGGTCGAGACGTTCGCCGTCGATCTGTCCGGCCTCGTGCTCGACATGACGAACTTCGCGACCTGGATCGACTCAGCCAATCCCCGTGCGCCGATCGCCCAGCGGGGACATTCGAAGCAGAAGCGCAACGACCTGCGCATCTGCGGGCTCGGCCTCGTCGTGTCCACTGACGGCGGCATCCCGCTCGTCTCTCATGCCTATCCCGGCAACTTGCCAGACGTCACCCAGTTCGCCTCGATGGTGACCGAGCTCGTCACCCGCTTCTCGAGCCTGCTGACAGCTGATAGCGGTGCTGGTGCTGGGCGCCTCACCTTGGTCTATGACGCCGGGCAGAACTCCGACGGCAACTACGAGCTGCTCGACGCCACGTCGCTTCACTTCGTCGGCTCGCTGCCGCCGTCGGACCACCCCGAGCTGCTCGCGGTCCCACCGGAGCGCTACGCAGTCGTCGACGAGGAGGCCTTCCCCGGTCTCGTCGCCTTCGAGACGACAAAGGTCGTTTTCGGCAACGAGCGGCGCCTCGTTTGCTGTCACTCGAACGGGCTGCACGACAAGCAGTCCCGGGGCTTTGCCCAGACCCTTGCAAAGGCACACCGCCAGCTCGCAGCAGTCCAGGACCGTCTCGCCCGTGGCAGGTGCCGAAAGTCAAGAGAGAAGGTCGAGGCCGAGATCGCTGCCATCCTCGCCCCGCGCTGGGTGGCACGGGTGATGGCGACCACGCTCACCGGCGAGGATCCGGCCGAGCTGCGGCTCAGCTTCGGGATCGACGAGGGCGCCCGAGCAGAGCTCGAGACCGAGCTGTTCGGCAAGAGGATCCTGTTCAGCGACAAGACGGCAGACGAGGCATCAACCGCGCAGATCGTTGCCGAGTACCGCTCCCAAGAGGCCGTCGAGGGCGACTTCCGCCAGATGAAGGACCCAAAGGTCGTCTCGTTCTCCCCGATGTTCCACTTCACCGAATCCAAGATCCGGGTCCATGTCCTGTACTGCGTGCTCGCCCTCATGGTCGCCCGGCTCATGGTGCGCGAGGCGGACCGGGCAGGCATCCACCTCTCCGTGCGGGCACTGCTCTCGAGCCTTGCGGGGATCGAGGAGACCCTCCTTCTCTACCAGGGTGAGCGGGGACGCCCCCGTGCCCGGCGCATGCTCACCGAGCACGACGCCACCCAGCGCCGCCTCTACGACCTGTTCGGGCTCGACACCTACGCCCCGAAACACTGAGCAGGCGGCGAGTTAGGTACTACAGATCGGCCGCGCGAAAACCGCCATCTACCTGGTCAAATAGAGCCCCGCCACGAGCTAGCCCGGAAGGTTCCGCTAGGAGCAGCCGCTCGTCGCCCCGCAGCTCGGGCACGCGTAGCACGACCCTGCCCGCTGCATGACGTTGCCGCACGCGTAGCAGAACGGCGCGTCTCGGCTCTCCGGGTGCAGCCTCGCCGCCTTGGCGGTCGACAGGCTGTCCCCGCCCTCCCCGAAACGCTCGTGCTCGTCGTGCATCGCCTGGCCGAGCTCGCCCACGTCCTCGAGACCGGGAAGCGTCGGCTGTGTCCGCTCGCCGGTCGACAGCACACCGAGCTCGATGCGCTCGTCGGGCGAGAGGTAGTCGAGCGCGAGACGGCGGAAGATGTAGTCGACGAGGCTCGACGCCAGGCGGAGCTCGGGGTCGTCGGTGATCCCCGCCGGTTCGAAGCGCAGGTTCGTGTACTTGCGAACGAACGTCGACAGCGGCACACCGTGCTGGAGGCCGAGGCTGACGGCGATCGCGAAGGCGTCCATCACGCCTGAGGGGGTCGAGCCCTGCTTCGAGACCTTCATGAACACCTCGCCGGGGCGGCCGTCCTCGTACTCGCCGACGGTCACGTAGCCCTCGCAGTCCGCGACCCGGAACGCGAAGGTGTTCGAGCGGCGACGGCGCGGCAGGCGCGTCCTCGTCGTCGCCGCAGGTGCCGTCACGTGGTCGGCGAGGGTCTCCTCGAGCTGCGCGATGCGGGCGTGCAGGCCCTCGACGTCGGCGCCGCCCGAGCCGCCGTCCGCTGCTGCGGCATCCTGCTTCTTGGTCGAGGAGAGCGGCTGGCCGACCTTGCAGTTGTCCCGGTAGATCGCGACGGCCTTGAGGCCGAGCCGCCAGGCGTCGATGTGGAGCTGCTCGATCTGCTCGACCGTCGCGTCCTCGGGCATGTTGACGGTCTTCGAGATGGCGCCGCTGATGAACGGCTGGGCCGCCGCCATCATCTTCACGTGGCCCGAGTAGTGGATGACGTTGTCGCCCATCGAGCATGCGAACACCGGCAGGTGCTCGGCCTTCAGCTCCGGCGCGCCGAGGATCGTCTTGTGCTCGTCGACGTACGCGACGATCAGCTCGATCTGGGCCGGGTCGTAGCCGAGGCGCGCGAGCGCCCGGGGGACGGTCTGGTTGACGATCGACATCGTCCCACCGCCGACCAGCTTCTTGGTCTTGACGAGCGCGAGATCGGGTTCGATGCCGGTCGTGTCGCAGTCCATGAGGAACGAGATCGTCCCGGTCGGTGCGAGGACCGTCGCCTGCGCGTTGCGGACGCCGTGGATCTCCGCCAGCTCAAGGGCAGCGTCCCACGACTCCCTCGCCGCCGCGACCAGGTCCCCGGGCACGGCGCCGGAGTCGATCTTCGCCACCTCGTCGCGGTGCATGCGCAGGACCCCGACCATCGCGTCGGCGTTCTCGTGGAATCCGGCAAAAGGACCCATACGGGCCGCGATCCGCGCGGACGTCGCATAGGCATGGCCCGTCATGAGCGCGGTGACCGCCGAGGTGACCGCTCGCGCCTCGTCGGAGTCGTAGGGAAGGCCGAGAGCCATGAGCAGCGCGCCGAGGTTCGCGTAGCCAAGGCCCAGCTGGCGGAACCGCCGCGTCGTCTCGGCGATCTTCTCCGTCGGGTAGTCGGCGTTGCCCACGAGGATCTCCTGGGCCGTGAAGACGACCTCGACCGCGGCCTTGAACCCCTCGACGTCGAACCGGCCGTCGTCGTCGAGGAACTGCAGGAGGTTCAAGCTCGCGAGGTTGCACGCGGAGTTGTCGAGGTGCACGTACTCCGAGCAGGGGTTGCTCGCCGTGATCCGACCGGTGTGCGGCGCGGTGTGCCAGCGGTTGATCGTCGTGTCGAACTGCAGGCCGGGGTCGGCACACTCCCACGCCGCCTCGGCGATCTCGCGGAACAGCTCGCGCGCACGCACCGTCTCGATCGTCGAGCCGTCCGTGCGGGCGGTGAGCGACCACTCGCGGTCGGCGAGCACGGCCTCCATGAACTCGTCGGACACGCGCACGGAGTTGTTGGCGTTCTGGTACTGGACCGAGTGGCTGTCCGCCCCGTCGAGATCCATGTCGAAACCCGCGGCGGCGAGGGCCCGGGCCTTGCGCTCCTCACGGCTCTTGCACCAGATGAACTCGCGGATGTCCGGGTGGTCGGCGTCGAGGATGACCATCTTGGCCGCCCGCCGGGTCTTGCCTCCGGACTTGATCGTCCCCGCGGACGCGTCGGCGCCGCGCATGAAGCTCACCGGACCCGAGGCCGTGCCGCCGCCGGCGAGGTGCTCTCTCGAGCCGCGGATGCGCGACAGGTTCACCCCCGACCCCGAGCCACCCTTGAAGATCGTCCCCTCCTCGACGTACCAGTTCAAGATGGCGGCCATCGAGTCCTCCACCGCGAGGATGAAGCACGCGGATGCCTGCTGGGGCACACCGGCGACGCCGATGTTGAACCACACGGGCGAGTTGAACGCGGCCTTCTGCGCGACGACGAGGTGCTTCAGCTCGTCGCTGAACGCCGACGCCTCGACGTCGTCCGCGAAGTACCCGTCCTTCACGCCCCACGCCGTGATCGTGTCGACGACGCGGTCGACGACCTGGCGCAGCGAGGTCTCTCGGCCCGGCGTGCCGATCGTGCCGCGGAAGTACTTCTGGGCGAGGATGTTCGTCGCGTTCATGCTCCAGGTCGCGGGTACCTCGACGCCGACCTGCTCGAAGGCGACCGCTCCGGTCCGGTAGTCGCTGATCCGCGACTCGCGCCGCTCCCAGGCGACGTCGTCGTAGGGGTGCCGTCCCGCCACCGTCGCGTACCGGCGGATGCCGATGTCGACGCGGTCGCCTGCGATTGCCATGTCTGCTGCCTCCTCGGCTGCTCGATCGCCACGGCGCGGCTCCCGTGGTCGCTCCGGGCGCCCGGGGCGCGAGGGAGGTTCCACCAGGACCACCACCTGGACACAAGATATGGTGGTCGTGGACGGCGCTACCACCAGATGCAGACTAATTACAGCACTGCAGTTCTGCCCGTGTCAATGGCCCGGACATGGCACTTGCGTGACGGAGCGTCCGTCGCCGCGCGCCTACAGCTTGGTGAGCGCGCGCCGCAAGGTCCGCATCGCCTGACCGATGCGCTGCTCGTTCTCGATCAGCGCGAAGCGCACGAAACCGTCTCCGCCGGGCCCGAAGCCGACGCCAGGCGACGTCGCCACCTTCGCCTCGGAGACGAGGAACTTCGCGAACTCGAGCGATCCCATGTCCCGGTAGGGCTCGGGGATCGGAGCCCAGACGAACATGGTCCCCTTGGGCCGTGCCACCTCCCAGCCGATGCGGGCGAGGCCGTCGCACAACGCGTCGCGGCGGTGGAGGTAGATCTCGTTGACGACCTTCGGGTAGTCCGGCGCCTCGTTCATCGCGACGACGGACGCGATCTGGATGGGCTGGAACGTCCCGTAGTCGAGGTAGCTCTTCAGCTTCGTCAGCGCGGCGACGACCTCGGCGTTGCCCACGAGGAACGCGACACGCCAGCCCGCCATCGAGAAGGACTTCGTGAGGGTGTAGAGCTCGACGGCGACGTCGTTCGCTCCGGGCACCTCGAGGATCGAGGGCGGGACGTAGCCGTCGAAGGCGGTGTCGGAGTACGCGAAGTCGTGGACGAGGACGACGCCGTGCTCGCGCGCGAACTCGACGAGCCGCGTCATCGTCGCGAGGTCGATGCACGCCGTGGTCGGATTGTGCGGGAAGGAGAAGATCACGACCTTCGGCTTCGGCCACGCCGACTCCCAGGCCTCGACGAGGTTCGCGAAGAAGGCCTCGCCGGCGTCCGCCTCGTCCGTGCCGAGCCCCTCGAGGCGGACCATGCGGACGTCCGCACCCGCGAACAGCGGCGCGTAGATGTGGATCGGGTAGGACGGCGACGGGACGAGGGCGGTGTCACCCGGACCGACGAGCACCCACATGAGGTGCGACAGGCCCTCCTTCGCGCCGATCGTCGTCACGACCTCCCGCTCGGGGTCGAGCACGACGCCGAAGCGCCGCAGGTAGAGGTCGGCGACGGCCTGCCGGAGCTTCGGGATCCCCCGCGACGCGGAGTAGCGGTGGTTGCGCGGGTTGCGCGCTGCCTCGACGAGCTTGTCGACGGCCACGTCCGGCGACGCGATGTCGGGGTTGCCGAACCCGAGGTCGATGACGTCGTCGCCGGCGCGGCGTGCCTGCAGCTTCAACGCGTCGATCTGCGCGAACACATACGGCGGTAGCCCGTTGATGCGACGGAAGTCCATCCGACCAGGCTACCCACCGCCACGGCGCGCGGTGGACACCGCGGCGACGACGGGCGCGGCGGCACCCGGCCAGATCACGCAGGCCCAGCTCGCCCCGGCCGCGTCGAGTCCGGCGAGCAGCGCTGCGGCGTGCTCGCCGTCCGGCGGCAGCCTGCCCGCCCAGGTGACCTCGCCGTCGCGGGCGGCCTCGGCGACGGCGCCGACCGGAGCCGACCAGAGGTTGAGCGCCGCCCCCGAGGCGCGGATCGCCGCGTTGGTCTCCGGGGACCCCCCTCCCCCCCATGCCGTGACGCCGGCCGCGACGAGAGCGCCGAGCACCGACTCGAGCTGCGCACGGCGCTCGACGGCGGGGCGGACGCGGATGCCGTAGGCGCGGTTCTCCTCGGCGCTCTTCGCGTCGCCCGTGCCGACGGCTGCGACGAGCCGCCCGCCACTCAGCGCGTCGAGGCTGAGTAGCTCCTCGAGCAGGACCTCGTCGGGCACGAGCCCGACGCGGGCGACGAGGGTCCCGATCGCGACCGAGCGTGTCCGGACGGCGATCGCGCCGAGCAGGGGGTAGGGCGAGATGGCGGGGCGGCCGGGCTGGCCCATCGGCCAGAGATGGTCGTAGGCGAAGACCCCGTCGAGGCCCGACGCCTCGGCTTCGGCCGCGGCGTCGAGCGCCTCGGTCGCCGTCGGGGCGAACGTCGGCAGGATCACGCCGACACGCATCGTCACGCCGTCGACTCGACGCGTGCTTTCAGGTCACGGATCGCGGCGTGGAGGATGTGGCCCTCGGCCCGGCGCTTCACGAAGTTGGGAATCGGGACCCGCAGGTCGACGGCCAGCTCGTAGACGACCTCCGTCGTGCCGTCCGGCGTCGCGATGAACCGGTAGCAGCCGTCGAGCCGGTCGGTGAGGTCCCCCTCCTTCTGGACCCAGGACACCTCGTCGGGGGCCTTGGAGTAGTCGTAGGCAAGGACGTAGCTCGTGCTCCGCCCGAACGCACCCGCCCGGAAGCTCACGACCGACGCACGGCCGCGCTCGTCCCTGCTGAGGACGCGGACCTCCTTCAGGTCCGCCACCCATTCCGGATAGCGCTCCACCTCGGTCACGACCTCGAAGCAGCGCTCGGGTGACCCCGCGATGACCATCCGCTCCGCGGTGTGCTCCACGAGCTTCCTCCCCTCGGCGACATGCGCCCGACGTAGCCCAGCCTCCCACCGTGCCCAGCGCTTGTGTAGCACCTCCGGCGACGACGCGGGTGCGCCGTCACGAGCCGCCGACCCCGAGGCAGGCGCCGAGCCTGCGGGCGAGCTCCGCGTAGTCGAAGGCCGCGACCGCGCGCTCGCGCGCGGCGCTGCCGAGTCGGCTCCGCAGGTCCGCGTCGTCGAGCAGTCGCGCCAGGGCGTCGGTCACGACGACCACGTCCCCGGGTCGGTCGACGACGAGGCCCGTGCGGCCGTCGACGACGGCGTCGCCTGCACCACCGCTTCGCCCCGCGACCTGGGCGACGCCACACGCCGCCGCCTCGAGGAAGACGATCCCGAAGCCCTCCTGCTCGAGCCCGAGCCAGCGGTTGCGGCACAGCATCGCCCAGACGTCGGCAGACGCGTCGAGAGCGGGGAGGTCGGCGTCGGGTACGCGCCCGAGCAGGCGGACCGGAGCGTGGTGCCGGGCAGCCAGGCGGGCGATCCTCGACGCGTCCCTGCCGGTGCCGCCGATCGCGACGACGAGGTCCGGGCGTGCGGGCGCGAGCCGGGCGGAAGCCTCGACGAGCACGTCCATGCCCTTGCGCGGCACGAGCCTGCTGACGCTGACCACGAGCCTGCCGTCGACGGGCAGTGCGAGCCGGCGGCGAGCGGCGGCGCGTGCGGCGGGATCGAGCGGGTGGAACCGCTCGACGTCGACGCCCGGTGGGACGACGACCGTCCGCGGCAGGCGCGTCCCGACGACACGCCGGAGCTCGCCGACCGGGTACTCCCCTGCCGCGACGACGAGCGACGCCTGCGCAACGACGCGCGCGAGGAGCTGGCGCGCTGCGGGGAGCCGAGCCGGCACCGTGACCTCGGCTCCGTGCACGACGATGCCGTAGGGCATCCCGAGCTGCGGACCGAGCAAGCCGAGCGGGAGGGCGGGATCGAGCACGACGAGCGACGCGTCGATCTCGCGGGCAAGGCCGAGGACGGCGGCACGGACGCGTCTCGACGGGAGCAGGACGGGCCCATCGAGGCGCTCGATGCGGAAGGGCTGGTCGGCGTCGAAAGGCTCGGAGCCGGCGTGGGCCAGGGTCAGAACGGCGAAGTCCTCGGGCGGCAACCGTCGCCAGAGCTCCCACAGGTACGACTGGATCCCGCCGATCTTCGGCGGGAAGTCGTTCGTGACCAGCACATGGGTCATCGCTGGTGGCGCCCGGCACCTCGCCGGGGCCATACCGCCAGCCAGCGAGGCTCAGCCAGCTCGGCGCTCGTGGCGCAGCGCCGGGACGAGCCCGACCCCCTCGAGCAGGCGGATCGCCCGTGCCTCCTCGGCGTCGATGACGACTGCGTCACGCGGGTCGCGCTCGAGCAGGAAGCTGACCACGCAGTCGCCGCAGGCATCCGTCCCGTCGAGCACGCAGTCGCCACAGCTGATCGTGCACGCACCTGCTGCCATCTCGCCACCTCCGCCGGTTCGGACGGGCATGTCCCGTCGACAACCTCGTCGAGACCGATCATGGCTACAGGGTGTATCAGCGGGACGCTGCGACAGGTTGCGCCGCGTCCGGCGCCGGGCACGGGAGCGGCCCCGACGCGGCGGTCACCGGCCAAGCTCGTCGCGCAGCCGCGCCGCGAGCGCACGCAGCGCTCGGCCGCGCGCCGAGATCGCGTGCTTCTCGCTGGCCGTCATCTCCGCGAACGTCCGGCCGTCGCCCTCGGTCGGGACGAAGACGGGGTCGTAGCCGAAGCCGCCGTTGCCTCTCGGCGCCGTCGCGATCGAGCCCTCGATCGTCCCCTCGCACACGAGCTCGCGGCCGTCGGCGAAGCGGGCGACGGCGACCGTGCGAAAGCGCGCCCCGCGGTCGAGCACGCCGGACAGGGCATGGAGGAGCTTCGCGACGTTGTCGGCGTAGCTCGCCCCCTCCCCTGCGTACCGTGCGGAGCGCACGCCCGGTACGCCACCCAGCGCGTCGACCTCGAGACCGGAGTCGTCGGCCACCGAGCCGAGACCGGTCGCGGCGGTGACGGCGGCCGCCTTCAGCCGTGCGTTGCCCTCGAAGGTCTCCGCGCACTCCTCCACGTCCGAGATGCCGCTCGGGCGGGCCGAGAGCCGCACCGCGTCCCCGAGCGCCTCCGCGAGGATCGACTCGATCTCCGCTGCCTTGTCGGGGTTGGCGGACGCCACGACGAGCTCCACCGGCCCGGGCATCTCGGTGGTCATCGAGCCGGTCGGGGCGAGGGCTCGACGGCGAGAACTGCGCGCTGCAGGGCGAGGACCGTGTCGATCCCCGACGCCGCGAGATCGAGCATGGACGCGAGCTCCGAGCGCGAGAACGGGGCGCCCTCCGCGGTCCCCTGGACCTCGACGAGGCCGCCGGAGCCGGTCATCACCACGTTCATGTCGACCTCGGCCTGCGAGTCCTCCGCGTAGTCGAGATCGAGCACGCAACGCGCGCCGACCATGCCGACCGAGACGGCCGCGCAGGCGTCCCCGAGGGGGTGGCGGACGATCCGCCCGGCCTGGAGGAGCCTGCTGCAGGCGTCGTGGAGGGCGACGTAGGCGCCGGAGACCGCCGCGGTCCTCGTCCCGCCGTCGGCCTGCAGGACGTCGCAGTCGAGCACGACCTGCCTCTCGCCGAGGGCACGCAGGTCGCAGACGCCGCGCAGAGCGCGACCGATGAGCCGCTGGATCTCCTGGGTCCGACCCGACTGCTTGCCCTTCACCGCCTCGCGGGCAACACGCTCCGCGGACGAGCCGGGCAGCAGCGAGTACTCGGCCGTGACCCAGCCCTTGCCGCTCCCGCGCATCCAGCGCGGGACGTCGTCGTCCACCGACGCCGTGCACAGCACCTTCGTCCGCCCGACGACGACGAGGACGGACCCGGCGGCGAGCTCGGTGTAATCGCGCACGAGCTCCATCGGTCGCATCTCGTCGGCCGCCCTGCCGTCGTGGCGCATCGGTGCCGGGGTCTCCATCGGGTGGCTCCTTCGTCGTCGGACCGACCGAAGCTACCCGGTCGGCTCCTCGTTGCGAGACCGAGCTCCCGAGGACGAGAACGTGACGGCGCGCGCCTGGTCGAGCTCCGGCCCGAGCAGGCGACCTCCCATCTCGGCGAACCACTCGGTGTCCCCCGAGGAAAGGAAGCGATGCTCGACGTGGCGGGACGGCTCGGCGCGCAGCCCCGAGGACTCGAGGACGTCGCGGACGTCGAAGGCCGTCTCCTCCGCCGACGAGACGAGGAGCACGTCCCGGCCCATGACGTCGCCGATCGTGCGCGCGAGGTACGGGTAGTGCGTGCAGCCGAGGAGCACGGTGTCGACGCGGGCGTCGACGAGGGGCGCGAGCAGGCGCTCTGCGAGGACGTGCACCTGGTCCGAGTCGGTCTCGCCGCGCTCGACGAACTCGACGAACCCCGGACACGCGGCGCACGTCAGGTCGACCTCGGGCGCGAGCTCCCGCGCAGCCTGCTGGTAGGAGCCCGAGGCGATCGTGCCGACGGTGCCGATCACGCCGACCGCGCCGCGCACAGAGGCGCCGAGAGCGGCCCGGAGACCCGGCTCGACGACGCCGACGACAGGAACGCCGCAGGTCGAGCGGAGCAGCTCGAGAGCGACCGACGCCGCCGTGTTGCACGCGACGACGACCATCTTCACGCCCTCGACCGCGACGAGGTGCTCGGCAATCTCGACGGCGAAGCCTCGCACCTCGTCGGCCCGGCGCGAGCCGTAGGGGTAGCGGGCCGTGTCGCCGACGTAGACGAGCTCCTCCCCCGGCAACAAGTCGATGAGGGCCCGGGCAACCGTGAGGCCCCCGAAGCCGCTGTCGAAGACGCCGATCGGTCTGTTGTCCACGTGCTCGATCCCACCTGGGCCCAGCCGTCGAGCGCGACCGCTCGAGCGGCCGCCCGCGCTCAGAAGTAGATGACCTTGCGAGCCCGCTCGGCGACCTCGTCGAGGTCTCCGGTCCACGCGCCCGTCGAAAGGTACTTCCAGCCGCCGTCGGGCGACAGCACGACGATGACGCCTGCGGCGATCTGACGCGCGCAGCGGACCGCCCCCGCCATCGCCGCTCCCGTCGACAGCCCGGCGAAGATGCCGAGGTCGGCGAGGCGGCGGGTCCACTCGATCGACTCGCGCGGGCCGACGACCGTCTTGCGGTCGAGCAGCTTCTCCCCCCCGAGCTCGCCGAAGATCGGGGGGATGTACCCATCGTCGAGGTTGCGCAGCCCGTCGACCAACTCGCCGGTGGGCGGCTCGACGGCCCACACCTCGACGTCAGGCCGGTGCTCTTTCAGGTACCGCCCGACCCCGAGCAAAGTCCCGCTTGTGCCGAGCCCGGCGAGAAAGTGGGTGACGTCGGGAACGTCCCGCAGGATCTCCGGTCCCGTCCCGTTGTAGTGGGCGAGAGGGTTCGCCGGGTTCGCGTACTGGTAGAGGAAAACCCACTCGGGATGGTCCGCGGCGAGGCGCTCGGCCATGCGAACGGCCCCGTTCGACCCCTCCGATCCCGGGGACTCGACGATCTCGGCGCCCCAGAGCTCGAGGAGCTGCCTCCGCTCGACGGACACGTTCCCCGGCAGGACGACCTTCAACCGGTAGCCCTTCACGCGGCAGACGAGGGCAAGACCGATCCCGGTGTTCCCCGACGACGGCTCGATCAGGGTCGCGCCGGGCGTCAGCACACCCTGTCGCTCGGCGTCCTCGACGAGCGACAAGGCGACGCGGTCCTTGACGGAGCCTCCCGGGTTCGCGCCCTCGAGCTTGAGGAGGATCCGCACTCCCGTCCGGGGGCTGAGCAGCGAGACGTCGACGACGGGCGTGTCGCCGATGAGATCGAGAATGCTGCCGACCACCGCCACCGGACCGGGCCCCCTCGTCCTACAGGGACCCTCCGGCGACAGCCGGGAGGATGGAGACGACGTCGCCCGCACGCACTGCTGTGTCCAACCGGTCCAGGTAGCGCACGTCGTCGTCGTTGAGGTAGACGTTGACGAACTTGTGGAGCGAGCCGTCGCCGGTGAGGAGCTGGCCCGCGAGACCCGGGTGCGCGGACTCGAGCGAGCGCAGCACCTCGCCGACGGTCGAGCCGTCGACGGTGGCCGACGGCGCACCGTCGGCAGCAGCACGAAGCATCGTCGGCAACTTCACTTCTACAGACACCGGACCTCCGGAGGCGCTCGGCAGCCTTGACGGCCTTGGCGACGGGGTGAATGACGACCTCTCAGGTCATATTCTAACGGCCGCGCGCCTCCACCCGGCGGTCGGGTGCCTGCTCAGTCCGTGACCACCACAGCCTCCTCGGTCACGACGCCGCCGGCAATGCGGTAGGAGCGGAGCGAGGCGGCTTCGAGACGGAGCGACACGATGACGTAGTGCCAGGTCGGGTCGGGCGCCTGGTCGACGTCGGTCGGCGAAGGATAGGGATCGGTATGGGTGTGGGAGTGGAACACGCCGATGACCGAACTGCCGGAGGCCTCCGCGTCCCGCTCCGCGCGGAGATGGTCTAGCGGGTCGACGGTGTAGACGCGTGAGGAGCCCGCGGCGTTGCGCGTCGGGTAGACGCGGCGGACAACCCCGGTCATCGGGTCGCCCGCGACGAGCCCGCAGCCCTCGTCGGGCACGGCTCGCAGGCACGCTGCGACGACCTCGTCGAGCTGGGACTGGGTGAGCACCAGCGAGGCCACGTCGTCCCGGGCCAGCTCGCTCATCGGGGGACCACGCTACCGTGTCGAACCGTGGCCCCGAGAGGTTCCCAGCCGACGTCGAGCGGACAAGGCCGGGCGCGCCCGTCCTCGGCAAAGCGCGACGCAGGTCCCGTGGTGCGGCGCGTCTCGCAGAACCGACGGGCACGCCACGACTACGACATCCTCGAGACCTACGAGTGCGGCATCGCGCTACGCGGCGCAGAGGTGAAGTCGCTCCGCGACGGCCAGATGACCCTGCAGGACGCCTACGCGCGGGTCGACCGAGGAGAAGTGTGGCTGCTCGGCGCGCACGTCGCCCCCTACGAGTACGCGAACGGCTTCGGGCGGGTCGACCCCGACCGCGCGCGCAAGCTCCTCCTCCACCGAAAGCAGATCGACGAGCTGCAGGGTCGGGTAGCCCAGCAGTCGTTGACCCTCGTCCCCCTCTCGGTCTACTTCAAAGACGGGGTCGCCAAGGTCGAGATCGCACTCGCCCGGGGGCGCAAGACCTACGACAAGCGCCACGCCATCGCCGAGCGGGACGCCTCGCGCGAGCTCCAGCGAGCCGTCAAGGAGCACCGCCGCTGAGCACGAGGTCCCGACCTTCCGGCCGGAACGACCTGCCGGAACGACCCGCCGGCCAGGGCCACCTCCGGCGTTAAGATGACGCCGACGAGGGTGTCGTCGCCCCCGGGACGAGCGGTCGGAGCGTGCCGGGGTTGGTTGTGCCAGACCAGGGGGTGACAGGCTTCGACTTCGGTGGTCGAGGTAGGAGAAGCGAGCCGTGGTCTCCGGAGCCACGTTAAAGAGCCGGAAACCAACACAAATGCCGAGCCTCAGCTCGCACTTGCTGCCTAAA
>DAHWHN010000143.1 GCA_027335685.1 Acidimicrobiaceae bacterium
AGGCTTCACGCGGCAGGACCTGCAGCCTCGCTGCCCGTCGCCGCCGCCAAGGCTCCCGCGAGGTCGGGGTGGACGAAGCGGTAGCCGGTCCGCTCGAGCACCGCCGGCCGCACGCGCTGGCTGGCGCACACGAGCTCGGCGGTCGTCTCCCGGCCCGCCACGAGCTCGAGCAGGGGCCGCGGCACGCCGAGCAGGGCCGGCCGGTGCAGGGTCCGGGCAAGGGTCGCGGTGTACTCGCTGTTGCGGACCGATCCGGGGGCCGTCGCGTTGCACGGCCCCGTGAGGTCCGGTGTCTCGGCCGCGTGGACCAGCGCACCCACCTCGTCCTCGAGGGAGATCCAGCTCGTCCACTGGCGCCCCGATCCGAGCGGACCGCCGAGCCCGAGCCGGAAGAGCGGGACCTGCAGCCCGAGCACGCCTCCGCCCGGTCCGAGGACGACGCCGGTCCGTACGGTGACGACCCGGATCCCGGCGTCGGCGGCGGGCGCCGTCGCGGCCTCCCAGGCCTGGCAGATCTGGGCCAGCGTCCCGGTGCCGGCAGCACTCGTCTCGTCGAGCACCTCGTCGCCGCGCTCGCCGTAGTAGCCGATGGCGGACATCGAGACAAGGGCCGGGGCGGACGGCGCGAGCGTCGCGAGCGACCGGGCGACGACGTCGGTCGTCACGACGCGGCTCGCGCGGATGCGCTCTCGCTTGGCCGTGCTCCAGCGCCACGGGGTGATCGGCTCCCCCGAGAGGTGGAACACGACGTCGATCCCGGCCAGGCCGTCCGCACCGAGCCCCGTCGCGTCGATGCGCCGTCCGGGCAGGTCGAGCAGCGCGTCCCCGCGACCCGGTTCCCGCCTGACGAGCCGGTGGACGTCGTGTCCCGCGGAGACGAGCCGCGCGCACAGCGCCGACCCGATGTAGCCACGGGCCCCGCTCACGAGCACTCGCACAGCGCACCACCCCTTTCCCCCGAGAGCCTAACTGGCTGCTCGCGACTCGCAGCCCTACATGCGCCTCCGGCGGGACGGCGGGTAGGATCGACAGAGTGGACGACGAGCAACCGACCGTTTCCCCGAGCCCCGGCGCGTCACCCGCTGCCGGCGCCCTCGGCCTCAACGCGTGGCTGGTCGAGGAGAAGTACCAGGAGTTCCGCACCGACCCGTCGTCGGTGAGCGACAGCTGGCGCGAGTTCTTCGCCGACTACCCGAGCCTTCTCGCCCCGGCGTCGGAGCGATCGAGACCGCCGCTGCGCTCGAGCGTCGTCGCCGCGCTGCCCGAGGCCGGCTCGCTCCACGAGGGCGCGCCCGTGCTGCAGGTCCAGCCAGCCGTCGAGGCGCACGCCTCGCCGCCCGGGATCGCAGCCGCTCCGCCCCCTGGCTCCCCACCTGCCATCGCAATGCCCGCTGGCTCGGCGATGCCGGCAGACCCGCCGGCGACGTTGCTGCGAGGGTCGTCGGCGCGCATCGTCGAGAACATGGTCCGCAGTCTCGGCGTACCGACGGCGACGAGCGTGCACCCGGTCCCGGCGAAGCTGCTCGAGGTCAACCGCAAGGTCGTCAACGAGCACCTCGCGCGCACCTCCGGTGGCAAGGTCAGCTTCACGCACCTGATCGGCTGGGCAATCGTCCGGGCTCTGCGCGACGTGCCGGCGCTCAACGCGAGCTTCGTCGAGAACGCGGACGGCAGCGGGACGGCGGGCGTCGTCCGGCACGAGCACGTCGGGCTCGGGATCGCGATCGACCTCGAGCGGCCCGGCGGCGGGAGGACCCTGCTCGTCCCCTGCGTGCGCGACGCCGACACGCTCGACTTCGCCGGATTCCTCCACGCCTACGAGGACCTGGTCCGCAAAGCGCGCTCGTCGAAGCTGGCCGTCGACGACTTCGCCGGCGTCACCGTCACCTTGACCAATCCCGGCACCCTCGGCACCACGCAGTCGGTTCCCCGCCTGATGGCCGGCCAGGGGGCGATCGTCGGCGTCGGCGCCCTCGACTTCCCCGCCGAGTACCAGGCGGCCGACCCCGAGACGCTTGCCGAGCTCGGTGTGGGCAAGGTCGTGACCTTGACGTCCACCTACGACCACCGCATCATCCAGGGAGCCGAGTCGGGGTTGTTCCTCGCGCGCGTCCACGAGCTCCTCGTCGGCGGGCACGGCTTCTACGAGGACGTCTTCGCCTCGCTCGGCGTGCCCCACCACCCGGCCCGCTGGCAGGCCGACCGTAGCTCGCTCGCTCCGGGCGAGAGGGAGCGCTCGCTCGTCGAAAAGCAGGTCCAGGTCCAGGCGCTCGTCAACATGTACCGCGTGCGCGGCCACCTCATCGCCCAGCTCTACCCGCTCGCGACCGAGCCGCCGCCGCTGCGCGCGGACCTCGACCCGGCGAGCTACGGGCTGTCGGTCTGGGACCTCGACCGCCGCTTCTACACCGGCGGTCTCGCGGGCAGCGACGTGCTCCCCCTCGGGTCGATCCTCGAGGTCCTGCGCAGCGCCTACTGCCGGACCGTCGGCGTGGAGTACATGCACATCCAAGAGCCCGCCGAGAAGCAGTGGATCCAGCGCCACGTCGAAGGCGTCGACACGACGCTCACGCCGGCGGAGCAGCGGCACATCCTCGGCCGGCTCAACGCGGCAGAGGCCTTCGAGCGCTTCTTGCACTCGCGCTTCGTCGGGCAGAAGCGGTTCGGCCTCGAAGGCGCGGAGTCGACGATCCCCTTCCTCGACGCCGTGCTCGAGGAGGCGGCGCGCGCCCGGATGTCCGAGGCAGTCCTCGGCATGGCGCACCGTGGACGGCTCAACGTCCTCGCGAACATCGTCGACAAGTCCTACGGTGAGATCTTCGCCGAGTTCGAAGGCAACCTCGACCCGGAGACCGTCCAGGGCTCGGGCGACGTCAAGTACCACAAGGGCGCTGTCGGCAAGTTCGTCGGCAGGGACGGCGTCACGATCCCCGTGACGCTCGCGTCGAACCCGTCCCATCTCGAGGCGGTCGACCCCGTCGTCGAAGGAATGGCCCGTGCCAAGCAGGACCGCGAACGCGACCCGGAGACCTTCCCCGTGCTCGCGGTGCTCGTGCACGGCGACGCTGCGTTCGCGGGACAGGGCGTGGTCGCCGAGTCGCTCAACTTGTCCCAGCTGCGCGGCTACCGGACCGGTGGCACGGTGCACCTCGTCATCAACAACCAGCTCGGGTTCACGACACCGCCGACCGAGGCCCGCTCGTCGGTCTACGCGACCGACGTCGCGAAGATGGTGCAGGCGCCGATCTTCCACGTCAACGGCGACGACCCGGAAGCCTGCGTGCGCGTCGCCCGGCTCGCCTTCGCCTTCCGCCAGGAGTTCCACAAAGACGTCGTCGTGGACCTCGTCTGCTACCGGCTCCACGGCCACAACGAGGGAGACGATCCGAGCTACACCCAGCCGCTCATGTACAAAGAGATCGAGCGGCACCGATCGGTCCGTAAGCTCTACACCGAGGCGCTCGTCAAGCGGGGGGACATCACCGTCGACGAGGCAGAGCAGGCGCTGGCCGACTTCTCGGCCCTGCTCCAGGAGGCCCTCGACGAGACGCGCTCGACTGCTCCGCCCCACGTCGACCACCTCCCCGAGCGCCGGTTGCCCGAGGCCCCCAGGCTGGCGATGGCAACCGGTGTCGACGCGGCGATCCTCGACACGATCGCGAAGGAGCTCCACAGCGCCCCCGAGGGCTTCACGCTCCACCCGAAGCTCGCCCGGCAGCTCGCGCAGCGAGCCGATCTGTACGCGTCGGGCGAGGTCGACTGGGCTCTCGGGGAGGCTCTTGCCTTCGGGTCGCTGCTCGTAGAGGGCACCGACGTGCGCCTCACCGGGCAGGACACTCGGCGCGGGACGTTCTCGCACCGCCACTCGGTGCTCGTCGACTACGAGACAGGAGCCGAGCACACGCCCTTGTCGGCGTTCGCGTCCGGTCCCGGCTCCGCCGACCGCTCGGTCCCGGGTCCGGGTCGCTTCCTCGTCTACGACTCGCTGCTCTCGGAGTACGCGGCGCTCGGATTCGAGTACGGCTACTCCGTCGAAGCGCGCAGCGCGCTCGTGGCCTGGGAGGCACAGTTCGGCGACTTCGCGAACGGGGCCCAGATCATCATCGACAACTTCCTGGTCGCCGCGGAGGAGAAGTGGGGCCAGAGCTCGGGGTTGGTCCTGCTCCTCCCGCACGGCTACGAGGGGCAGGGCGCGGAGCACTCGTCCGCGCGACCCGAGCGCTTCCTCAGCCTCGCGGCGGAGGGCAACATCACGGTCGCGCAGCCGACGACCGCCGCGCAGTACTTCCACCTCCTGCGGGCCCAGGCCCGGCGCAGCGTCCGCCGACCACTCGTCGTCCTGACCCCGAAGTCGCTCCTGCGTGCCCGTCACGCCCGGTCCGCCCGCACGGAGCTCGTCTCGGGCACCTGGTACGAGGTCCTCGACGACCCGGGGCGCCAGGCGGCGCTCGACAACGCGGCCGTGCAGCGCATCGTGTGCTGCAGCGGCAAGATCGCGTTCGACGCCCTCGCACGACGCGACGCGCTCCTTGCTGCCGGGTCGCCGGCGCCGGCGGTCGTCCGGGTGGAGCAGCTCTACCCGTGGCCGGACGGGCCTCTCGTCGACGTGCTCGACCGCTACCCGAACGCGTCGGAGCTGATCTGGCTCCAGGACGAGCCGCAAAACATGGGAGCGTGGACCTTCGCTGGTGGCCAGCTTCGGCGCCTGTTCGCCGACCGGTACCAGCTCCGCCACGTGAGCCGGGCAGAGGCGGGGAGTCCTGCGACAGGATCGCACGCCGTTCACGAGCTCGAGCTGGAGACCCTGCTCGACCGCGCGGTCGGGGCCGTCCCGTCCGGTGCCTAGCGCGCCGGCCTGGCGCGCGGCGCCACGCCGGCCCGACGGCTGCGCGCGCGACCTCGTCGCATCGCGAGGCCCGCGAGTAGTGCTTGACTAGCGGGGTCATGGCCGCCGAGCACGTCGTCGTCGACGGATCCAACATCGCCACAGAGGGGCGGTCCACGCCGAGCCTCGCACAGCTCGAAGATGCCGTCGCCGAGCTCCGCAAGGAGCTTCCCGACGCCGTCGTGACCGTTGTCGTCGACGCCACGTTCGCGCACCGTGTCGATCCGAGCGAGCTCGAGCGCTTCGAGCAGGCCGCCCTACGTGGCGAGTACGTGTACCCGCCGGCTGGCGCCATCGGGCGTGGCGACGCGTTCTTGCTCCGCATCGCCGAACGTGTCGACGGCATCGTGCTGTCGAACGACTCGTTCCAGGAGTTCCACGGCGAGCACGAGTGGCTCTTCGAGCGGGGACGCCTGCTCGGGGCGACGCCCGTTCCCGGTGTCGGCTGGATCTTCGTTCCGCGCACGCCTGTGCGCGGGCCGCGCAGCCGGGTGGCGGTCCGGGACGCGAGCAGGGCCAAGGTGCGGGTCGTCAAGGCCATCGCCCAGGCGACCAAGGAGGCGGTTCGGGACCCGGCATCCGAGCATCCGTCGTCGTCGGTCGAGTCGAGGCGCGACCACAGGGCACGCGGTGGGTCCGGCGGACCGTCTCCGCAGGCGGTGAACGACCCGATGACGTTCATCTCCTTCATCGCCGAGCACCCGCTCGGTGACGAGATCGCCGGTGTGGTCGAGAGCTTTACCTCGCACGGAGCGGTCGTCCGCTACGGCGCCGTGCGCTGCTACGTCCCGCTCTCGGGTCTCGGCGACCCGGCGCCGCGCGCCGCCCGCGAGGTGCTGCACCGCGGCGAGGAGCGCGCCTTCGTCGTCACGGCCCTCGACCCGTTCCGCCGTGGCGTGGAGCTGGCCCTTCCCGCCGTGGCTGTCGTGTCCGGTCGGCCGAGCGAGGAGACGGTCGCGGCCGAGGTCCGCATGGCTCGACGCTCCGGCGCGAGCCGTGGGGACGGTCAGGGCGAGCCGCAGCAGCGCCCGCGGGCGCGACGTGGGGTCGTGCCGGCCGACGCCGAGCCGGCAGTGGCCGTCGGCGCCTCGGCCGTGCGCCGTCCTGCGGCAGCGGAAGAGGCCGGCGTCAGGACACGTGCGACGTCGACCGGTCCCGCGTCGACGAGAGTCCCACCGCGCCGGTCCACGGTCGTCGCCCCGGCGGCCGCGTCCGTGCCGGCCACGTCGCCCGCCACGAAGACGGCGCCGGCAAAGTCCGTCGCCACCAAGCGCTCGGCTGCGACGTCCCCGGCTGCGACGTCCCCAGCTGCGAAGACGACGGCGGCAAAGTCCGTCGCCACTAAGCGCTCGGCTGCGACGTCCCCGGCTGCGAAGACGTCCCCGGCTGCGAAGACGACGCCGGCTGCGAAGTCGACCGGTGCGAAGTCCCCGGCTGCGAAGTCCCCAGCTGCGAAGACGACGCCGGTTGCGAAGTCCCCTGCTGTCAAGACGACGCCGGCGACCAAGTCCCCGGCCACCAAGTCCGTCGCTGCGAAGCCTCGGGCCGCGCGGTCCTCGACCTCCCGCGAGGTGGCGGTCGCGCCGGCTAGGTCCGGTGCGGCGAAGACCTCGGCGACGACGTCCTCGGTCGCGACATCGCGGTCCAGGAGATCGCCGGGCACGAAGCCGTCCGCATCCGAGGCGCCTGAGTCGACGCCTGCGCCGACGCCGACAGCGTCGCCGCGCACCAGGACCGCACGGACCAACGCGGCCACGAGCGGCGCGGCCGCGGCCACGAGCGGAGCGACGACGGCTCGACCACGCGCGGCCTCGGCGCGCAAGGCTCTCGGGGCGGCGAGCCCTGCGCCGCCGAGCCCGGGCTTTACGGGTGCAGGATCGAACGTCACGACGGCGGCGACGGCACGGGAGAGCGCCATGTCCCCGTCGGCGCGCGTGCCCGGTCCCCGTCGAAGCGGCAGGTGAGGACCGTGGACGGCAGTCCGGGCCCGGACGAGGGGCGGGATCCGCAGGCCTCGCAGGGCGTCTCGGCGAACCTGCCCCAGCCTGCCGACCTCGTGCCGCACCGCAGACCGTTCCTGTTCCTCACGGACCTCGTCGAGCTCGAGCCCGGCCGCCGCGCCCGTGGCCGGTGGGTGCTCACCGGAGGCGAGGACTTCTTCGGCGGCCATTTCCCCGGTCGGCCGACCCTGCCCGGCGTCTTGATGGTCGAGTCCCTCGCCCAGCTCGGAGCGGCGGCAGTGCTGGCCGACAAGCGGTTCGCGGACCGGCTCCCGCTGTTCGGCGGGATCGAGAGAGCGCGCTTTCGCCGGCAGGTGGTCCCCGGCGAGGTCCTCGACCTCGAGGTCGACCTCGGCCGCCTCTCCGTGCGTGCCGGTACCGGGCACGGTCGGGCGAGCGTGGAGGGGGCGACCGCCTGCGAGGCCGATCTGCTCTTCGTCCTCGTCCCGCGGTGAGTAGCCGATGCGCCTCGTCACGTGGAACGTCAACTCCCTGAAGGCACGCCTCGGCCGGGTGGAGGCGTGGATCAAAGCGCACGAGCCCGACGTGCTCTGCCTGCAGGAGACCAAGTGCGCGGACGAGGCGTTCCCCGCCGGTGCGTTCGACGCGCTCGGCTACGCGAGCGCACGAGTCGGCAGCGGTCGCTGGAACGGCGTCGCGATCGTGTCGCGGGTCGGCCTCAGCGATGTCCGCGCCGGTTTCCACGACGACGCCCCGTCCGCCGAGAGCGAGCCGCGGCTGCTGGCGGCGACCTGTGCCGGGGTCCGTGTCCTCAGCGTGTACGTGCCGAACGGGCGCTCGGTCGGGTCGCCGCACTACGCCGCGAAGCTCGACTGGCTGGACCGCTTGCGCAACGAGCTCGACGCGACGTGCCGGGTCGGCGGCGACGTCGCCGTCTGCGGTGACTTCAACGTCGCGCCGGACGATCGCGACGTCTGGGACCCGTCGAGCCTCGACGGAGCGACCCACGTGAGCGACGCGGAGCGGCAGGCGCTGCGCCGGGTCGAGCAGTGGGGTCTGCACGACGTCGTCCGCGAGTCGGCCGACGACGTCGTGGGGCCGTTCTCGTGGTGGGACTACCGCGGCGGCGCGTTCCACAAGGGCGAGGGCATGCGTATCGACCTCGTGTTGCTGTCCGGGTCGCTCGCTGCGACCGTGCGCAGCGCCTACGTCGACCGCGAGGAGCGCAAGCGGGGCGCCTCGGGCGAGGTCCCGTCGGACCACGCACCCGTCGTGGTCGACCTCGACCTCGACGCCGACCACCCTGGCGACGTCGAGGTCGAGGTCTCGGCACCGCCTCCCGTTTGAGCATCGCTCGGCACGCACCGGCGACGGTGGCCGAGCGGTCCAGGAGCGCCCTCGCCAGAGCGCGCGTCTGGCCGCGATGATGGGTCGACGGAGAACGCGGAGGGAGGCTCATGCGCACGGTCGTCGCAGTCACGAACGTGAAGGGTGGCGTCGGCAAGACCACCTCGGCGGTGTACCTGGCGGGAGCGGTCGTGCGGTCGGGGAGGGGACCCGTGCTCCTCGTCGATGCCGACCCCCAGGCATCGAGCGCCGAATGGCTCGAGCGCTCCCCGATCGCCGGCGTCCGGCTCATCGAGGCACCGACGGCTCGCCTCGTCGCCCGAGCGATGGATGCCGGGAAAGAGCAGCTCGTGGTGGTGGACTCGCCCCCCGGGGACGAGAAGACCGTGCGCGCGGTTCTCGAGCGCGCGGACTCCGTCGTCATCCCGACACGCGTCGGCGGGCCGGAGCCGAGCCGGGTGCGGGCGACTCTCGAGATGCTCGCTCCGGGAACGCGCCGGGGCATCGTCGTCTGCGCGGCGCGGACGGGCACGCGCGACCTCGAGGAGACGATCGAGGGCTGGGAGGCCGAAGGCGAGTCGATCTGGGGTGTCGTCCCCGAGCGCGTCGCGATCGCGGCGGGCGCCGATGCCGCGCTGAGCGTGGTCGGGCTCGTCCACTACGAGAACGTGCTCATCCACGCGCTCGACCACCGGGGCCGGCGACGACGCGTGCCGGTGACGGGTTCTTGAGCTGGGGCGTGGGCGCCGCGCCGCGGGCGCGCGCTGTGCTTGCTCCGTCGCAGCACCGGTGACCGGCACCGGGCTCCCGGCTGCGCTGCCCTTCGTCCCGTGCGGCGATCTCGCCGGCGTCCCGCACGTCGTCGTCGACGGAGCCGCAGGACCGTCGACCGTGCTGTCGCTGAGCCACTGGCCGCGCAGCCCGACGCCCCCAGCGCTCGCGCGTGACCTGTCCGCCGAGATCGCCTTCGCCTACCTCTCGTCGGCCAGGTGGTGGTCTGCCGACGCTGTCGCGGTCACCAACGACCACGTCGACCAGGACGGCCTCGCGTCGCTGTACGCCCTCGTCGACCCCGAGAACGCCCGCCGCCACGAGCGCACGCTCGTCGAGATCGCGCGGGTCGGCGACTTCGCCGTCGTCGACGACGACGAGACTGCGCAGCTGGCCTTCGCCCTCGCCGTGCTCGGCGATCCGGAGCGCTCCCCGCTCCGGTCCGGCACACCTCCGGCCGGATCGGGCGGAGCGTCCGGTGCGGGCGACGCGTGGTCGCGCACCTGCTATCCGGTCCTGCTCGCCCTGGTGCCGGAGCTGCTCGCGCGGCCGGAGCGCTTCGCCGAGCTCGGCGCGGACGAGCGCGTCGCACTCGAGCAGAGCCGGAACGTCCTCGCTCGAGGGCGTGCCACGATCAGCGAGGTGCCCGGCGCCGCTCTCGCGGTCGTCTCGGTCGACGCGTCTGTGACGCAGGTGCCGGCGAGCCGATTCTGCCGGGCGGTCTCCGGTCCGCTGCACCCGGCCGTGATCCACGGGGCGACTGCGGCACCTCGAATCCTCGTCGCGCACGGTCGTCGCTACCGCTACTACGACCGCTACGAGACGTGGGTGCGCCTTGGCACGCGCAAGCTGCCCCTGCGCCGCGATCTCGAGGCGCTGGCGCGGCACCTGACGGCGCTCGAGGGGTCGGCGACGGCCTGGCGGGCAGACCCGCCCGGTGCTCTCGAGCCTGGCCTGTACCACGCGCAGGGCGAGGAAAGCTCGCTCGAGCTCGACCGGGTCGTCGAGGTGCTCGTCGACGGTCTCACGAGCACTCCGGTGGCCTGGGACCCGTTCTCCGGTGGACCACCACCCTCTCCAGGCGACCGCCGGCGGCGACGAGTCCGCACGTGGTGGCCTCGAGATCCCGATGGGGGTGCAGCTGGCGAGCGCAGCGTCAGCGGACCGGCAGCCTCCACAACGGGAACCAGCGGTCGAGGTCGGTCTCGATCGTGAGGTCCTGACCCAGCACGACCTTCAAGCGGAGCTCGGTCTCGTTGTCCCGCCGTTCGTCGCCGGTCGGCACGAAAGGGTAGAAGGACCCTCGCTTGTACAGGTAGACGAGGTAGGTCGACGCGGGGCCGCCAGGCGTCGAGGAACCGGGCGGGGCCGCGGCGACGAAGCCGAACACCGAGCAGAGCAGCTGCGGCCCGTAGCCATGGTCCTGGAGAGTCGAGTTGACGAAGTGCACCTGCGTGACGAGGGTGTCGAAGTCTGCTGCCTGCAGGACCACCCAGCGGTAGCCGAACTCGTCCGCCTCTTCGCTGAGCTTCGCCGTGACCGCCGCCGCGCCGTCCCCGTCTGCGAGCATCGCGCTGATCTCGCGCTCGGTGGCGTCGAACGCCTGGCCTGCGGACGGCTTGAAGCAGACCCCGGCCTCGCCGGTCGGGACGAGGCCCTCGCCGGCCTCGAGGGTGATGCGCGCCCCGGGCAGGCCGAACAGCCGGTCGAGGTTCGCCTGGACGGGCTTGGTCCGCCCGAGCAGCGCGTCGAGAAAGCCCATGGCGAGCCTCCTCTACTGCCCGGTCCGGGCCGGTGGCCGCCCCGCGACAGCTGCGCCGCTCACGCGGCACCCTGGCGCATCTCGGCGTCGAGCTTCGCGAGCTGCTCGAGCCGCTTCTCGAGGCTCGGGTGCGTCGCGAAGAGCGACGAGAGGCTCGCTCCGGGCGCGAGGGCAGGTGCGAAGTAGAAGGCGTTGAAGTGCTCGGCCGAGCGCAGGTCGCGCGTCGGGATCTTCGATATCGCACCGCTGACCTTGACGAGGGCCTGGGCAAGGAGCGCCGGCTGGCCGATGAGGATCGCCCCCGAGCGGTCCGCGGCGAGCTCGCGATAGCGCGAGAGCGTGCGGATCAGCACGAAGCTGATCGCGTAGATCACCGCCGAGACGAGGACCATCCCGAGCTCGATGAGGACGAGCTGACCGCCGCCGTTGTTGTTGCCACCGCCGCGGCCTCGACCACCACCTCCACCCATCTCGCCGAACAGGCCGGCGAAGTAGAAGACCCGTGTCATGAGGCCCGCCAGGATCCCGAGGAAGCTCGCGATGGTCATGACCGCGACGTCCCGGTGTGCGACGTGGGACAGCTCGTGCGCGAGCACCGCCTCGAGCTCCGGCTCGTCGAGCCGGCGGAGCAGCCCGGTCGTGACGCACACGACAGCGTGCTTCTGGTCGCGCCCTGTTGCGAAGGCGTTGGGGATGTCGCTGTTCGCGACGGCGATCTGCGGGTGGGGCATGTCGGCGAGCGCGACGAGCCGGTCCACGACCCCGTAGAGGGCCGGTTGCTGCTGGCGGGTCACGACCTTGCCGCCCATCGAGTACAGGGCGATCTTGTCGGAGAAGAAGTACTGGACGAACAAGATCCCGAGAGCTAGGACGAGGATCAGCCCGATCTGGACGTGGACCGCGACGAGGACCGCCACGAACACGGCGTAGAGCAGGCCGAGGAGGAACACCGTCGTGAGCATCCGGGTCGTGAGGCCCCGATCGGCGGGAAAGCGTGTGCGCGTCGACATGGTCCGCTCCTGTCTAGCGACGATCGATCGCGGTCTCGGGTTCGCCGTCGAGGAGCGCCTCGACCTCGGCGAGGGTCGCACCCGGATGGGGTAGGGCGAGGTCGGACGGCACGATCGTCGTGTCCTCGATCCTCCTGCCGGTCGAGCGCACCTCGTCGATCACGGCGGCGAGGGTGGTGGAGAAGGTGTCCTCGTCTCCGGAGCGGAGCGCGTCGCCGAGAACCGTGTCGAGGTGCTCGACCGCCTCGGCGTTCGCGTCGTCGATCTCGTACTGGCCCTCCCCGAGCACGCGCACGATCACGACCCTGCCCCCTGGTCCAGGCTGAACAGGTCCGCCGGTCCGCTTCTCTGGTCGGGGACCGGCTCGCCGTCGACAGCCTCGGCCTCGGTGTCGACGGTGTCCGCCGCCACGGTGTCGCTCGCCGCGGTGGGCGCGCTCGCCTCGGCCGGTCTGGAGACGGCGGCGCCGATGGCCGCAGTGGGTGCGGCGCCGACGGCGGGCGGTGCCGACGGCGTCCCCCCGAGCTGGCCCTTGATCTGCGCCAGCTCGAGGTCGACCTGGGACGTCTGCAGGCCCTTGTCGAGCTCGGCCTGCAGGGGGTCGCTCGACCCCGACAAGTCCGTGAGGGCGCCGGACGCGAGGAGCTCGTCGACGGCGCCGGCTCGCGCCTGCATGTTCGCGATCTTCTCCTGGGCGCGGGACATTGCGAGGCCGGTGTCGCTCATCGACTCCGAGATGCCCGAGACGGCTTCGCCGATCTTGGTCTGGGCCTGCGCTGCGGTGTAGGACGCCTTGAGCGTCTCCTTTTGGGTGCGGAACGCCTCGACCCGGGTCTGGAGCTGCTGGGTCGTGGCGACGAGGTGCTCTTCTTGGGTCACGAGCTGGTCGTGCTGGGATTTCAAGCCGTCGAGCTGGCTCGCGATCGCAGCGCGCCGGCTGAGGGCCTCGCGAGCGAGGTCGTCCCGGTTCTGTGCGACCGCCTGGCGCGCCTGGTCCTGCAGCTTGGCGGCGCTCTGCTGGAGCTGCTGGGCCTGGAGCTCGATGCGCTTGCGAGCCGTCGCGACGTCCGCAACGCCCTTGCGGACCTGCTGGAGCTGTTCGAGCTGCTTCTCGTAGGAGAGGTCGAGGGTCTCCCTCGGGTCCTCCGCCTTGTCGAGAACCTTGTTCGCCTTGGCTTGCACGATGCCCGAAAGGCGCTTCATGACGCTCATCGATCGTCCCTTTCCCGGCCTGTCGCCCGGCACGTCCCACAACTGGGCGGACGTCGTCCGCCGCTACCACGGCACGGGGCTACGTGCCACCAGCTACGAGCATATGCCCGGTCTCCTTCGCGCCGGTGCTCGCTCGCCCGAGCGCAACGCCCGGCGGCCGCGCCACGAGGCCGGCGCCACGAGGCCGGCGCGGGTCGCGGCCGCGCACCCCGGTCGCGGTTGGTAGCGTCGTGGGATGCACGGCCCGCTCTGCCTGCTCACCGTCCACGCCCATCCCGACGACGAAGCCTCGAAGGGCGCTGGCACCGTCGCGCGCTACCACGCCGAGGGCGTGCGCACGGTGCTCGTCACGTGCACGGGCGGGGAGGAGGGCGACATCCTCAACCCGGCGATGGACACGCCCGAGGTCCGTCGTGACATCGGAGCCGTGCGGGCAGCCGAGCTGGCAGCCGCTGCCGACGTGATCGGCTACGACGTCGTGGAGATGCTCGGCTACCGGGACTCGGGCATGCCGGACAGCCCCGCGAACGCCGACCCGGCGTGCTTCGCGCAGGCCCCGCTCGACGAGGCCGTCGGCAGGCTCGTCGCGATCGTGCGGCGCGAGCGGCCACAGGTGGTCGTCACCTACGGCGACGACCAGCGCGGCTATCCGCACCCGGACCACCTGCGCGCGCACGAGGTCACGGTTGCCGCCTTCGACGCCGCTGGCGACCCGGACGCGTACCCGGACGCGGGCAGCCCGCACCAGCCGCTCAAGCTCTACTACATCGGGTGGTCGAGGGCCCAGATGCTGGCGCGCCACGAGAAGTTCCTCGAGCTCGGTCTCGAGTCGCCCTACGCCGAGCGGATCGCAGACGGCTGGCTGGATCGCGTCGCGGCAGTCGAGCCGACGACGGCGATCCGTCTCGCCGGCTTCGAGCACGTCCGCCAGCAGGCGCTTCGTGCGCACGCGACGCAGGTCGACCCGACGTCGAGCTTCTGGTTCGGCCTGCCGGAGGACGCGGAGAGGGAGGTCTTCGCCGAGAACACCTACGTGCGGGCGAGGAGCCTCGTCGACGCGCCACTGCCCGAGGACGACCTCTTCGCAGGCGTCCGCGACCTAGCCGTCACCCGGTCCGGAGCCACGCAGGCCTAGCGCTGGCGCGTGCCCTACGGTGTCGCGGCCGCAATGCGGTGGCGCCTGCTCGCCTCGGACGGCTGGAGGATGCGATGAGCAAGTGGTTGACCCAGGAGTGGCTGGACAAGAGCCTCGAGCTGGCGCGGGACCAGCCGGAGCGTCCGGGCTCGAACGTCCACCTGCAGTACGTCGTGACCGACGGTCCCGACGGCGACATCTTCTACTATTGGATCGTCGTCGACGGTCGCTTGTCGGAGTGCCGGTTGGGCGAGCTGGCCGACGCAGAGGTCACCCTCACCCAGACCTACGACGACGCGATGGCCGTGCAGCGTGGCGAGCTCGACGCGACGGCTGCGTTCATGCAGGGTCGGATCAAGGTCGCCGGCGACGTCGGAAAGCTCATGGCGCTCCTCCCCATCACGACCTCGCCGGAGTTCAAGACGTTCACCGACGCGGTCAACGCGATCACCGAGTTCTGACCTCCCGGCGCCTCGGCGCGTCCCCGGTGCTCGAGGACAACAGGGGACCCCCGGATCGGGCCGGACGCGCGAGTCGTGCACGTCCCGGACCGTTTACCTACACTCTGTCGAGCAGCGCCGGTGCGCGTCTCCGGCGAGCGGGTCACGACCAGTCCGACGACCCGGAGCAGCCTCGATGCGGGCGCCGGGCAAGCCTGTGAGCGGGTTCGATGAGTGAACGGGTACGTGAGCACGATCTCG
>DAHWHN010000003.1 GCA_027335685.1 Acidimicrobiaceae bacterium
GCGCATGGAGTTCATCATCAGCGAGTACATCAAGGTCCACCCGCTCGCGCTCCTCCACCCGGAGAAGGTTGCCGACCCGCACGAGCGCCGCAAGGTCGAGGAGCTGCTCCGCAGCTACCGCGACGGCGGCGAGTACTTCGTCCAGCGGTTGTCGGAGGGTATCGGGACCATCGCCGCGGCGTTCTGGCCGAAGCCCGTCGTGGTCCGGATGTCGGACTTCAAGACCAACGAGTACGCGAGCCTGGTCGGCGGAGCGGGCTTCGAGCCGCTCGAGAGCAACCCGATGCTCGGCTTCCGCGGCGCCTCCCGCTACGCGCACCCTGCCTACGCGGAGGGCTTCGCGCTCGAGTGCAAGGCGATGAAGCGGGTGCGGGAGGAGATGGGTCTCGTCAACGTGATCTTGATGCTCCCGTTCGTCCGGCGTGTCGCCGAGGCCGAGCAGGTGCTCGCGCGCATGGCCGAGCTCGGGCTGAAGCGTGGCGAGAACGGCCTCCAAGTATACGCCATGTGCGAGATCCCCAACAACGTGATCCTCATGGACCAGTTCGCGCGGCTCTTCGACGGGTTCTCGATCGGCTCGAACGACCTCACCCAGCTCACGCTCGGCGTCGACCGCGACAGCGAGATCGTGGCGTTCGACTACGACGAGCGCGACGAGGGCGTAAAGGAGATGATCCGGCTCGCCGTCGAGGGCTGCCGGCGCAACGGCATCCACTCCGGGCTGTGCGGGCAGGCTCCGTCGGACTACCCGGACATGGCCGCGTTCCTCGTCGAGCTCGGGATCGACTCGATGAGCCTCAACCCCGACACGGTGCTCAAGACGACGTCGCAGGTGCTCGAGCTCGAGTCCTCGGGCGCGCGGGGTCGGTCGTGAGACGTGCGCCATGACGTCCCGGGCGCTGCGCGACGCGCCCGCGCAGGCGGTGTCGCCGCGGGCGGCACGACCCCGCAAGGTGGTCGTGCTCGCCCGCCCGGGCGCGGGCAAGAGCACGCAGGCGGCGCGGCTTGCCGCGCGCCTCGGTGTCGAGCACCTCTCGAGCGGTTCGATGATCCGCGGTGAGATCGCGTCGGGTTCGGCTCTCGGTCGGCTCGTCGCGCCGCTCGTCGAGCGCGGCGAGCTCGTGCCGGACGATCTCGTGCTGTCCGTCGTCGAGCCCGCGCTCGAGAGGGCGCTCACCGGCCGCGGCGGCTACGTGCTCGACGGCTACCCGAGGGACCTCGCCCAGGCCCAGGCCCTCGACGCCCTCGGCGCACCGGCGCGCGCGCCGATCGGCCACGGCCGAGCCGGAGGTGACGAGCCCGGGCTCGCGCTCAGCCCCGACCTCGTGCTCTGGCTCGACGTGGGGCCAGACGAGTGCCGGCGGCGGCTCCTCGGGCGCGCGGCGACCGACGCGAGGAGCGACGACACCGAGCGCACGGTCGAGCGGCGCCTCGTCGCCTACGAGCGCGAGACGGCGCCCGTGCGTGGCTACTACGAGGGTGCGGGGATCGTCGTGGTCGTCGATGGAGCAGCCTCTCCTGACGAGGTCGAGGAGCGCGTGGCTGCCGCAGCCGGCGCCACCTGAGCAGCGCCGTCGGCGCAGGGGACGCCCGCGGCGCAGCGGCGCGCGATGAGGTCGGCGACGAGCCCCGTCCAGCCCGTCTGGTGCGAGGCGCCCAGCCCCTTCGCGGTGTCACCGTGGAAGTACTCGTGGAACGGCACCAGGTCGTGGAGCAGCGGGTCGCTCTGGAAGCGCTCCGCGTCGCCGAACACCGGTCGCCGTCCGTTGTCGTCGTCGAGGAAGATCGAGACGAGCCGCCGCGTGAGGTCGTCGGCGACCTGGTGGAGCGACATCAGCGTGCCCGAGCGGGTCGGGCACTCGACGGTGAAGTCGTCGCCGAGGTACTGGCCGAAGCGTCGGAGGGACTCGATGAGCAGGTAGTTGACCGGGAACCACACGGGTCCCCGCCAGTTGGAGTTGCCCCCGAAGAGCGCCGTCGTCGACTCGCCGGGCTCGTAGTCGACGCTCGCCGTGATCCCGTCGATGTGCACGGTGAAGGGATGCTCGCGGTGCGAGGCGGCGAGCGCGCGTAGCCCGTGGGGCGAGAGGAACTCGTCCTCGTCCAGCATGACGCCGAGGATGCGCCGCAGCCGGTCCGGCTCGACGATCGAGAGCAGGTGGTGGTGGTGGTCCCCGGTGGTCGCGGAGTGCGCGACGTGGGATGCGTAGCGGGGCTTGTTCGCGAGGAACCACTCGAAGTGCTCGGCGAACCAGGGCAGCTTCTCGAGGGTCGCCGCGCTGAGCGTCGTCGTCGCGCAGAGTGGGAGGAGGCCGACGATCGAGCGGACCTCGAGCGGCGTGCGCTCGCCTCCTTGGAGCTGCAGGACGTCGTAGAAGAAGCCGGCGCTCTCGTCCCACAGGCCCTGGCTGAACATCGCGTCGGCGATGTAGGCGAAGTGCTCGAAGAACTTCACGGCGACGTCTTCGTAGACGCTGTCCTGCTCGGCGAGAACGAGCGAGATCTGGAACAGGTCGAGGCAGTACATCGCCATCCAGGACGTGCCGTCCGCCTGCTCGAGGAGCGCCCCGCTCGGCAGCCCGGCCGAGCGGTCGATCGGGCCGATGTTGTCGAGGCCGAGGAAGCCACCCTCGAAGACGTTGTTGCCTGCGGCGTCCTTGCGGTTCACCCACCAGGTGAAGTTGATCATGAGCTTCGCGAGGATCCGGCGGAGGAAGGCGAAGTCCCGGGAGCCGTCGATCTCGAAGACCCGCAGCGCCGCCCACGCGTGCACGGGCGGGTTGACGTCGCCGAAGGCCCACTCGTAGGCCGGGAGCTGGCCATTGGGGTGCATGTACCACTCCCTGCACAGCGTGAGCAACTGCGCCTTGGCGAACTCGGGAGCGACGTGGGCGAGCGTCACGCAGTGGAAGGCGAGGTCCCACGACGCGTACCACGTGTACTCCCAGGTGTCCGGCATCGAGATGACGTCGTGGTTGTCGAGGTGCCACCACTGGGTGTTGCGGCCGGTCTTGCGCTGCTCGGGCGGCGGCGGTCCCGCGGGGTCGCCCTCGAGCCACCGCTCGACGTCGTAGTGGTAGAACTGCTTCGACCACAGCATGCCGGCGAATGCCTGCCGCATGACGCGGGCCTCGTCGTGCGTCGCGTCTCCGGGGGTGAGCGACGCGTAGAAGACGTCCGCTTCGGCCTTGCGGTCGCGCAGCGCCGCGTCGAAGCTCGGCGCGTCGAAGTTCGGCGGCGGCGCGGAGGTCTCGGCGGTGAGCCGCAGCCGGATCTCGCCGGTCTCGCCGCCCGCGACCCGCAGGTGGTAGCGGAGGGCTGCCTTGGTCCCGCGTCCGGACGGGTCGACGGTCGGCGCGCCGTGGACCACGTGGTCGCAGATGCCGTCCTTCGGGTACGGCGTCGATCCGGGCGTTGCCCACAGCAGGGGCGCGTTCGACTCGTTCTCGCAGACGAGCACCTCGGGCTCGCCCTCCCAGGTGCACACCATCTGCGGCAGGAGGTGGTGGGTGGCGACGAGCCTGTCCGGGCCGGCCTCGATGACGGGCTTACGGTCGTCGAGACCCCACGACCAGGTGTTGCGGAACCACAGGGTCGGCAGGACGTCGAGCTCGGCCGGGTCGGGTCCGGCGTTGTGCGCGCGCAGGCGGATGCAGAGGTCGGCGGGGCCGGCCTTGGCGTAGTCGACCGTTATCAGCCAGTAGCGGCTCTCGTCGAGGATGCCCGTGTCCACGAGCTCGTACTCCGGGTCCGACCGGCTCCGGCTCGCGTTGCCCTCGACGAGGTCCTCGTAGGGAAACGGCGCCTGGGGATAGCAGTAGGTCCAGCTCATGTAGGAGTGCGTCGGCGTCGAGTCCGTGTACCACCAGTACTCCTTCGCGTCCTCGCCGTGGTTGCCCTGGTTGCCGGTGAGGCCGAAGATCCGCTCCTTGAGGATCGGGTCCTTGCCGTTCCAGAAGGAGAAGGCGAAGCACAGGTGCTGGTCGAGGTCGCAGATGCCGCCGAGACCGTCCTCGCTCCAGCGGTAGGCACGCGAGCGGGCGTGGTCGTGCGGGAAGTACTCCCATGCGGTCCCGTCTGCGCTGTAGTCCTCCCGGACGGTGCCCCACGCCCGCTCGGACAGGTAGGGGCCCCACCGCCTCCAGTCGGGGCTGCGGTCCGCGAGTCGTCTACGTTCGGCGTCGTCCACGGGCGAAGTCTCGCGGATGTGCTCGTCACGGGCCAGTGCGATCGACAAGACTGCCGGCGTGAGGACGCTGCGGACCGACGGGGCCGACGGGGCCGACGGGACCGTGCCGGGTCTCGGCCCGGCGACCTGCGGCACGCTCGCGGAGTCGTCGAGGCGCGAGTGGCTCGTCGCCGACGGCCTCGGAGGCTTCGCGTCGGGGACCGTCTCGGGCCTGCGGACCCGCCGCTACCACGGCTTGCTCGTCGTCGCGCGCCCCGGCGCCCCCGGCCGGATGCTCGGCCTTGCGGCGCTCGATCCCGTCCTCGTGCTCGGTGACCGCCGGGTCCGGCTCGCGACGCACGAGTGGGCGAGTGGAGCCGTCGACCCGCGGGGTCACGAGCACCTGGTCGGCTTCTGCGTCGAGGGCGGCGTGCCGCGCTGGCGCTTCGCGCTCGGAGGGGTGGTGCTCGAGCGCGAGGTCGCGATGCACAGGGGCCGGCCCGGGGTGGCCGTCGTGCTGCGCCTCGTCCGGGCTCCCGCTCCGGTCCGGCTCGAGTGTGACGCGCTCTGCACGTGGCGCGACGCGAACGGCGAGCGGTCCGCCGGCGCGGACCCCGCGGTCGAGCTCGTCGCGGGGGGCTTCGTCTTCGAGGGCGCGTACCGCGTCCGCGGTCCGGGCTTCCGTCCGGGCGGGACCTGGTACCGCGGCGCGTCCTACCGGGAGGAGGCGGCGCGCGGGCTCGCCAGCGTCGAGGACCTCTGGCACGCCGGCACCTTCTCCGCGCTGCTCGCGCCCGGCGAGCAGTGCGAGGTCGACGCGTGGGCCGGGGACCTCGCCGACGCGCCGCCTCCCGGCGCGCACGCCGTCGCCGCGGCACACCGGCGTGCCCGGTCGCTCGTCGCGGCGTCGGGCGCCGAGGGCGACGTCGCCGCCCAGCTCGTCCTCGCCGCGGACCAGCACGTCGTCGCCGGACCGGACGTCGTCGCCGTCTATCCGTGGTTCGGCGCCTGGTCGCGGGACACCATGACGAGCTACGAGGGTCTCTTCCTCGCGACGCGCCGGTTCGACGAGGGTCGGGCACTGCTCGAGCGCTCTGCGGCGTCGCTCTCCGACGGCATGCTCGCCAACACCGCGGACGGTGGCACGACGGCCTACAACACCGTCGACGCGGCGCTGTGGTTCCTCCACGCCGTCGGCCGGCACGTCGAGACGACCGGGGACCTCGACCTCGCCGCCGCTCTCGCGCCGGCGCTCGCGTCCGTCGTCGAGTGGTACGTGCGTGGCACCCGGTACGGGATCGTCGTCGAGGACGACGGCCTCGTTGCCGCCGGGGCCGACGGGGTGGCCCTGACCTGGATGGACGCCCGGGTCGACGGAGTGCCCGTGACCGCCCGCCGCGGCAAGCCCGTCGAGGTGAACGCCCTGTGGGTCAACGGGCTCGCGCACCTCGCGCACCTCGAGGTGCGTCTCGGGGTCGACGCATCGCGTCACCGCTCCCTCGAGCACGCGGCCCGGGTGTCGTTCCGGCGGCGCTTCGTGCGGCCCGGCGGCGCGGGCTTGTTCGACGTCGTGGACGGTCCGGGTGGCGACGACCCGTCCGTCCGGCCCAACCAGCTCCTCGCCGTCTCCCTGCCCTTTGCCCCGCTCGACGACCGAGCGGTGCTGCGCGCCTGCGACGAGCTCGTCACGCCCCTCGGCCTGCGCTCGCTCGCGCCGTCGGACCGTGCGTACGCCCCCTGGCACCGGGGGGACCCGGCCGCGCGGGACCGCGCCTACCACCAGGGCACCGTGTGGCCCTGGTTGGTCGGGCCCTACCTCGACGCCTGCGAGCGGCTCGGCGAACCGGCGGACGGCGTGCTCGACGCTCTCGCGTTGCACCTCGCCGAGGCCGGCATCGGGTCGGTCAGCGAGACGGCCGACGGCGCCGCGCCGCACGCCACGACGGGCTGCCCCTTCCAGGCGTGGTCCGTCGCAGAGCTGCTCCGCGTCGTGCGGCGCGACGAGCAGCGCGGCGGCCCGACCGGTCGTCCCGCGCGCTCGGTAGGGTGATCCGGACCATTAGCGGAGCGAACGAGACAGGGAAGGGGCGACGCCGATGAGCGACGCGATGCGAGCAGAGACAGTCCACGTCCGCGGGCACGGAGGCGACGAGATCGAGGCCTACCTGGCCCAGCCTCTGGACGACGCCCGCCACGGCGGCGTCGTCGTCATCCACCACATGCCCGGCTACGACGAGGCCACGAAGGAGATCACGCGCAAGTTCGCGGCGCACGGCTACCTCGCGATCTGCCCCAATCTGTACTCGCGTGAGGCCCCGGGGGCGAGCCCGGACGACGCCGCCGCCGCAGCGCGCGCCAACGGCGGCGTGCCGGACGATCGCCTCGTCGGCGACGTCGCCGGGGCCGTCGCCGCGCTGAAGGAACTGCCAGGCTCGAACGGCAAGGTCGCCACGATCGGCTACTGCTCCGGCGGGCGCCAGTCGTTCCTCGCGGCGTGCAGCCTTCCCCTCGACGCTGCCGTCGACTGCTACGGGGCGTTCGTGGTCGGGACGCCCCCGGAGGGGATGCCGCTCAAGGTCGGGCCGATCGTGCACCTCACGAAGGACCTCTCGTGCCCGCTGCTCGGGCTGTTCGGAGCCGAGGACAAGTTCCCGTCGCCCGAGCAGGTCGCCGAGCTCGAGGTGGCACTGCGGGACAACGGCAAGAGCTTCGAGTTCCACACCTACGAGGGTGCGGGGCACGCGTTCTTCGCGCCCGACCGCCCGAGCTACCGGCCCGAGGCGGCGAACGAGGGCTGGGCGCGGATCTGGGACTTCTTCGGCCGGTACCTCGCGAGCTGAAAGGACACGGCAGATGTGCACGTACCAGACCGAGATGCTGGAGCTCAGCGGGAGCGGCAAGGGGGCGGACGGGTGGTTCCCCGTCACCAAGGCGACGGTCTACTTCGACCATCCGGTCCACGCACCTGCGGAGCACACGCTCAACGTCGACCTGCTGAACCCCGGGCGCGGCGCCGCGGCGCGCGTCGCGATGGAGCTCGATCCAGCGGCCGCCCGTCGGCTCGCCACGACGATCCTCGCCGTGCTCGACTCGGCGCCGGCGGCCGTCCTGGCTGCGTCGCAGCCTTCCGCACAGTGACCGCCACGCCGCCCGCCGGGCGGTGACCGCCCACGCCGCCCGCCGGGTCCGACCCGGTGGGCGGCGTCAGGCGCGCAAGCCGTCGAAGTCCTCGCCGAGCACGAGGTCGACCTCGTCGGGTGCGAGGCCGGGCACCTCGGCGAGCACGCTCGAGCCCGAGACGTGCGCGGCGACGGTCTCGGCGGCCTGCTCGCTGCCGGACGAGAACTCGACGACGGTGGCGTCGTGCTGGAACGAGGCTGCGTTCCCCGTGCCGTTGACGAGGAAGCCCGCAGCGCGCAGGGCCTGGGCCGTCGTCGCGGCGAGATGCGGCACGCCGGCGCCGTTCAGGACCTCGACGAGGACGCTCGACGGTGCAAGGAGCGCCGCCGCCGCCGCCGCCGCCGTCGTCGTCGCGGTCGTCGCCGTGGTCGCTGGTGCCCGCGTCTGCGCCGGAGCTGTCGTCGTGACGGCTGCCGTCGTCGCGGTGCTGCCCGTCGTCGAGGAGACGGGGGCCGGGCCGTCGCCCGCCGGCGCCGGGAGCGGCCGGCGAGCCGGGTGCGAGACGCGGTGGAGCGAGGTGACCCTTCCGCCGGTCTGGACCGGACCGATGCGCACGACGGCGCGCAGCGACAGCCCGATTGCCGTGCCGACGGCGGCGACCGCGAGGAGGCTCACGGCCAGTCGTGACCGCGACGGGCGGCGGCGCCGGTGCGCCGGGCGGCTGCGGTGTCGGCGAGGGCTTGGCGTCATCGTCGCGCGGGCGGGTCCTCCTCAGCCGGTGAGCGCGCTGAAGGCGATCGTCCGCTTCGGCGGAGCGACGTGGACGATCTCGCCCCAGTGGCTGAAGGTCGTCGACTCCCTGTCCTTCCCGCTCGTGCCGACCTGGGAGACGGGCAGCGCCGGCCCGGTCGCGGCGAGGTCGAGCGTCTCGTGGAACAGCTTGCCGCTCACCGTCGAGGCCCAGACGAGCTGGTAGTCCTGCACGCCTGCGATATGCACACGGTGCACCGTCATCTTCTTGACCGTCGGGAGGAACGCGGCGGGCAGCGACGAGGCGACGAGATTGTTCTTGAAGGTCGTGTACTGCGAGGTGCCCGCCGTCACCTCCACCCACTTCGCTCCGACCTTCTTCACGTCCGTGGCTGGCATCCCGAAGAACTTCGCCAACCCGGTGGCGTTCCCCCCGAAGTACGCGTCGCGCTTGGTGAGCAGGACCGTCGCCGTCGCCTTGCCGGCATGCAGCACCTCGCGACCTGTCGACGTGCCGGCGTCGGCGGAGATCACGTCCGTGGTCCCGGCCGCCGTCGACTCGAGGACGAAGTGCACGCTCCGGGCGGCGAGCATCGCCTTCTTCGCCGCCGCCACGAGGGACGTGCCGCTCGGCAGCGCCGCTGTGGTCCCGTGAGAACGGGCAGTCCGCGACGCGCTCGCTCCTGCGGGCAGCGCAGCGAGGGTGGCGACGACCATCACCGAGCCTACGGTCGCTGCTTGGCGACCGCGCCGAAACCTGCTCGTCGTGTCGGGCATGGCTCTACCCTACAAGCCGGGTGGGGGCGCGTCCCGGCGTCAGATGCGCTCGAGCTCGGCTCCGTCGAACAGCCGCTCGATCCCGACCCGCTCGCAGTCGGCCGCCATCTCGGCGTCCGACGGCACGGGCCCCGGCGTCGACGCAGCCTCGAGGATCTGGGGCAGCAGCTCGTAGTCGCTCGACGACGCGAGGAAAAGGCCGGGCCTGCCCAGCACGAAGTGCACGGCACGGCGGATCGCCTCGGGGTCCTCGATCGGCCGGTACCAGCTGCGGTGGTCGCCGGTCGCGTCGCCCGGCCAGCGGCCGCGGGCGATCGCCTTGATCACCTGGACGGCGACGCTGCGTTCGGCGCAGAGCGCGAGCAGCTGCTCGACGTCGGATCGGTACGAGGGGTCGGCGAGCATCGTGAAGTTGTACGGCAGCAGCACCGAGTCGTAGTCGTGGCGCGCCAGGCTGCGCAGGTGCATCGCCGCGATGCGCACGCCGTGCCCGGTCACGCCGACGAACCTCGTCAGGCCCTCGTCGCGGGCTTTGAGGAGCGCCTCGAGCGCGCCGCCGGGTGCGTGCGCCTGCTCCCACTCGTCCGGCTCGACCAGGTTGTGCAATTGGACGAGGTCGACGTGGTCGACGCCGAGCCGTGTGAGCGACCGCTCGAGGCTCGCGCGCGCCGCCCCGCCGCTGCGGTCGCCGGTCTTGGTCGCGAGGAAGTACTCGTCGCGGTGGCCGACGAGCCAGGGCGCGATCCGCAGCTCGGAGTCGCCGTAGCTCGCGGCGGTGTCGAGGTGGTTCACGCCGTACTGACGCAGGACGGCGAGGACCCCGTCGGCCGTCTCCTGGTCCACCGATCCGAGCGCCGCACCGCCGAACACCACGCGCGTGCTCGCATGACCCGTCCGTCCGAACATCGCTGTCTCGATCATGCCCCACCATACGCCCCGTGCTCTCTGTCGCGCCGTCCTTTCTGTCGCGCTTGACCCGAGCTGGCACGGGTCCTACGTTGCGGCCACGGCGCGCTCACGGAGACCGGAGACCGGAGACCGGAGACCGGAGACCGGAGACCGAAGAGCCCAGGGACCGAAGAGCAAGGGAGGGGCCGTTCGATGGCCGGGAGCGAGGAGGCACCGGCTCGGCCGGGCCCGGCTGCTGCGGGTCCGGGCGGCGCGGCTCTCGGCGTGGAGCCGGGCTTGCACGTGGAGCTGCACGGGATCGACGTCATCTTGGACGTCGATCGCAAAGGTGCGCCGCGCGAGCTCTTCTGGCCGTGGTTCGGTGCCAACGTGTCCGTGCTCGGCCTGAGCTACGGCTCGTTCGTCCTCGGCTTCGGGATCTCCTTCGCTCAGGCACTTCTCGTCGGGCTGGTCGGCATCGTCGGCTCCTTCCTGCTCTGCGGCTTCGTTGCCGTGGCCGGCAAGCGCGGGTCCGCGCCGACCATGGTGCTCAGCCGGGCTGCGTTCGGCGTCCGGGGCAACAAGCTGCCGTCGGCGATCTCGTGGCTTTTGACGGTGGGCTGGGAGACGGTGCTCGCGATCCTCGCGACACTCGCGGTCGCGACGGTCTTCCACCGCCTCGGCTGGGGTGGGGGCGATCCGGTGAAGGTCGTCGCCCTCCTCGTCGTCGCGGGTTGCGTCGTCGCGGGCGGCGTGATGGGTTTCGACGTGATCATGAGGATGCAGGCCGTCATCACGGTCGTCACCGGCGCGCTCACGGTGGGCTTCGTCGTGCTCGTCCTCGACCACATCCACTGGCACGCCGTCGCCGCGCTGCCCGGCGGCTCGGCGCAGAAGGTCGTGGGCGCGCTCGTCTTCGTCATGACCGGGTTCGGCCTCGGCTGGGTCAACGCCGCCGCCGACTACTCGCGCTACCTCCCGCGCTCCTCCTCGACGGCCGGGGTGGTCGGCTGGACCACCCTCGGCTCGTCGGTCGCGCCGGTCGTCCTCCTGCTGTTCGGCCTTCTCCTCGCCGGCTCGTCCGGCAGGCTCAGCGCCGCCATCGGCGCCGATCCGATCGGCGCCCTCGCGGACATCCTGCCCACCTGGTACCTCGTGCCGTTCGTCGTCGTCGCAGTGCTCGGCCTCGTCGGCGGGTCCGTGCTCGACATCTACTCCTCCGGGCTCGCTCTGCTCAGCCTCGGACTGCGCATCCCGCGCGCTGCCGCTGCGCTCGTCGACGGCACGGTGATGGTGCTCGGCACGATCTACGTCGTGTTCGTCGCGGGTAACTTCATCGGCCAGTTCGAGGGATTCCTCACGACCCTCGGCGTCCCGATCGCCGCGTGGTGCGGCGTCGTGCTCGCGGACATCGCCCTGCGCCGGCGCCCCTACGCCGACGCCGAGCTCTACGACCGGTCCGGGCGCTACGGCGACGTCCGGTGGAGCGCGATCGTGCTCGTCGTCGTCGCGACCGTTCTCGGGTGGGGGCTCGTGACGAACACCGCGGCCGGCTGGCTCGACTGGCAGGGGTTCCTCCTCGGGCCGTTCGGTCTCGGGGGCAAGACCGGAGCGTGGGCCTTTGCAAACCTCGGCGTCCTCGTCGCGCTCGTCGCAGGCTTCGTCGTGACGCCGCTGTTCGCAACCTCACGCATCCGGTGCCAGGAGGTCCTTCCGCTCGCGGTCGCGCCGGGCACCTTGGGCGCGCCGTCGCAGGCGTGAGAGCGAAAGGCGCGCCGTGACAGCATCTAGACGCCCCGCAGACCCGGGCGGTGCAGACCCGGGCGGTGCAGACCCGGGCGGTGCAGCTGCCGTCGGCGTGCTCGGGAAGGCCGGGACGTGGCTCGTCGCCGTCGACATGCAGCACGTGTTCGCCGACCCCGCGAGCCCGTGGGCGGCGCCGCGCTTTGCCGAGATCGTCGAGCCCGTCCGCAGGCTCGCGGCGGTCGCGGGCGAACGGACGGTCTGGACCCGCTTCGTCGCCCCCGCGGAGCCGAGCGGCTCGTGGACGGACTACTACCGCCGCTGGCCCTTCGCGCTGCTCCCTCCCGACGCGCACGAGTACGCGATCGTCGACGACCTGGCGACGCTGCCCGGCGCGCACGTCGAGGCGACGACCTTTGGCAAGTGGACCCCCGAGATGTCTGCCCGTGTCGGCGCGGGCGCGCATCTCGTGGTCTGCGGGGTGAGCACGGACTGCTGCGTCTTGTCGACCGTGCTCGCAGCTGCCGACGCGGGCTGCCACGTCGAGGTGGTCGCCGACGCCTGTGCCGGCGTCGACGACGCGAGCCACGATCGGGCGCTCGCGATCCTCGGGCTCTACTCGCCGATGGTCGAGGTCGTCTCCGTCGCCGACGTGCTCGCCCGGGGCTGACGGCGTGGGCTGCGCGCGCGACACACGGCACCGCGCCGGCGAGGGAGCGACCCGGCGCGACCCGGCGGACGGTCGTCGCGGGCCGTGACGGCGGTCGACGACCGGGCACTCGGCGCGCTCATGGGCCTGGCGATCGGGGACGCGCTCGGCATGCCGACTCAGTCGTTGACACGCGCCGAGGTCGTCTCCCGCTTCGGATCCTGCCTCCGGTGGTTCGAGCGAGCGCCCGACGACCAGCCGATCGCCCCGGGGATGGCCGCCGGGTCCGTCACGGACGACACCGAGCAGGCGGTGCTCCTCGCCGGGGTGCTCCTCGACGGGGACGGATCGGTCGACGCGCGCCTCCTCGCCGACCGGTTGGTGGCCTGGGAGCTCGAGATGCGCGCCCGGGGCTCGCTCGACCTCCTCGGTCCGTCGACGAGGCGAGCGATCGACGCGCTGCGTGCCGGGGGCGATCTGGGCACGGTCGGGCGCAGCGGCACGACGAACGGCGCAGCGATGCGGATCGCGCCCGTCGGTATCGCGTGGGTCGCGGACGACCTCGACGCGCTCGTCGAGGCCGTCGTCGAGGCGAGCCGCCTCACGCACGACACCAGCCTGGCACTCGCGGCGGCCGCTGCGGTCGCCGCCGCCGTGAGCGCTGGGGTGCAGGGGGCCACCGTGCGCGAGGCGACCGACCTGGCGGTGCGAGCCGCCGTCTCGGGAGCACGTCATGGCGCACAGGTCGCCGGAGCCGACGTCGCTGCCCGGATCGCGTGGGCGACGAGCCTCGACCTCGAACAAGACGTCGAGGCGACCGCCGACCTCGTCGGCCGGCTCGTCGGGACGAGCCTCGCCGCGCAGGAGTCCGTCCCCGCCGCCTTCGCGGTCCTCGCGGCCAGACCGGACGACCCGTTCGCCGCGTGCCTGCTCGCCGCGTCGCTCGGCGGCGACTGCGACACGATCGC
This sequence comes from Acidimicrobiaceae bacterium, assembly GCA_027335685.1. Taxonomy (GTDB): domain Bacteria; phylum Actinomycetota; class Acidimicrobiia; order Acidimicrobiales; family Bog-793; genus JAJZCK01. The sequence goes on from DAHWHN010000003.1 coordinate 13,064, forward strand.
CGCGATGACCGGAGCGGTCGCAGGGGCGTGTCACGGCGTCGACGCGTTCCCCGCCGCCGCGCGCGAGCTCGTCGAGCGCGTCAATGCGCTCCGCCTCGAGCCGCTGGCCCAGTCGCTGCTGGCTCTACGCGCCCGGGCTGGCGCCCGGGCGCGTGCGCAGTCGACGCCTGACGACGCCCGGGCAACGGTGCCGGCCGAGCGTGCTGCTCCCGTGCCTCTCACCCACGGCCCGGACGGCCGCGACAGGGGCCCAGCCCGCCGCTACGTCGGCATGGTCCACGTCGGCAACGTCGTCGCCGACGTCGTCGTGCGGATCGGTCGCCTGCCGGACGCGGGAGCCGACGTCCGCGCGTCGTCCGGGTCGGTCCATGCCGGAGGCGCGTTCAACACGATGTCGGCTGCTGCGCGCCTTGGCATGCGCGTCCGCTATGGCGGCGTCGTGGGGTCCGGCCCGTTCGCGGATGCCGTCTTTGCCGAGCTCGTCCGGGAGGACATCGAGGTCGTCGCGGCACGGGTGCGTGGACGCGACACGGGCTTCGTCGTCTGCGCGGTCGACGACACCGGCGAGCGCACGTTCGTCACGGTCCGCGGTGCGGAGGTCGAGCTCGACCCCGGCGCGCTCGCGCAGATCGGCCCGACACCTGTGGAGGTCGTCTGCCTCTCGGGCTACGGGCTCGTCGACCCGCGCAACCGCTCCACCCTGCTCGAGTTCGTGGCGGGTCTCGCACCCGGGGTCGACGTGGCGTTCGATCCCGGTCCGCTCGTAGGCGAGATCCCCCGAGACGCGCTCGACGCGGTCCTTGCGCGGGTCCGCTGGCTCAGTTGCAACGCGGCCGAGGCAGCGGCCCTCACCGGCGGTTGCGGCCCGCAGGACGCGGCGGATCATCTCGCTGCCCGGCTCCCCGCAGCCGGGATCTGCGTGCGCGACGCGGCGCGCGGCTGCGTCGTCGCGAGTCGGAGCCTGCCGGCCGTGCGCGTCCCTGGAGTTGCCGTCGCGGCCGTCGACACCAACGGCGCGGGGGACGTCCATCTCGGTGCGTTCCTCGCCGCCCTCGGTCCCGGGCCGGACCTCGTCGGGCCCGCGCGCGCCGCGAACGTCGCCGCCGCCTACGCAGTCGGGGTCGCCGGCCCTGCGGCCGGCCCAACCTCCGACGAGCTGGACCGCTTCGTGGCCGGTCGCAGCCGGTGACCCGTCAGGGTCAGAAGACGGCGAGGGGCGTGACAGGTGAGCCCGTCCCGCCCGGGACGACGAGCGGGGCCACGACGCAGAGGAAGTCGTGGCGCCCGAGGCGGCGGCAGGTCGCCGCGAGCTGCTCGAGCGCCACGTTGTCGAGCAGCGGCATGCCCCGGGCGATCAGCGCGAGCGCGTGGACGGGGGAGTGGACGCCGGGCACCGGGCTCGGGCGCACGTCGCTGTCGCCGTCCGATCCGAGCACAGCGACCTCCCAGGCGACGACGGTCCGCATCGCCGACGGGTGGAGCCCGGCGGAGAGGTCGGACGGGTCCCACGCGCCGAGTGCGCTGCGCCGTGCCCCGTGCCCGGTGCGGACGAAGACGACGGCGCCCGGGTCGACGGCGACCGATCCCCAGCGCGCGGCCTCGAGGAGGTCGTCGCCCGTGATCGCGGTCCCGGGCTCGAGCCAGTCGAGGCCCTTCGCGCCTGCGACGTCGAGCAGGACGCCGTGGCGGACGATGCCGCCGAGCATCTCCACGCTCGCGTGGCGCGCCCCTTTCGAGGTGACGGCCTCGTCCGCTGGGACGCCGCCGTAGAGCAGGTCGCGATAGCCCATGTGCGCGGGCGCGTCGATGTGGGTCACGGACTTGCCGTGGTAGTCCGTGCCGACGAAGTCCATGTGGCACCGGGGCTCGGGCGTCGCACCGTCGCCGACGTCGGACATGTAGAACAGCGCGGGCTTGGTGTTGTCCGGCCCCGCGACGGTGTCGAGCGGATGCGCGAGCGGCACGACCTCGCCCGTGCGGACCAGCGCGGCGCCGGCGACGCAGGACTGCTGCGCGCGGAGCCCGACTGTTCCCGGGGGCCGGTGCTGCGCGCGCGACCAGTCGGTGAGCTCGTCGTAGAGGGCGTCGAACTCGGCGCGCGACATCGCGCCGGGTGTCGCCGCCGCGGTCACCGGTCGTGTCCGGCGGTCGGCGGGGGCGCGATCTCGTCGATGCGCTCGAGCACCTGCGGGCTGAGCTCGACGTCGGCCGTCGCGGCGTTCTCGCGCACCTGCTCGGGGCGGGTCGCCCCGGCGATCACCGACGGGACGGCGTCGTGGGCGAGGAGCCAGGCGAACGCGAGCTCGACGAGGGTGCACGGGACGGTCTCGGCGACCTCGACGAGGCCGGCGACGACCGCCATGCGCTCGTCACTCATCTCCCGCGCCCTCCGCTCGTCGTCCGAGGCGAGCCGGCTGCCGGCAGGTGGGGGCTCGCCGACGCGGTACTTGCCCGTGAGCAGCCCGTTCGCGAGCGGGAAGTACGGGAGCAGGCCGAGCCCGAGGCGCGCGCACGCGTCGAGCACCTCGATCTCCGGCTCCCGCTCGAGCAGGCTGTAGTGGTTCTGCACGCTCGCGAACGCGACGAGGCCCCGTTCGCGGGCCGCCGCCGCCGCCTCGTCGAGCTGGCTCGCGTCGAAGTTCGAGCAGCCGATCTCCCGGACCTTGCCTGCCTCGACGAGCTCCGCGAGCGCGCCGAGGGTGTCGGCGATCGGGACCTCGGGGTCCGGCCGGTGGAGCTGGTAGAGGTCGATGTAGTCGGTGCCGAGCCGGCGCAGGCTCGCCTCGGCGGCGGAGCGGACGTAGTCCGGCGACGCGCCTCCGGTCAGCTCGCCGCGGGCGATCCCGAACTTCGTCGCGACGACGACCTCGTCGCGGTGGCGGCCGAGCGCGCGGCCGAGCAGCTCCTCGCTCCTCGTGTCGCCGTAGACGTCCGCCGTGTCGAACAAGGTGATGCCCTCGTCGAGTGCGGCACCGACGACGGCGTTCGTCGCGTCGGCGTCGATCCGCCCGCCGAAGTTGTTGCAACCCAGGCCGACGACGCTCACCTCGAGCTTCCCGATCCGTCTCGTCCTCAACTGTCCCCCTGCTGGTCGCGGTGGCACCGGCGCGCTCGCCGGCGACGTGGTGGCACCGACCCTATCGGTCGCCTCGACCTGCCTGCTCGGCCTGCTCGGCCAGGTCGGCGAGCGCGACGACGTGGTCGACGATCGCAGGAATCAGCTCGGCGGGCAGGTCGTGGCCCATGCCGGCGAACGTGACGAGGCGCGCGCCTGGCACCGCGTCGGCGGTCGCCCGGCCGCCGGACGGCGCGACGAGCTGGTCCGCCTCGCCGTGGATCACGAGCACCGGCATCGTGAGCCCCCCGAGCGCGGCCGTCCGGTCGGGCGACGCGACGATCGCCGCGAGCTGGCGCGCGACCCCTGCGGTGTCGTGCGAGCGGTCGTAGCTGGCAGCGGCGCGGGCACGGCGCGTCGCGTCGTCGACGGGGAAGCCGGGCGAGCCGGTGACCCGCGCGCCGGCGACCGACTGCTCGATCGCCGCGCTCCGGTCGGCGGGTGCCGCGCGGAGCAGGACGGCGAGCGCCTCGGCCGAGGGCTGGCCGACGGTGGGGTCGCCTGTCGTCGACATGATCGAGCACAGGCTCGAGACGAGCTCACCGTGACGGATCGCGAGCTCCTGGGCGACCATGCCGCCCATCGAGACGCCGACGACGTGGGCGCGCTCGATCCCGAGGGCGCCGAGGAGCCCTGCGGCATCGTCTGCGAGGTCTGCCAGCAGATACGGCGCACGCTCGGGATGCCCGACGTCCCGGACGAGGTCCGGCATGCCGAGCTCGTCGAGGTGCGTCGACAGCCCGACGTCTCTGTTGTCGTAGCGGACGACGCGAAAGCCGGCCTGCACGAGCCCGTCGACGAGCTGCGGCGGCCAGTCGATTAGCTGCGCGCCGAGGCCGTGGACGAGCAGCAGCGGCCGGCCGTCTCGTGGACCGAGGACCTCCGCGCGGATCGTCAGCTTCCCGACGGCCACCGACCGCGCCTCGCCGACGGGCGGGACGCTCGCGTCGCTCGGCACCCGGGAGACGTCCTCGCGCACGGCGACATCGTCTCCGGTCGAGCCACGGGGCGTCAAGCGGCGCCACCGGCGCGCGTGGCGCGCCGCGCCGTGGCCGGCGGCTCGACGATCGCCACGAGCTCGACGTGCTCGGTCATCGGGAACTGGTCGAAGGCGCGCAGCGACGTCGTGGTCCAGCCTGCCGCCGCAATGACGGCGAGATCGCGGGCGAACGAGGCAGGGTCGCAGGCGACGTAGGCGACGCGCCGCGGCGCCGGGTCGAGGGACACGAGGCAGTCGACGAGTGCGGTGCCCGCGCCCTCGCGTGGCGGGTCGAGGACGACGAGGTCGAACCCGCCGAGGGACGCGACGACCGCTGGGGAGACGTGGTCCTCGCGCACCTCGACCTGGGGGTGGCGGCGGGCGTTGTGGCGCGCGTCGGCGCATGCGCCCCGGTCGCGCTCGACCGCGAGCACGCGCCCGCCTGGGCCGACGGCGTCGGCGCACAGCACGGAGAAGAGCCCGACTCCGGCGAACAGGTCGAGCACCGCCTCGCCTCGCCGCGGCTCGAGGCCGTCGAGCACGGCTTGGCCGAGCACCCGGGGTGCGTCGCGGTGCGCCTGCCAGAAGGACCCGGCCGAGACCCGAAAGCCGTGGCCGAGGACGTCGGCACGGGCGTGCCCGGGCGGGCGGACGACCCTGCCACCGGCGACGAGCCCGGTCGCCGGGGCGAGCGGGCGCGGGGGCGGGGTCGCGCGCGCCCTGCCGTGGAGGGTGACGGACACGACGGCGTTCGCCCCGTCGCGCGCGTCGAGGTCGTCGCGCCCTCGACCCGGACGCGCTCGCGGGCCGGCCGGCACCGGCGGGTCGCGGACCGGGGCGAGGACCTCGACCTCGCAGCCGGGCGGCCACCGGCACGTCTCGACGCCGGTCGACCGGACGGGCTCCGCCGCGACGAGACAGTGCTCGACGGGTTCGACGTCGTGCGAGCGGTGGCGCCGCATGCCCACCCTGCCGTCGAGGTCCGCAGCGAAGCGCACCCGCGTCCGCCAGCCGAGTCCGTCGGGCGAGCCGGTCAGCTCCTCGACCGTCACGTCGCGCTCGACGCGGGCGATGCGCCGCAGCTGCTCCATGACGAGGGCTGCCTTCATCGCCCGCTGCTCGCTCGGCGCAACGTGCTGGAAGTCGCAGCCGCCGCAGCGGCCCGGCCCGGCGTGCGGGCACGGCGGCTCGACGCGCGCCGCCGAGGGCTCGAGGATCTCGACGGCATCGGCGCGCAGGTACCGCGCCGATACGGCGGTCACCCGTGCCTGGACGAGCTCGCCGGGGAGACCGTGGCGGACGAAGACGACCCGGCCGTCACCTGCCCGGGCGACGCAGGAGCCACCCGCTGCGACCGAGCCGCACCGGAGCTCGAGGAGCTCGGGCTCGTCGGGCTCGGTTGCATTGCGGCGCGAGAGGCCCGTCGCGCCGTCGTCGGGGGCACGCTGCGGTCGGGCGCGACGACGGTCGCGGTTGCGGTCACGGGTCGGTCGCGTCGCGTCGGGCGGAGGCACCGCAGGAGTGTCGCGCCGATCGTGCACGGGTGTGGAGCTGGTCGAGCGCACGGGCACTGTCCTCGGCGCGTCCGGTCCACCAGCACGCCGGGTCGCAGCCCGCCCCGAGCCCGACCGGCTCGCGGTCGCGGTGCAGCGCCGCCCACCGGCGCGCGTGGTTTGCGAGCGACGCGGCGGTGGCTGCCGCGTCCTGCTCGATCATCGCCCGCAGCGCGAAGCGACGCTCGCCGCGTCGGAGCCCGACTCCGGAGATCTGCGACGCGCATGCGAGGTCGTCGTGGGTGAGGACGAAGCCGACCCGGACCGGTGCGACGAGCGCGTCGAGCAGATCGCCGAGCGGCGCGTCGGGGTCGATCGGCGGCGGAGCCGCACGGAGCGCGAGCGGCAGCGTCGACGCGGGCGAGCTCGATCGGGCTTCGCGGACGAGGGCGGAGCGAACAAGGCGCGCCCAGGACGCAGTCGCCGGTCCGCCGTGGCCGCAGGCGGCGTCGAGGTAGCCGGGAACCCAGGACCAGAGGTGCTCCCACAGGACGGTCTCGCGGGCGTGCGTCAGTCGCTCGCGTGCTCGCGCCGTCCGGCAGGTCAGTGCCGACTCGCCGAGCTCGGCGTAGAGGTCGAGGATGTTCGCGAGATGGTCGGCGTCGGCGGGCGGGTTCAGCCCGAGCGCCCGCCAGCACCCCGCGACGCGGTCGCCGCCCTCGCCGCCGAGCTTGCCCTCGGCACCGAGGTGCACCGACGCGTACGGCGGGAGCTCGAGGACGAACACGAGCGTGTGCTCGGCCCGGCTCCAAACCGGGAGCTCGAGCGACGCGGCGACCGCCGTGGCCGAGCACGGGTCGAGGGCGCATAGCGCGCCGAGGGCGCGCAGCAGCTCGAAGCGACCGGCGTGCGCGGGCGCTCGGCCGAGCTCTGCCCTCACTGCGCCCTCACTGCGCCTTCACTGCGGCTCGGTCGGCGCCTGCCCGCCGGGCAGGGCGAACAGCTCGGGGCGGGGCTTGAGCGGGCGCATGAGCCACCACGGACGCCGGCTGCCGTCCGGGCTGACAGAGCCCGCCGGGCGGGTCCGGGCCATCCACGCCCGGTAGACGGCGCGCGAGCGCGCGGTGTCGACGGCGATGTCGCCGTGGCTGTCGCCGGGCTCGGCCGGCCGGACGCGAACCGCCTGGTGCCAGCAGTGCATGCCCGATATCGGGTCCGGGTGGACGGGAAAGGTGAGGTTCTGGTGGACGCCGGTGTCGGACCACCAGATCCGGCGGGTGTCCGGGTCCGTCGACTCGTACGGCCGCACGCGCTCGCTTGCCCGCATCGACCAGCCCGCATCGCCGTGGCGGAGTTGGACGGTCGCCATCATCGAGCCCGCGCGCACCGCGTCGTGGCCGTCGAGCTTCCAGCGCCCCATGTGGTGCGAGCAGGCCACGACCCCCGGTCGGATTCCCTCGGTGATCCAGGCCTTCGCGACGAAGTAGCCGATCTCGGTCTCGACGCGCACGAGGTCGCCGGTGCGCGACACGCCGAGGCGCGCGGCGTCGTGGGGGTGGATCCAGACGGGGTTGGTGTGCGAGAGCTCGTCCAGCCACTTCGAGTTGGCCGACCGCGTGTGGATCTGCGTCGGGAGGCGGAAGGTCGAGAGCAGGACGAGCTGGTCCGGGGCAAGCTCGTCGGGGTGGACGTGGGAGCGGATGTAGCCGGGCAGGGCATGCTCCGGCCACCCCCAGGATGCGAGCGTAGAGGAGTAGAGCTGGATCCGGCCCGACGGCGTCGGGAACCCGGACAGGATGCGGCCGTCGACTGCCACGCCGACCGGACGGCGGCCGTTCGAGTCCGGCGGCGGGCTCGCGGTCGGCACGATGTTCATGCTTGCCCGCGCCGGCGCAGCGGTGTAGACGCGCCCGGTCGCGGTGACGACGGTGTCGACGAGCTCGTCGGCGGGGACGGGGCGGTCGAACAGCGCTCCTTGGCCACGGGTGATCTCGTAGACGCCGTAGCGCCGCATGTAGGCCAGGGGGCTGAGGCCCTGCGCGGCTGCAGCCTCGGGCAGGCCGGGCACGGAGTTCTCGAACATCCAGCCGTAGTACTCGTCGACGGTCAGCTTCTCGCCGGGGTGCGCGCGCGACTCGTGGTGCCGGCGGATCCCGAGCTTGCCGTCCGGGTCGATGCGCCACGAGAGCTCGATCCAGAGCTCGTTCTCCTCCCACACCTCGCCCGGGTTGACCTGGCGGGTGTCGGTGACCGTCTCGCCGAGGCGCTCGCGCGCGGCACGCAGCACCGGCTGGCGGAAACCGACCCACTGCCCGTCGTACTGCTCGTAGGAGTGGGTGTCGAGGCGCTCGGAGGCATGACCGGTCGGCAGGATCCAGTCGGCGAAGTACGCTGACTCGTTCCAGGTGGGCGTCAAGGCGACGTAGCAGCCGACCTTCTCCTCGTCGGTGAGGACCTCCATCCAGCTGAGACCGTCGGGGTTCGTCCAGACCGGGTTGTAGACCCGGGAGAAGTAGGTGTCGAGCCTCCCCCTGCCGTCGAGGAGGAAGTGCGGCAGGAGAAAGCTCATCTCGTTCTGGGCGAGGGGGAACTCGAGGGGCCAGGACAGCTCCTGCCACACCCCGGGGTGCGCGGGCGTGTGGATCGGCCGCGGGACGAACTTGTTGTACGCGTTGGGGAACGTCCCGCCTTCGGTCGCCACGGCGCCGAGCAGCGCAGCGAGGAAGAACACGGTCCGGCTCACCTGCCAGCCACCGAGGTTGCCGGCCGCGGCGGAGCGCCACGAGTGGCACGCAAAGCGCGTCCCCGCCCCGGCAACGACCTCTGCGACCTCCGCGATCGTCGCGGCGTCGATCCCGGACTCGCGTGCGGCGACCTCGACGGTCCAGTCCGTGTAGAGCGTCCGGAGCACCGCCTGGAAGGAGGAGAAGCTGCGCTCGAGCTCGGGATGGCAGGCCTCGAGGTACTCCTCCCAGTTCCACCAGCGCCGGACGAAGTCCCAGTCGACACGGTCCGTCGAGATGATGTGCTGCGCGATGGCGAGGTTGATGGCGGCCTCGGATCCCGGGCGCGGGGAGAGCCAGTGGTCGGCGTGCGTCGCCGTGTTCGACAACCTCGTGTCGAGGACGATGACCCTGGCTCCGTTGGCGCGCGCCTCGGTGATGCGCTGCGCGTGGGGGTTGAAGTAGTGCCCTGTCTCGAGGTGCGCGGAGATGAGGTAGATGACCTTGGCGTGCGCGTAGTCGGGGCTCGGCCGGTCGATCCCGGTCCAGAACTGGAAACCCGTGCGGCCGCCGCTCGAGCACACGTTGGTGTGCGAGTTGTGCCCGTCGACTCCCCAGCTCGCGAGGACGCGCTCGGTGTAGCCGTCCTCGCCGGGTCGCCCGATGTGGATCATGACCTCGTTGTGGCGGTTCTCGACGATCGCCGCGCGCAGCCGGCCTGCGATCGCGTCGAGGGCCTCGTCCCAGCTCGCCCGCTCCCAGAGACCCTCGCCGCGCGCTCCGGCGCGCCGGAGCGGGTAGAGGATCCGGTCCGGGTCGGTGACCTGGTTGATCGTCGACGGCCCCTTCGCGCAGTTGCGGCCGCGGGAGCCCGGGTGCTCGGGGTTGCCCTCGAACTTGCGCACCTGGAGCGTGTCGCGGTCGACGTAGGCGAGGAGGCCGCACGCGGACTCGCAGTTGAAGCAGGTCGTCGGGACGAGCATCGAGTGGCGCTCGACGCGTGCCGGCCAGGCACGCGAGTCGAGCTCGACCCAGTCGTCCCAGCGCTCGCGCGGGGGGAACGCGGCGAGATGGATCCCGCTCGCACCCGGGTAGAACGTCTCGCCGCGGCTCTCGGTGGCGGAACGGGCGGCCGAGACGCGCGCGCCGAGGGCGTCGAGGTCCGTCGGCTCCGTCGGTCCCGTGGGACCCGTCGGCGTGGAAGTCATCGTGCAGCCTCCCTCACGCGAGTGGCACGGACTGGCCGGCCTGGACGTAGGCGTGCTCGTAGGCGAGGAGGCCGAGGAGCGCGAGCGGTGTGGCCGCCACGCCGATCCACGGCGCGGCGATCGAGGCCGCGGCGAGCAGGGCTCCCGACCAGAACGACCGGGCGAAGTGGCCGCGGACCATCTCGTGCGCGCCGAGGTGCGCGTGGGCGGTCGGGTGGACGAGCGTCGTCTCGGCGGCGACGAGGAGGAGGTGGACGCCGGCGGCGACGGCAAGCACGACCTCGATCGTGACGACGCCGCGGTGCGGGGAGAGCCAGAGTGCGAACGGCAAGATGGCGGCGGCGCCTGCGTAGGCCGCCTGCACGGCGAGGTGCGGCAGGAGCATCGGGCTCTGCCAGAGGTCGCGCGCCTTGGACTGGGCGAAGAGAAAGGCGGTGTAGCAGGCTGTGCCGACCCCGAGCGGGATCGCGACGACGGCGAGGACCTCCTCGGCGGTCGTGGCGCTTCCCGCCGAGGTCGCGAGGTAGGCCGTGACGACGCCGCCGTAGGCGGCGATGACGAACGACCCGCGGACGAGCCAGCTCGTCCACTGGTGGCGCGTGAAGATGAGGTAGAAGCGCGTCGGGTGCTTGAGGTCCCAGATGAGCAGCGCCCCGGTCACCGCGAGGAAGCCGAGCGCGAGCAGGGGCGCGACGAAGCGCACGACGCCGTTGTGCCAGCCGAGCCGGCCGGCGAGCGCGAGCAGGACCGGAACGAGGAAGCCGCCCGACGCGATCCCCTTGGTCCAGGTGTACAGGCTCACCCGCCAGCCCCAGGGGGCCTGGTGGGGGATGTCGTAGGACAAGAGCGCCGCTGCCGACGAGTTGGCACCGCCCGGATGGCCGGACGCGACCTGTTGGGGGCCCGCGCCACCCTGGGTCGCCCATGCGTAGAGGTCGCCGTCGGGGCGCCGTGCTGCGAGCGGGTCGAGGGTGGCCTGGTGGGCACCTTTGTAGAAGACGGCCGGGCGTGTGTGCTTCTCGGGCTTGCGGACCGTGACGGGTTCGCGCTGGACGATGCGTGCGACGCGAGATGTCGGGTCCGCGAGGTCGCCGACGAGGATCGCCCCGGTCGGGCAGACCGACACGCACGCGGGCTCGAGGCCGATGTCGATGCGGTGCGCACAGAAGTTGCACTTCTCTGCCGAATGGTCGTCGGGATTGATGAAGATCGCGTCGTAGGGGCACGCCGCCATGCACGCCTTGCAGCCGATGCAGATCGACTTGTCGAAGTCCACGATGCCGTCGTCGCGCCGGTACATCGCACCCGTCGGGCAGGCCGTGGCGCACGGGGCGTCGCTGCACTGGTTGCAGCGCGTCACCTGGAACGATCGGCGCACGTGGGGGAACAGGCCGACCTCGACGGACTTCACGTAGGTGCGCGTGACCCCGATCGGGACCGAGTTCTCGCTCTTGCACGCCGTCGTGCACGCGTGGCAGCCGATGCAGCGCGTCTGGTCGAGCACCTTGACCCAGCGGGGCCGTGCTCCAGACGCGTGCTCTCCCGCCCCGTTCGTGCCCGCCCCGTTCGTTCCCGAGGAGTGCGCCAGGTGCCCGGTCGGGGCTGACTCGATCGTCACGGTCGGCTCACCTTTGCAGGGTAGGAGGACGAACCGCTTCCGGGCACCCGTCGAGGTGTTATGAGATCCCAAGTGTGTCTTATGGGTTCCGTGGCTGCGGAACGGGCAGCGGAACCGGCGCCGACGGGTCCAGCACCGGGCCGCTTGCCGGTCAGGAGCCGGCGATCTCGAGAAGGCGCGTCGCGAGAGGCGAGAGGCCACGTTCGGCGAGCCACGCGGCGCGCAGGACGCGTCCGAGGTCGAGACCGCTCGTCGGGATCTCGACGAGGCGTCCGGCGGCAAGGTCGCTCGCGACGGCGAGCAGGCTCAGCACGACGGGACCTCGCCCGGCGCGCGCGGCGGCGAGGATCGCCTCGGTGGAGCCGAGCTCGAGGCGGCTCCGGAGTCCACCGAAGGGAGCGAGGGCCCCCTCGAGCACCTCGCGTGTGCCCGACCCGGGCTCCCGGACGGCGAGCTCGGTTGCGGCGAGCTCGTCACCGGTGACCGGGGTCGCTCGCCGGGCCCAGGGGTGCGCGGGGTCGGCGACGACGGCGAGGCGGTCGTCGCGCACCGCGGCCGTCGCCACCGCCGACGGCGGGTCGACCCGTCCCTCGACGAAACCGAGGTCGACCGTGCCGTCGAGCACCCGCTCGAGCACGCCAGCCGAGTTCGACACCTCGACGGTGACGCTGAGGTCGGGCATCGCGCCGTCGAGCGTCGCGAGCCAGCCGGGAACGAGCTGGTCGGCGACCGTGAACGACGCGGCGACCCGCAGCCGGGACCTGCGCTGGGCGCGCAGCCCCTCGACGGCGGCCATCAGGGCCTCGGCCTCGCCGACGACGCGCTGGCTCCACGCGACGACGCGCTCCCCGTCGGGCGTCAAGCGTGTCCCGGACTGGTCACGGTCGAGCAGATGGAGGCCGAGCTTCCGCTCGAGCTGGCTCATCCGCATGCTGACGGCGGGCTGGGAGACGTGGTGGCGCTGCGCGACCTGGCCGAGGCTGCCGAGCCGGGCGACCGAGCAGAGCAGGTCGAGCGCGGCGAGCTCGGGCGTGTCGTGGGGCAGCACGACGCAATGATAGCCCGATCGGCCCCGATACCCAAGCATGCCTTAGCGATACCGCGGGTGAACCACGTCGAAACAGCTGACAGGTGCCCCGATTACGTCTATCGCTACAAACATCTCGTTATGTGCATTCCGCTCGGACCGGCTCGTCGGGCACGTCGGGCCCGGACCGGCGCCCGGAGCGGCTGCGGCGCAGCCGGTTTGGTCGACGGGTTCGTGGTGCGCGGCCGCCGAGCTGGTGCGCGTGCGAGCCCGGTTGCCGCGTCACCCGGCGACAGGCCGAGGAGGTAGCCATCCTCGTTGGCGGCCCTCGTCGCGGAGGCGCTCGAGCAAGGTGCGGGCGCCGCCGAGAGTGTCCGCCCACGCCAGCAGCTCGATGCCCGGGCCGGCGAGCGGCAGGGCCACGCCCACGGCACCCGTTGCCTCGACAGTCGAGGACTGCCAGCTCGATGACGGGACGAACGGGTCGACCACGACCAGGCTTGCCAGGGCCCGAGCGGCGCCGAGGCCGGCACATGAGCGCCACGACCGGTGCGACGAGCCGAGGTCGATCTCGCTCACGAGGACGGGTCGGCCGGCGACGAGCACCTCGGTCCGGGTCGTCCAGGAGCCGGAGGGCTCTTCACCGTGCCGGCCGAGGACGATCTCCTCGGCCAGCGAGCATCGGGCGGTTCTCGCCATCTGGACCACGGTCGACGTGCGATGGCGGGAGCCTGCTGCCGCGATGCCTGGTTCGGGTGACCAGTCGAGGGCGGCATCTGCGCCGAGAGTCAGCTCGACGCGTTGGGACGACGGTATGTCGTCAAATCCCTTGCGGGCGAGCGTCGCTCCGACTGAGGTGACCCGGACGCAGGCACCGTCGGCGAGCACGAGCTGGATCGTCGTCTCGTCGCCGCCGATGGGATGTGCTCCGGCTCCCACGAGGTAGAGCGCGTCACCCGCCGAGCGAAGTGCGACGGCCCCGGTGCAGTGAAGTTCTGCGAGGTGGGGCCGCCGGCGCCCCGGAGCACCGGGCACGATCTCGGCGTAGACGGTGCCGACCGGTCGCGTGCGTGCCCGGGGTGGCGCGAGGCTCACCGGATGGCGGTCGTCGCTGCGTGCATGCCTTCTGCAACGCCGACCGCGAAGGCGGTGACGGCGTCGACACCCTCGCCGGTGCGCAGGGAGACGAACGCGACCGGCCGCTCACCTCGTTGCTCTGCCGCGTCGTGGGCCATCACGGTCAGGTCCGCCCCGACGAACGGCGCGAGGTCGACCTTGTTGACGACGAGCAGGTCAGAGCGTGTCACCCCGGGTCCGCCCTTGCGCGGGACCTTGTCGCCACCGGCCACGTCGACCACGAAGATCTGCCGGTCGACGAGGCCGTAACTGAAGGTGGCCGTCAGGTTGTCGCCTCCGGACTCGACGAGGACGAGGTCGAGATCCGGGTGAGCTGCCTCCATCTCCTCGACCGCCGCCAGGTTCGCGGCGATATCGTCCCGGATCGCCGTGTGCGGGCAGCAACCCGTCTCGACCGCCGCGATTCGGTCGTCGTCGAGGACGCCGGCACGGCGCAGGAAGTCGGCGTCTTCTGTCGTGTAGATGTCGTTCGTCACGACCCCGAGGCTGAACCGGCCCTGGAGGCGTCGGCAGAGCTCGGCGACGAGCGCCGTCTTTCCGGAGCCGACCGGGCCGCCGATGCCGATGCGCGCCGCGCGACTGACGCCGTCGGGACCCGAGCGGAGGCTGGGGACTGGCAAGTCGTCGGTGCGGTGATGCTCGTCACGATGCAAAGAGGCGCTCCTTTCGCTGCCGGTGCAGTTCCATCAGCCGGTCGAGCCCGGGTCCTGCGCGTGCCGGGAGCGGCCCGTCGGCCTGCGCGCCGGCGGCGGCCGCGAGTGCCTCGCAGGCCGGAGCCAGCCGGGCGAGGAGACCCGAGACGGCGACCGGGTCGAGGCCGAGCAGGCGCAGTGCCGCCGAGGCTGCGCCAGCGAGGCTCTGGTAGGCGACGATCCCGGCTGCCGTCGCCGGCGAGAGCCCGAGCCCGGCGCACGCTGCCCCCACTGCCACGCACAGGTGTGGGTCCGGTCGGACGGACCCGACGAGCTCGACGGCGCCAGAGGGGACGATCCGTCGTGTCGCTGCCAGATGGTGGGCACCCTGGCGCCGAGAGCTGGCCCGGGCTGCGGGGGAGGCAAGGCGCGCGTCGATCGCTTCGTCGAGCGCCTCGAGAGCCGGGAGGGCGCTCGCCGCCGAGTCGCCCGGGACGAGCACGTGGCACGATGCCGCCGCGGCGTGAGCCTCGAGGGCGATACCTGCCTCCAACCGCCCTTCGAGGAAGTCGGCGAGGGTGGCTGTGTCCTCGACCAGGCCGGCCGCAACTGCCTGCTCTGCACCGCCGGAGTGCGCGTGCGCGCCCGAGGGGAGACGCGAGTCCCCGAGGAGAAGCACGAGGACGGGGCTGGCACCCTGGTCGGACATCGCCTAGAAGAGGAAGTAGCGCTGTGCCATCGGCAGCACCGCGGCCGGTGCCGGCTCGACCACTTCGCCGTCGACGCGCACGGTGAAGCTGTCCGGCTCGACGGATATGTCGGGGCAGGCGTCGTTGTTCACCATGTGTGCTTTTTGCCGTCGCCGGACATCGCCCACCGGGACGAGGCGGCGCTCGACAGCGATGCGGTCCGGGAGCCTCCGCTCCAAGGCGAGCGGCGCCACGAATGCGATGCTGGTCCGAGCAGCGACGCGAGGTGACGCACCGAACATCGGCCGCGCCATCACCGGCTGGGGTGTCGGGATGGACGCGTTGGCGTCGCCGATCCCTGCCCAGGCGATCATCCCACCCTTCACGACCACCTTGGGCCTGATGCCGAAGAAGGCAGGGTCCCATAGCACGAGGTCGGCGAGCTTCCCGATCTCGACCGAGCCGACCTCGTCGTCGAGCCCGTGCGCGACGGCCGGGCAGATCGTGTACTTGGCGACATAGCGGCGAGCCCGGTGGTTGTCGGCGGGGCCGTCTCCTGGCAGGGAGCCACGGCGACCCTTCATCACGTGCGCCGTCTGCCAGGTTCGCAGGATGACCTCGCCGACGCGCCCCATCGCCTGGGCGTCCGAACCGATCATCGAGATTGCCCCGAGGTCGTGGAGGATGTCCTCCGCCGCGATCGTCGTCGCCCGGATCCGACTCTCGGCAAAGGCCAGGTCCTCGGGGACCCGCGGGTTCAGGTGGTGGCAGACCATGAGCATGTCGAGGTGCTCGTCGACGGTATTCACCGTATGTGGCATCGTCGGGTTCGTCGAGGACGGCAAGACGTTCGGCTGGCTTGCGACGCGCAGGATGTCCGGCGCGTGGCCGCCTCCGGCACCTTCGGTATGGTAGGCGTGGATAGCTCGACCGGCGATCGCAGCGAGGGTGTCCTCCACGTAGCCCGCCTCGTTGGTCGTGTCCGAGTGGAGCGCAACCTGGACTCCGGTCTCGTCCGCGGCCGAGAGGCAGGCGTGGATCACGGCCGGGGTGGATCCCCAGTCCTCGTGCAACTTCAACCCCGAGGCGCCGCCGGCGAGCTGCTCGAGGATCGCGGCGCGCGACGTCGTGTTGCCCTTGCCGAGGAGCGCGACGTTGACGGGCCAGGCATCGAGAGCTTCCAGCATGCGGGCCAGGTACCACGAACCCGGGGTGACCGTCGTCGCCCGTGTCCCGTCTGCGGGTCCAGTGCCACCGCCGATGATCGTCGTGACGCCGGCACCGAGTGCTTCCTCGAGGATCTGCGGACAGACGAGGTGGACGTGACAGTCGATC
Source organism: Acidimicrobiaceae bacterium (assembly GCA_027335685.1). Lineage (GTDB taxonomy): Bacteria > Actinomycetota > Acidimicrobiia > Acidimicrobiales > Bog-793 > JAJZCK01. Next base: position 29,020 of record DAHWHN010000003.1, read on the forward strand.
CCACCAGCCGTGAGGATGCAGCCGTTGCCGGCCAGGATCTCCGTCGATGGACCGATGACCAGCGTCTCGCCGATCCCGTCGGTGATGTCGGGGTTGCCGGCCTTGCCGATGCCGACGATCCGTCCGTCGCGCACGGCGACGTCGGCCTTCACGACCCCCCAGTGGTCGAGGACGACGGCTCCGGTGATGACGAGGTCCGGCGTCCCCTCGGCGCGAGTTGCCACCGACTGGCCCATCGACTCGCGGACGACCTTTCCACCGCCGAAGACGGCCTCGTCGCCGTGGCCGCAGCGATCTTCGGTCACCTCGACCCAGAGATCCGTGTCCGCAAGGCGAATCCGATCCCCTACGGTCGGCCCGTAGAGGGCGACATAACGGTCCCGTTCCAGCTCTCTCACCGTTCGGCCTCTCTGGGCTCGGTATCGGCCTCTGCCGCCAGCTCTGTCCGGTCGAGCGGTCCACGGGCGAGTCCTCGCAACCCGTGCACCGCGCGACGCCCGGCAAGCCGCACGAGACCGACGGTGCGCTCGATTCCTGGTTCGAAGCGCACGGCCGTGCCAGCCGGGATCGCGAGGCGACAGCCCCACGAGCGGTCTCGGTCGAAGTGCAAGGCCGTGTTCGTCTCGGCGAAGTGGAAGTGCGATCCGACTTGGATCGGCCGGTCGCCGGTGTTGACGACGGCGACCTCGGCCACGACCTCGCCGTCGAGCACGACGGGACCGTCGCCGAGGACCACCTCGCCCGGGACGAGATGCGTGCTCACGAGATCGGATCGTGGACGGTCACGAGCTTGGTGCCATCAGGAAAGGTCGCCTCGACCTGTACCTCCTGCAGGAGCTCGGGGACACCTGCCATCACCTCGTCCCGCGTCAGCACGTGACGTGCCGTGCTGGCCAGGGTCGCGACACTGTCGCCGTCTCGCGCCCCTTCGAGGACGAATGACGAGATGAGCGCGACCGCCTCCGGGTAGTTCAACCGCAGGCCACGCGCTCGCCGGTCCCGGGCGACCATAGCCGCGAGGCTGACGAGAAGCCGTTCACGCTCATGCAGGCTCAGGTGCACCTTGGCCGACCCCTTGTGGAACTGTACGACAGTCGCCTGCCGATACCATCGTGTCATCGACGACCCTACTAGTCCGACCTGGCCCTCGAAGGCTGCGGACGCCAGCCTGCGACCAAGCTCCGATCGTCGCGTTCACGTGTGATCTTCCTCTGTCACGTGAACCAACCCGATCTGGACGAGACGTAGCTGGCGCCCCTCGGCTCTCAGCCTGTCCATCGCCGCGACGATGCGGCTCGCGACGTGGCGGGCACGGCAGATCGCCTCGACGATCTGGCACGGCGGTGCACTCCATCGTACGGACCGGAGCGGACGTGACCGCCTCGACGGACGCGTCGGGGGGACGTTCGGCACGGTCGGCGACGGCGCCGTCCGCGCTGGGGAAGTAGCAGCATTGGAGCGGCAGACGATCCCGGACCGTCGGGCGAGGGGCACTTGGAGCGCTGCCGTGTCGGCGAGGAGCTCGACGACCAGTGCGCGCTGCGCGTCGTTGATGTCCAGCTCGGCGAGCGGGAAGGTCCCGAAACGGGCGTCGTCGAGCCCAGCACTGTGCATGCTGCAAAGCAGTACGGCGAACGGGTCGACGGCCGCCATCGGCTCGATTGCAGCTCGATAGAGCGGGAGATGCTCGAAGGGGGTGAGCTCTAGCAACTGCACGGGTTGGCCTGTTGCTTGGTCGAGTGTCGGGCACAGTACCGCGGTTGCCCAGCCGTCGGCATGGTGGGTCGCGGCCCGACGGACGCTGTCGGTTCGCGTCGTGTCGCTGGTACCT
>DAHWHN010000038.1 GCA_027335685.1 Acidimicrobiaceae bacterium
CGAGAGCGCTTGGCAGCTCGACGTGTTCGGCCACGACCCCCAGTTCCCCGCGATCATGGCCGACTGCGGGATCGAGTCGAGCTCGTGGGCCCGCGGGCCGTTCCACCAGTGGGGACCGAAGCGGCACGTCGGCGACAACGAGTTCATGCAGTTCTGCTCCGAGTTCGAGTGGATCGCCCCGAACGGCAGGTCGCTGCTCACGAGCTACATGCCCGACCACTACTCGGCGGGCTGGGAGCTCGACGAGGCCACGGACCTCGAGGAGGCTCTCGAGCGCGCCTACCACCTGTTCTGCGACCTCGCCTGCGTCGCCGCGACGCCGAACGTCTTGTTGCCCGTCGGCACCGACTACACGCCGCCCAACCGCTGGGTCACCCTCGTCGCCCGGGAGTGGAACCGGCGCTACCGCTCGCCGCGCCTCGTCGTCGGTGTGCCGAGCGAGTTCTTCGCCGCCGTGCGCGGCGCCCTCGAGGCGAGCGGCCGGCGCCCGGCGCCCCAGACGCGCGACATGAACCCGATCTACACCGGCAAGGACGTCTCGTTCATCGACACCAAGCAGGCGCAACGCCTCGCGGAGACCGAGATCGTCGAGGCCGAGAAGTTCGCGACGTTCGCGCACCTGCTCGGCCACCCGTACCCGCACGGGTCGCTGGACAAGGCATGGCGCCAGCTCGTCTTCGGCGCGCACCACGACGGGATCACGGGATCGGAGTCCGACCAGGTCTACCTCGACCTGCTCGCCGGCTGGCGCGAGGCGGCGGTGCTCGCGACCACCGTCGCGGACGGCTCCCGCAGGCTCGTCGCCTCCCACGTCGACACCTCCGGGCCCGGCGACGCGATCGTGGTGTTCAACTCACTTGCGAGCGCACGCAGCGACGTCGTGTCGGTGGTCGTCGAGCGCGACGCGACCCGTGGCGGCGACCTCGGGATCGTCGACGAGTCCGGCGCTGCGATCGCCGTCGTGCAGGTCCCGGTCGAGCGCCCGGAGGACGGCTCGGTGGCACGGGATCGCCTCGAGTTCCTCGCGAGCGACGTCCCGCCCCTCGGCTACCGGACCTACCGCCTCGTCGGCGACCAGGCTGCGGCGGGCGGGGCGTGGGAACCGATGCCCAGCACGCGGGTCGAGAACGACGCGTACGTCGTCGAGGCGGACCCGGCGAGGGGCGGCGGACTGTCGCGCGTCGTCGAGAAGGGCACAGGACGCGAGGTCCTCGCGGCGGGCGAGATCGGCAACGAGCTCCTCGTCTACCCCGAGCACCCCGAGCACCCGACGGCGCGCGAGGGACCCTGGCACCTCCTGCCCGCCGGTGCGCCGGTCCGCTCCGGCGAGAGTCGCGCCGAGGTGCGGGCTGAGCGCTCGGTGCTCGGCCAGCGCCTCGTCGTCGACGGAACGGTCGACGGCATCGAGTTCCGCCAGGTCGTGACCCTCGCGACGGGAAGCAGGCGAGTCGAGGTCCGGACGCACCTCGACGGCTTCTCCGGCCACGACAAGCTCGTGCGCGTCCGGTTCCCGACGGCAGTCGAGGCCGGCACACCGCTGTCGGAGGTCGGGGCGGCCGTCGTCGCGCGCAGCCCGGCGCTGATCGACGTCGACGCGGCCGTGGCGCCCTGGACTCTCGACAATCCGGCCCAGGGCTTCGTCGCCGTCGGGACGACGCTCGCCGTCGAGCTCGCCGAGGGCGGCGTCGCCTACGGCGCGACGGCAGTCGGCGTCGCGGAGGTCGTCACGCCGGTCGGTGCCTCCAGCGCGCGATGGGCGCGGGAACTGCTCGTCGCGCTCGTCGCGAAGGGCGTCACGGCCACCTGCTCGGAGGCCGACCGCAACCGCTACGGCTCGCTCGACGGCGATTCGAACCTGCCCGACACGCGCATCAGCGTGGGTCGTCCGGACCAGAACGCGTTCAGCGCGGCTGTCCTTGCGTCCGCACCGGAGCTCGCAGCGGAGCTCGAGCGCCAGCTCGACACGACCGGACGGGCTCGCGTCTTCGTCCCGGCGTCGCGCCCGCGGTCGGAGTCGTACGTGGCGAACGCGGACCTGCGCGGCGCGCGAGACCTTCCGGTGATCCTCGTCGCAGGCCTCGACGAGGAGTCCGAAGCGGCCGAGGTCGCGGCTCTGGTCGACGAGGTGCGCGCCGAGCGCGTCGTCGTCGCCCAGCCGGCGCGGCTCGTCCCGGACCCGCCGTCCGCGCCGGACTGGACGGTCGCGGTCCTCAACCGCGGCACCCCGGGGTTCGCGATCGACACCTCGGGCGCGATCCACCTCTCGCTGCTCCGCTCGTGCACGGGCTGGCCGTCGGGTGTGTGGATCGACCCGCCCCGGCGAACGGCTCCCGACGGGTCGAGCTTCGAGCTCGAGCACTGGAGCCACGTGTTCGACTACGCGCTTCTCGCTGGAGCAGGTGACTGGCGCGCGCTCGGCTGCGTCGGGGAGGCCGCCGCCTACAACACCTCGCTGCGCGCGGTGCGCGAGCCCGCCCACGGCGGCACGCTCGCTCCGAGCGGGTCGCTCCTCGTCACGAGCCCGGGTGACGTCGTCGTCGCGGCCGTGAAGCCGACCGGCAACCCGCTCGCGCACGGCGAGCACGGACCGGGGGCGGACCGCGACGACGGGACGGCGGAGGTGACCGTCCGGCTCCTCGAGAGCTCCGGACGTGCCCGGCACGTCGAGCTCCACGCCGGCTGCGGCATCTCCGTCGTGTCGGCGCACGAGAGCGACCTGCTCGAGGCGCCCGGCGCAGGCGTCGCGGTGCACGACGGCCACGTCGGGATCGACCTCGTCCCGTTCGACATCCGCACGCTCCGGCTCGTCCTCGCCGGGGCCGGCGCGCCCGACAGCCCGGCCGCATCGGGCCACGAGGTCGCGCTGCCCGTCTACAGCCGGTACTGGCTGCACAACAAAGGCGCTGCGCCGGTGGGCAACCAGCACGTGGCCGTCCACGTGGGGCGCCCGGCTCTCGCGGTCCGCTCGGGCGAGACGTGCCGCGTCGAGGTCACCGTGGCCTCGAACGCCCCGGAGCGCACCCTCGCGGGCGAGCTCGAGATCGTGGTGCCCGACGGCTGGGAGGCCGAGCCGCCGTCCCGGCTGTTCAGCCTCGCTCCCGGCGCGCACAGCACCGTTGCGGTCACGGTGTCGCCGCCGCGCGACGCGCGCGTCGGCCGGTACTTCGTCGCCGCCCGTGTCCACGACGGCCTCGGCCAGCCGCAGGAGGACGTCGTGACGGTCGACGTGCTCCCGGTGTCCGCGATCGGTCCCTACGGCTCGGGACCCGACGTCCCGCCGGCCGCCTTCACGCACCCTGGCAACGAGGCGTCGACCGAGATCGAGGCCGTGCTCGAGGCGAAGGCGCTTCGTCTCACGCCGGGCCGGCCGGCGTGGATCCGGCTCGCGGTGACGAACCGGTCGCGTGGCGAGCTGCGCGGCGAGGCCCAGCTCGTCTCGCCGATCGAGACGTGGTCGTTCGCCGGACCGTGGACGCAGGGTTTCACGGTTGGACCCGGCGCGACCACCTCGATCGCCGTCGAGCTGCGGCCGGCCCTCGACGCAGCGCCGCTGTCGTCGTGGGCGCTCGTGAAGCTCATGTACTTCGGGCGGCTCTGGTACTCGCCCGCGGTCGGTCTCGACCTCGGCCGCGCACCGGCCGAGCCCGGGGCTCGGGCGCGATGAGCGCACGACCGCGATGAGCGGCGAGGGCGCACCGCACGGCGGCGGGGGGGGCGGAGTCGGGAGACCCGAGCGCGGCGAGGAGGTCCTCGCCTGGGTCGGGGACGAACCGGTCACACGCGACGAGCTCGAGCGGTTCCTCCGTGCGATCGCCCCGAGCGTCGTCGGGGCCCGGATCGGCGTCGACATCGACGCCGCGCTGGGCACGAGCACGCGGTCGGCGAGCGTCTCGGGCGACGGTGACGGCGCCGGCGCGCAGGGCCGGTCGCACGGTGCGGCACGCGCCCTGCGCGAGCAGTGGGCGCTGAAGGCGCTCGTGCGCCAGAGACTGCTCGACGCCGAGCGCCGCCGGGGCGGCCACGCCGACGTTCGGGCGCTGCTCGGCGCGGTCGCCGACGGTGCCGCAGGCGAGCCGACGACCGGCGAGGTCGAGACCTACTACCGCCGTTCGCCGGAGCTGTTCGCCGTCGCCGAGGCGCGCCGCGTCACCCACGTGCTGTGCCGCGACGAGGCCGCGGCACGTGCGGTGATCGCGCGCGTCGAGGCCGGCGAGCCGCTCGAACGCCTCGCCGCGGCACACTCGCTCGACCGGGGCAGCCGTCGCTCGGGGGGCGACCTCGGCGAGGTGCGCCGCGGAGAGCTCGCCGGCGCGCTCGAGGACGCGATCTTCTCGGCTCGCCCCGGTGCCGTCGTCGGCCCGGTGAGGAGCTGCTTCGGCTGGCACGTGCTGCGCGTCGAGGCGGTCGTGCCGGCGCGCCAGGCCCCGCTCGACGAGGTGCGGAGCGGGATCGAGCAGCACCTGCGCGAGGCGATGCACGGGCACGCGGCCGGCTCGTGGCTGGAGGCGCGGATCAGGAGCGAGGCCCGGGTTGCCAGAGGATTCGAGCATCCGAGCCGGCACGGCCTGCCGGGCTCGGCGCACCGCCATTGACCTCCCCGGGGTCGACGCCGTCGCAGCCGCTCGGGCTCGTGGTGACCGGGCAGCGGGCGCGACGGGCACGGCTGACGCCAAAGGCAAAGCTCATGCGACGGCCGTGGCCGGCGTGAGCACGGTCGAGGAGAGCGTGCGCACCGCAAGCCTCGCGGTGCTGGCACGCAACTGGCGCGGCTCGTTCACCCGCGCCGCGCCCCGCCTGTACCCCCACCAGTGGAGCTGGGACAGCGCCTGCGTCGCCCTGGCCCTCGCGCACTACCGGCAGGCGGACGCCGAAGCCGAGCTGCTCTCGCTCTTCGCCGGCCAGTGGCGCAACGGGCTCCTGCCGCACATCCGCTTCTTCGACGAGGACGCGCCCTACTTTCCCGGGCCGGAGCTCTGGGAGTCGAGACGCTCCGGGGACGCACCGGCGAGGCCGGCGACGTCGGGGATCGTCCAGCCACCCGTCCACGCCACGGCGGTCCTCCACCAGATCGAGTACGCCCCGGACAGGGAGCGAGCGCTCCGGCTCGCCCGAGCGCTCTACCCCAAGCTCGTCGCGTGGCACCGCTACCTCCACGTCGAGCGCGTCCGGCCGGGCAGCCCCCTCGTCGAGCTGTGGCATCCCTGGGAGTCCGGGATGGACAACTCGCCGCTGTGGGACGACGCCCTCGCACGGCTCGACACCCCGGAGGCCCGGCCCTCCTACCGCAGGGTGGACACGACGATCGCGGACCCACGCGAGCGGCCGACGGACGCGGAGTACGACCGGTACGTCGATCTCGTCGCGCGCCAACGCGACGTCGCCTACGACCCGGCCTCCGTGCGCGAGATCACGCCCTTCGCCGTGCGCGACGTGCTGTTCAACAGCCTGCTCGCGCGAGCCGACGGGGATCTCGCGAGCATCGCGCGCTGGCTCGGCGAGGACCCTGCGCAGCCCGAGCGGTGGGCCGGGGAGCTGCGCGCGGCGATCGACTCCGAGATGTGGAGCCACGAGCACCACGTCTACCTCGATCTCGACGTGATCACCGGACGCCCGATCGAGGTGTGCACGGCGTCGGGGCTCGCGCCGCTCTTTGCCCGAGCCTGCGCGCCGGATCGCGTCGCGGAGCTGGCGAGCGCAGTGGAGCGCTTCTGCGTCGGCGCTCGTGGTGGACCGCCGGTGCTCGCGAGCCTCTCGCCCGGCGACGCGTCGTTCGACCCGCGCCGGTACTGGCGTGGACCGGTCTGGCCGATGCTGAACTGGGTGGTCGCGTCCGGCTTCCGGGAGTCCGGCCGCGTCGAGATCGCAGCCAGCCTGTCCGACGGGCTCGTCCGGCTCGTCCACGAGCACGGCGCCTTCGAGCAGTTCAACCCGCTCGACGGGCACGGTCAGGGCTGCGCGGAGGTGTCGTGGACGGCGGCCCTCGCGCTCGACAGCTGCACGAGCCACGTCACCTAGCAGGCGCGACCGTCCACACGACGCCTGCCCGACGCCCGTATGACGCCCGCATGACGCCCGCGCAGCGCTCACGGACAGCCCAACCGACAGCAAACCGACAGCACAGAGCTCGATCGCAGTCCGATCGTCGAGGGAGACCAGCCATGCACGACCAGAGGAGCATCCTCGAAGACCACGTGACCCGAGTCCTCGAGACGAGGATCCGGCCGGCCCGCTACCGCGAGCACCTGCCCTGTGCCGTGCGCGCGTTCGAGGTCCCGGAGCGGTTCCTGCCGTTCGCAGCCGCGCGCGCCTCGTCGTCGTTTGCCCCGCTCGAGCGGGGCGCGCCGTGGGGAGCACCGTGGCGGACGACCTGGCTCGAGATCAGCGCGCAGGTGCCCGAGCACTGGCGGGCCGAGCACGTCGAGCTCCACGTCGACCTCGGGTTCTCCTCGCGCAGCCCCGGCTTCCAGGCCGAGGGTCTTGCCTATGCTCCCGACGGCCGGATCCTGAAGGGCATCGCTCCGGACAACGCGTGGCTGGCGGTCGCCGATCCCGCCGAGGGCGGGGAGCGCGTCCTCGTCTACGTGGAAGCCGCCGCGAACCCGACGTTCCTGAGTGGGCGCTCGACGCCCGAGCCGTCGGCGCTCGGCGATCCCGAGACGGCGGGCTCGGCGCCGCTCTACACCTTCGCCGGCGCGGACCTCGTCGTCGTCGACGACGAGGTCGTCGCCCTCGCGCTCGACCTCGAGGTGCTCGACGGGTTGATGCGCGAGCTCCCGACCGACGAGCCGCGTCGCCACGAGATCCTCCAGGCCCTCGTGCGCGCCCTCGATGTGCTCGACCTTGCAGAGGTCGGGCACGGTGCCGCCGCGGCGCGACGCCTGCTGGCGCCGGTCCTCGAGCGCCGTGCGAGCGCGACGGCCCACGTGTGCTCGGCGGTCGGCCACGCGCACATCGACTCGGCCTGGCTGTGGCCGGTCGAGGAGACCGTCCGCAAGTGCGCCCGGTCGTTCGCGAACGTCGTCGACCTGATGGACCGCTACCCCGAGCTGGTCTTCGCGTGCTCCCAGGCCCAGCAGTACGCGTGGATCAAGCAGCGCTACCCCGCGCTCTACGCCCGCATCGCGGCGCAGGTCGCGAGCGGTCGCTGGCTCCCGACCGGAGCGATGTGGGTCGAGGCGGACACGAACCTCCCCGGTGGCGAGGCGCTCGCACGCCAGATCGTCTACGGCCAGCGGTTCTTCCTCGAGGAGTTCGGCATGGAGTCCGGCGAGGTATGGCTTCCCGACTGCTTCGGCTACTCGGCTGCGCTGCCCCAGCTCATGCGGCTCGCAGGGATCCGGTACTTCATGACCCAGAAGATGTCGTGGAACCAGACGAACCGCTTCCCCCACCACAGCTTCTACTGGGAGGGGCTCGACGGCAGCAGGGTCTTCGCGCACTTCCCGCCCGTCGAGACCTACCACGCGCGCGTCACGCCCGAAGAGCTCGCGCACGCGGTCCACACCTACGCCGAGCACGGCCACGGGAGCCGCTCGCTCTTGCCGTTCGGCCACGGGGACGGCGGTGGCGGACCGACCCGCGAGATGCTCGAGCGTGCGCGCCGCCTCGCGGACCTGGAGGGGTCCGCCCGGGTCCGTGTCGAGCCACCGAGCGCCTTCTTCGCCGCAGCGGAGGCCGAGTACGGCGACGCTCCGGTCTGGTCCGGCGAGATGTACCTCGAGATGCACCGCGGGACCTACACCTCCCAGGCCGGCGTGAAGGCGGGCAACCGGGCGAGCGAGCACCTGCTCCGGGAGGCCGAGCTGTGGGCCGCGACCGCCGCGACCGCCGGGCTCTCGGCCTATCCCTACGACGAGCTCGAGTCGGCCTGGAAGGCTGTGCTGCTCAACCAGTTCCACGACATCATCCCGGGCAGCTCGATCGCACAGGTCAACCGCGAGGCGCTCGCGTCGTACGCGTCGGTCGCCGAGCGCCTCGAGAACCTCGTCGAGCAGGCGCAGCGCGCTCTCGCAGGCGAGGGATCCGACGAGGTCGTGTTCAACGGGGCGCCGCATGTCCGTGACGGTGTCGCCGCTCTCGGCGCCGGTCCGCAACCGGCTCCGACGGGACCGCCGGTGTCCGCGGCGCCGCGCCCCGGGGGAGGGTTCGTGCTCGACAACGGGATCCTGCACGGTGAGCTCGACGGGCAGGGGCTGCTCGTGTCACTCGTCGACCTGCGGACCGGCCGGGAGACCATCGTGGCGGGCCGGGCAGGCAACCTCTTGCAGCTCCACGTCGACCTTCCGAACCGTTGGGATGCCTGGGACGTCGACCCGTTCTACCGGAACACCGTCGAGGACGTCGTCGACGTCGAGTCCCTGGAGCTCTGTGACGAGGGCGGCGCGTCGGCCTCGGTGACGGTGCGACGCAGCTTCGGACGCTCGCACGCGACGCAGACCGTCGTGCTTCGACGAGGCGCGCCCCGTCTCGAGATCGACGTGCGCGTCGACTGGCGCGAGCGCGAGAAGTTCCTCAAGCTCGCGTTCCCCCTCGACGTCGAAGCCCGCCACAGCCGCACGGAGATCCAGTTCGGCCACGTGGAGCGCCCCACGCACGCGAACACCTCGTGGGACGACGCGCGCTTCGAGACGAGCGGCCACCGCTTCGTCTACCTCGCCGAGCACGGCTACGGCATCGCCATGGCGAACGACTCCGTCTACGGCCACGACGTGAGCAGGACTCCTCGTCCCGGCGGCGGGTGGGGGACGATCCTGCGGTTCTCGCTGCTCCGTGGCCCCCGCTTTCCCGACCCGAACGCCGACGAAGGCGAGCACAAGTTCCACCTGACGCTCGTCCCCGGCGCGACGACCAACGACGCCGTCGTCGAGGGCTACCGGGCCAATCTCCGCCTACGCCGACGTCAGGGATCCGGCGCTGTCGAGCCTCTCGTCGCGCTCGACAACCCCGGTGTTGTGATCGAGGCGGTCAAGCTCGCCGACGACCGGTCGGGCGACGTCGTGCTGCGCATGTACGAGGCGCTCGGCGGGCAGGCCCGGGCGGTGTGCTCGGCACGTGTCGCGCTCGCAGGGGCGCACATCTGCGACCTGCTCGAGCGACCTCTCCGGGAGCTCGCCGTCGAGGAGGCGTCGGTTGCCCTCGAGCTCCGGCCGTTCGAGATCCTCACAGTGCGCCTCGTTCCGGAGCGCATCGTGCCGGAGCGCCTCGTGCCGGAGCGATCCGGCGCCGGGCTCGGCGGCGTCGGGGAGGGGAGCGGGGTGTGAGCACAGCTGCGACGGAGCCGCCCGACGGGCGCGGAGCTGGGCAGGTGCGCGTTGGTCTCGTCGACCGCAGGCGGTCGCGGAACTTGGGTAGGTGCTCGGTGTGGCTGTGGCCGCCTCGGTCGTCTTCTTCACGAGCCGGTTCAACACGGCGACGAGAGCTTTGCTGTTGTCGGTCACCGCTACCTCGTGGGACGGCGCGTGGGCGCGCTGGATCGTCTCGGCGTTCGGACCGGATAGCCCGTATGCAGGCTCCATCTGGCGCCGGGAACGCGGAGCTCTCTGGGGCGCCGGTCTGGTGAGCCCCAATGAGTGGGGTGCGAGCAGGTGGGCTGAGGGACGATCGCCCACATGGGACAGTCACCGCGTCGTCCTCAAGAAGCAGTTGCGAAGCCAACGACTTGACGAGGAACACGGTGACGGTCCCCGCAACCATCGACGCCGGCGCCTTGATCGGCGGCTACCAGTCCGACAGAGAGGGCGGGGGTCGCTAGACGGTCGCTGCGCTGTGCCAGTTGTACCGCTCGGTGGCAGTATCCCGTATATGGCGCGCGAGAAGGCAACGATCACGCTCGACCGGGAGAAGGCGGCCGCGGCCCGAGAGCTACTCGGTATTGACTCCACCTCCGAGGTCATCGACGTGGCTCTCGGACGGCTCGTGCGAAGTGAGCGTCTGCGGTCCGACGTCGCCGCGTACCGGCGTTCTCCCACCACGTCGGACGAGGTCGAGCCCGGCTTGCTCGTTGCGTCTGGGCACGTCGACGACGACACCGACTGGGCTGCTCTCTATGGCGACGTCGAGGCGTGAACGCCGCCCCACGGCGCGGCGAGGTCTGGCTCGCGTCGCTTGACAAGGTCC
>DAHWHN010000066.1 GCA_027335685.1 Acidimicrobiaceae bacterium
GGCCGCATGCACGGGCTCGATGGCGAGGACCTGGAGATCGATCCCGAGGTTCGCCGCGACGAGCGCAGCATCGTCGAGCGATCCGCGTGACGAGAACCGCGACGGCATCGCGACTGCGTGGACGTGGCTGGCCCCGAGCGCGTCGACGGCGACCGTCGCCACGAGGGCCGAGTCGACCCCGCCGGACAGGCCGAGCACGACGTCGGTGAACCCACTCTTCACCACGTAGTCGTGCGTGCCGAGCACGAGGGCGGCGTAGACCTCCTCGGCCCGACCGAGCCGAGGAGCGACCGTGCCCGGCCGCCTCCCGCCGTCCCGCTCGCCGCGGCGCTCGCTCACCACCTCGACGGGCAGTGGCGGGCGAAGCTCGTGGCCGCGCGGCTCGACGAGCCTCGAACGGTAGGACGGGCGCAGCTGGAGGTCGCAGACGAGCGTCTGCTCGACGAACTGCTCCGCCGAGGCGACGAGCTCGCCCGCCGCGTCGAACAGCATCGACGCCCCGTCGAACACGAGCTCGTCCTGGCCCCCCACGAGGTTGACGTAGGCGACGGCACAGCTCGAGTCGAGCGCACGCGTCGCGAGCATCTGCTCGCGCTCCGCCACCGCGCCGGCCCGGTAGGGCGAGGCGTTGCAGATCGCGACGAGCTCGGCGCCGCCTGCGGCGAGCCGCGCGAGCGGGCCGACTGGCGACCAGACGTCCTCGCAGATCAATAGGCCCACCCGTACGCCCCCGACGAGGAACAGTGGCGTGTCGCCCGTCCCGGGCACGAACCAGCGACGCTCGTCGAACACCCCGTAGTTGGGCAGGAGCTCCTTGCGCCAGACGCCCCGGACCTCCCCCCCCGCACAGAGAGCGGCTGCGTTGTGCAGGTCGCGACCCGCCTCCACGAAGCCGACCACTGCGGCACAACACCGCGTCGCGCGGGCGACCGCCTCGAGGGCTCTCGTGCTCGCCTCGACGAAGGCCGGCTTCAACAGCAGGTCCTCGGGCGGATAGCCCGTGAGCACGAGCTCGGGGAAGACAGCGAGGTCCGCTCCCTCCTCCTCCGCCCCTCGGAGCGCGTCGAGGACGCGCCCGACATTGCCCTCGATGTCGCCGACCACCGCGTCGAGCTGGCAGAGGGCGAGCCGCACGCTGCTCACGGGCCAGATCGTACCGGGGCGCGGGCCGCGACCCCTGCGGAGCTGGCCGGGCGGGCGTCGTGCTGCGACACTTGTGCCGAGCATGCCGGCCCGGAGGACGCCTCCGGGCCGGTCGCGCACGGCGCGCCAACCCGGAAGGGGTCATCCGATGCAGAGCCAACGCGAGTACGTGCTGCGCACGGTCGAAGAGCGCGGCGTGCGGTTCATCCAGCTCTGGTTCACCGACGTCCTCGGCACACCGAAGACCTTCTCGATCACGCCGGCCGAGCTCGAGAACGCGCTCGACGAGGGGATGACCTTCGACGGCTCCGCGATCGACGGCTTCTCGCGGGTCCAAGAGAGCGACGTCATCGCGCGGCCCGACCCGAAGACCTTCCAGATCCTGCCCTTCCGCACCGGTCCCGAGGACACCGTCGCCCGCGTCTTCTGCGACATCTCGAACATCGACGGCTCGCCGTTCGAGGGCGATCCGCGCCACGTCCTGCGGCGCGCCCTCGAGCGCGCCCACGAGCAGGGCTTCAGCTTCTTCGCGGCCCCGGAGATGGAGTACTTCTACTTCGCCGGCAACGACGGGTCGCAGCCGCCGACGCCCCTCGACTCCGGTTCGTACTTCGAGCTCACGGTCGCGGATCTCGCCACCGACCTGCGCAAGCGGACCGTCCTCACCCTCGAGGAGATGGGGATCCCCGTCGAGTACGCGCAGCACGAGGACGCGCCGAGCCAGCACGAGATCGACCTGCGCTACACCGACGCGCTGACGATGGCCGACACGGTGATGACCGTGCGCCTCGTCGTGAAGGAGATCGCGCAAGAGCGCGGCGTCTACGCGACGTTCATGCCGAAGCCGCTCGCGGGCGTGCAGGGCTCGGGCATGCACACGCACCTGTCGCTGTTCTCCGGGGGTCGCAACGCGTTCTACGACCCCGACGACGAGCGGGGCCTCTCGCAGGTCGCGCGCCAGTTCATCGCCGGTCTGCTCGAGCACGCAGCCGAGATCACGGCGGTGACGAACCAGTGGGTGAACTCCTACAAGCGCCTCGTCGCGGGCTACGAGGCGCCGGTCAACGTCTCCTGGGCCTACAACAACCGCTCCGCGCTCGTGCGGCTGCCGATCGTGCGCCAGGGCAAGACCGAGTCGACCCGGGTCGAGTACCGGGCCCCGGACCCCGGCTGCAACCCCTACCTCGCCTTCGCCGTCGTCCTCGCGGCCGGGCTGCGGGGGATCGAGCAGGGCTACGAGCTCGGGCCCGAGGCGGACACGAACCTGTTCCACATGTCGCCCGAGGAGCTCGCTGCGGCCGGCATCAAGCCGCTGCCAAAGAACCTCGACACGGCCCTTGCTGCGATGGAGCGGTCCGAGCTCGTGGCCGAGACGCTCGGCGAGCACGTCTTCGAATGGTTCCTGCGCAACAAGCGCTCGGAATGGGAGGCCTACACACGCCAGGTCACGCCCTTCGAGATCGCCCGCTACCTCCCGGCGCTCTGAGCCCGTGGAACCGCTGCTCTGCTTCCCCGACCCGCCTGCGGCGGCGCTCGCGAGCGCGCTCGACGCCGCGAGCTACCCCTGGCTCGCCATCGGCGACGCCGACCGGGCCGCACGCGCCGAGCCGAGCGACGGGTGGGCGGGCGCGGTCGTGTCCGCCGTCGAGAACCCCGACGGCGCGTTCGCGCTGTGCCGCTCGCTCCGCAAGCGCGATGCCCCGCTCGCCCCCCTGCTCCTCGTCGTCGCTCCCCACCAGCTCGCCGAGCTCGAGCTTCGAGAGGACCTGTTCGACGACTTCGCCCTGACGGGCGCGACGCCCGAGGAGGTCGAGGCGCGCCTCGGCCACCTGCTCTGGCGGACAGGCCGCGGCAAGCGGCACGACGTCATCGCCTACGGCCCGCTCGCGTTGAACCTCGAGACCTACCAGGCGGTCGTCGCCGGGCGGCCGCTCGACCTCACCTTCATGGAGTACGAGCTGCTCCGCTTCCTCGCTGCGCACCCCGGCAAGGTCTTCACGCGAGAGGTCCTGCTCTCGCGGGTCTGGGGCTACGAGTACTTCGGAGGCGCGCGCACCGTGGACGTCCACATCCGTCGGCTCCGGGCCAAGCTCGGCGAGGAGCACGCCCACCTGATCGAGACGGTCCGCAGCGTCGGCTACCGCTTCGGCCGTGCCCGCTGGGCGCCCTGAGCCTGAGTCCGCGTCGTGATCGCGACCGCGTACGGCCCGCCCGGGACGGCGATGGCAGGTCCGACCGCTCGAGTCGCGAGGTCGAGCGGGACGAGGGCTCCCGAGCCCGCGCACGAGACCCAGGCGGTCGAGCCGTGGATCGCGAGCCCCGCGGGGACCTTGCAGACCTTGACGGGCGGCCCCGCGGTGCCCGTCGTCACCGACACCGGCGTCACCGTGTCCCCGGGCGCGACGGCCGAGGGTGCCGACGCGACGTAGAGCGTCGAGCTGTCCCCCGGCGCGAACGCAAGCGCCTGCGGGGAGCCGTCGACCCCGACGGGCGTGCCCGCCGTGCCCGCGACGACCGATATCGGCGTCACGCTCCCCGACGAGGAGTTCGCCACGTAGACGGTCGCGCCGTCGGGGGAGACCGCGACGGCAGTCGGCGCGTTGCCGACGTGGATGGGCGGCAGGGCCTTGCCCGTCGCGAGGTCGACCGGCGTGACGGTGTCGCCGACCGCGCCGGACTGGCCGGCGACGATCGCCCCCGCATCCGCCACGTAGGCCATCTGGCCGTTTGGCGTGATCACGATGCCCTGCGGGCCTGCACCGACGGGGATCGGCGTTCCGTCACGACGAGTGGCGAGGTCGATCGGCATGACGGTGTGCCCGAGCGGGCTCGAACCGGCGTCGGTGACGTAGGCGGTGGCGCCGTCGGGAGCGATCGCGACGCCGGCCGGGCCGGGCCCCGCGGGGATCGGGGGAAGCGCGCGACCGGTCGCCACGTCGATCGGGGTGAGGGTGTCCGAGGCGTAGTTCGTCACGTACGCCGTCGCCCCGTCGGGCGATACGGCGACGGCGTCGGGGAACGTCCCGACGCGCACGAGCGTCGACCGCTCGTGCGCCGACGCAGCGCTCAGGTCGACGACGTCGACCTTGTCGCCGAGACCGAGGCTCGAGCCCGTGCCGACCAGGGTCACGTACGCGACGACGGCGGGGGGGAGCTTCGGCGCGACCTTCGCCGCCGTCCGCGGCGCCGCAGACCTCGTGCTGCCGCACGCGGCGCACGCGAGGGACAGCGCGCCCACCAGGACCGCCGGGAGGGCGGCACGCTCCGGGCGCGCCCGTGTCACCCGCGTGGCAGGTACGCCCAGGCCTCGACCTCGACGCTCGCACCGAGAGGCAGGGCGCGCACTGCGACCGCGGTCCGTGCCGGGCGGTGGCCCCCGAAGGCGGCGACGTAGGCCGCGTTCATCGCCTCGAAATCGGCCATGTCGGTCAGGAACACGGTCGTCTTCACGACGTCCCCGAGCGATCCGCCCTCTGTGGCGAGCAGACCGGCGAGGTTCTCGACGGCCTGCGTGACCTCGGCGGGCACCCCACCTGCGACGAGCGCACCTGCAGCGAGGCCGAGCTGGCCGGAGCAGACGACGAGATCCCCGGCTCGCACGACGGGCGAGTAGGGCCCGACCGGCGCGGACGAGCTCACGAGCGGATCTGGCGTGCTGTCGCCATGAACGTCACGGCCGAGCCGTCAGCTGAACGAGGATCCGCAGCCACAGGTCCTCGTGGCGTTCGGGTTCGTGATGTGGAAGCCCGCCCCCTGCAGCCCGTCGCGGTAGTCGAGGGTCGCACCCTTCAGCAGCGCAGCGCTCTCGGGGTCGACGGCGACTTTCACGCCCGAGACGGTGCGGACGATGTCGTCCTCCGCGATCTCGGCGTCGAAGAACATGTCGTAGCTGTAGCCCGAGCAGCCGCCGGGGCGGACCGCCACGCGCAGGGCCAGGCCCTCGCTGTCGGCCTCCTCGGCGAGGAGCTCGGCGACCTTCTGCGCGGCAGCGTCGGTCAAGCTGACCGGCCCGGGGCGCCGGCCGATCTGGACGGGGCTCGTGGCGATGCTCACCTGGGCACTCCTCATCTAGACGGACTGCGCACAGCGTACAGCTGTCGCCCCGCCGACCGGTCGCACCCGGCCGAGCGACCGGGGCGCGCAGTTAGGCTCGCGAGAGATGGACGACCGGACCGCTGCCGACGGCGCACCGCGGGACCGAGCAGGACCGGGCCCCGACGAGGTCCGCGACGCCCTCCGCGACGTCGTCGACCCCGAGCTGCACGAGAGCATCGTCGAGCTCGGCATGGTCCGCCGCGTCGACGTGGTCGACGGGACCGCGCGGATCGAGGTCGCCCTCACGATCGCTGCGTGCCCGCTGCGCCACCAGATCCGCGACGACGTCGACGGGCGCGTCCGAGCGATCCCGGGGATCGACGGTGTCGAGGTGACGATCGGCACGATGGACGCCGCCGAGCGGGCGGCGCTCATGTCGCGCGCCCGGCGCGCGGCCCAGCAGTCCGCCGTCGCGACCGACCTCCCGGCGTCGGCACGGGTCCTCGGCGTGGTCTCGGGCAAGGGCGGCGTCGGCAAGTCCTCTGTCGCCGTCAACGTCGCCGTCGCCCTCGCCACGCGGGGCCTGCGCGTCGGCCTTCTCGACGCCGATATCTGGGGTTTCTCGGTTCCCCGCATGCTCGGGCTCGAGGGACCGCTCGCGGTCAGCGAGGGCAAGATCCGGCCGGTCGAGCGCCGGGCGGGAGCCGGCCTCGTCAAAGTCGTCTCCATGGGCTTCCTCTCCGGCGAGGACGACGCGATCATGTGGCGCGGCCTCGTGCTCAACCGGGCGGTCCAGCACTTCCTCGAAGACGTCGCCTGGGGCGGGCTCGACTACCTCGTCGTCGACCTCCCGCCGGGCACGGGCGACGTCCAGATGGGGCTTGCCCGGATGCTCCCGCGCGCCGAGCTGCTCGTCGTGACGACGCCAGGGCTCGCCGCGCAGAAGGTCGCCGGGCGAGCGGCCGACATGGCGCGAAAGAGCCACCTGCGCGTCGCAGGCGTCGTCGAGAACATGTCGGGCTTCACCTGCGCGCACGGCGAGCACTACCCGCTGTTCGGCGTCGGCGGCGGGGAGCGGCTCGCGCGCGAGATCGGCGCCCCCCTCATCGGTCGCGTGCCGCTCGATCCGCGCATGGCACGCGGAGGCGACACCGGCGAGCCGGCGGCTCTCGATCCGACCAGCCCGCTCGCAGCTGTCTTCGCGGCGATCGCGGGCAAGATCGCGACCGAGATCGCCCCGGTCGTCGCCATGGGCGGATGCAGCGCGCGCCTGTTCGAGCGGGTCGAGGCGGCACTCGGCGCGTCCCGTTAGCCTCGCTGTCGCCGCCGTCGCTGGCGGGGCTCCGGCACGGCACGTGTCAGGCGAGGGCGAAAGTCGCCGTCCGGTCGTCCGGGTCGAGTGTCGTGACCGACCCGTCCTCGACGAGCTTGCGCAGGTGCGCCCAGGTCTGGAGCTGCGCAGCGTCCGCGAGTCCGGAGGCGACCGTGGGATAGACGGCGGCGGCGATCTCCGCCACCGTCGCCCGGCCCCGACGGCCGAGCGCGGCGAGGACCTCCTGCTCGCGCCGGCGCCTGTGCGCGAGCTGACCCGCGATCGCCGCGCGCCCCGCAGCGAGGAGCGGTCCGTGCCCGGGAGCGACGACGTCGACAGCCGGCTCGAGGGCGACCAGCCGCTCGAGGCTCGCCAGGTACAGCGCCATGTCGCCGTCGGGCGCCGCGACGACCGTCGAGGAACCCCCGAGCACGAGGTCGCCGGAGAACAGCAGGCGCCCGGAGCCCGGTGACGAGCCGGGCTCGGCCTCGAGCAGGTAGCAGACGTCGCGCGCCGAGTGGCCCGGGGTCGCGAGGACGCTCAGCCTCCAGCCCGGCACGGCGACGACGTCCCCGTCCGCGAGCACGCCGTCCGGCTCACGCCCCGGCCGCCCCGGCGGGCCGAGCAGGATGGCACCGCAGCGACGCGCGAGGGCGCGGGCGCCGGCGGCGTGGTCGTCGTGGTCGTGGGTAACCAGGACGTAGCGCACGTCCTCGCCGACGAGGCACCCGAGGTGCGCCTCGTCGTCCGGCCCGGGGTCGACGACGACGACATCGCCGGATCCGACCAGGTAGCTCTGCGTCCCCGCCCCCGTCATCGCCGACGGGTTGGGCGCCGTGACGCGGCGGACGCCCAGGGCGACGTCGTCGGCGACGCGCGCCGTCAACCTGCCCGGCAGTCGAGCAGCTGCTTGCGCTCGTGCTCGCTCAGCCCACCCCAGATGCCGTGCGGCTCCCTGATGGCGAGCGCGTACTCCAGGCAGGGGCGCCGGACGCTACACGACCGGCAGATCGCCTTCGCGGCCTCCTCGCGCTCGTCACGATCCTCCCGCCGCTCGGGGTGCTCGGGCGGGTAGAAGACGTCCGACTGCGGCCCCCGGCACGCGGCCTTCACCTGCCACATCTCTTCGGATCGCATGGCAGCCACGACCGGCCCTCCTCGTGCCGTCCCCACCGGACGCCCCACACGCCGCAGGGAGCGTCCCCCACCTGCGCACGCCTCGTTCCCGACGCTACCGCCCCAGGTCACGCATGACAAGAGCTCGCAATCCCGCGGCGGCATGCCGGCGGGAGCCGGGGTGCTCCAGCGGTAGTGTCGGCCCGGCATGGACGTCTCGGCCTTCTGCCGCCAGAGCAACGTCGTCGTCGTGGCCGGCAAGGGGGGCGTCGGCAAGACGACGGTGACAGCCGCGCTCGCCCGCGCCGCCGCGACCTGCGGCCTCGACGTCCTCGTCATCGGCCTCGACGACAGCGGCGGTCTCCCGGCGCTTTTCGGGCGGAGCGAGCCCTTCGGCTACGACGACGTGCTCCTCGACCCGGGGACGGGCGAGCCCCGCCCCGGCGGCGGCCCGCGGCTCGTCCCCGGGCGCATCCGCGGGCGCGTCCTGACCTCTGACGCCGCGCTGCTGCAGTACCTGGGCGACCACGGCCTCGGTCGCGTCTCGCGGCGTCTCGTCCAGACCGGGGCCCTCGACGTGGTCGCGACGGCGATACCGGGGTTGCGCGAGATGCTCGTGCTTGCCCGGGTCAAGCAGATCGAGCGAGACCGCTCGGCCGACCTCGTCGTGGTCGACGCACCTGCGACGGGTCACGCGCTCACGTTCCTCACGAGCTCGAGCGGCCTCGCCGACGCGGCACGCGGAGGTGCGCTGCGCTCGCAGGCCGAGCAGGTCGTCGAGATGCTCGCCGACGCGCGGCGCTGCCAGGTCCTGCTCGTCGCAGCGCCCGAGGAGACGCCGGTCAACGAGGCGATCGAGACCGCCTACCGTCTGGAGGACGAGGTCGGCGTCCACCTCGGACCGGTCGTCGTGAACGGCTGCTACCCGGTCCTCGAGCACCTCGACGCCGACCCCGTCGAAGCGGCCCGTGCAGCCGGGGTCCCGCCGCCGAGCAGGGACGACGCCGAACGCCTCGCGCGCGCCGCGGCCTTCCGCTCGACGCGCCAGCAGCTCCAGGCCGGCCAGGTCGCCCGCCTCGCCCGCGAGCTCCCCCTCCCGCTCGTGACGCTTCCGTACCTGTTCAGCGTGGACCTCGGTGGCCCCGAGATCGAGATCCTCGCCTCCTCGCTCACGGACGGGATCGCGGCACTCCCGTGAGCGACCCCGCAGACGTGCCCGCAGCAAGCGAGGGACGCGACGGCGCAGCGCGCGAGCCCGCGCCCGGGGGGCTCCTCGAGCTCCTCGGGTCGCGCGGCGTCGTCGTGTGCTGCGGTTCGGGTGGTGTCGGCAAGACGACGACGGCGGCCGCGATCGGCCTGCTCGCCGCCGGCGCGGGCCTGCGGGCCTGCGTCGTCACGATCGACCCGGCGCGCCGGCTCGCGGACGCCCTTGGTGCGCTCGACGTCGCGAACGTCCCGCACCGCATCCCGGGTCCGTGGCCGGGCGAGCTGTCCGCCGTCATGCTCGACGCGAAGGGGACCTTCGACGACCTCGTCGGGCGCTACGCACGCGACGCCGCCCAGGCCGAGCGGATCCTCGCCAACCGCCTCTACGCGAACCTCGTCTCGGTGCTGTCCGGCACCCAGGAGTACATGGCGACCGAGAAGCTCTTCGAGCTCCACGAGACGGGAGACTTCGACCTCGTCGTCGTCGACACGCCGCCGACGCGCAACGCCCTCGACTTCCTGGACGCGCCCCGGCGGCTGGCCGGCTTCCTCGACAACCGGATCTTCCGGCTGCTGCTCACGCCTGGGCGCGCGTACCTGCGCGCGATGAGCGTCGCGACCCAGCTCCTGCTCCGGACCCTCTCGAAGGTGGCCGGGAGCGAGATCGTCGAGGACACGATCGCGTTCTTCCAGGCCTTCGAAGGCATGGAGGAGGGCTTCCGGGACCGCGCCGCGCGCGTCGAGACCCTGCTCGCCGAGAAGGAGACCGGCTTCGTCGTCGTCGCGGCACCGCGACGCGACTCGATCGACGAGGCGATGTTCTTCGCCCGCAAGCTCGCCGCCTCGGGCCACGGCCTCGACGCCGTCGTCGTCAACCGCTGCCAGCCGGGCTTCGGCTCGGCGCTGCGCCAGGGTGCCGCGCCGGCCCCTGCGCCGGTACCCGCGCCGCGCCCGCGGGCGGTCCCCGACGCCGACGCGTGGAGCGCGCTGCGCGCGAACCTCGCCGAGATGGACGCCGTCGCCACCCGAGAGGCGGCGTACGTCGCGTCGCTCGCCGGTGCCGCTCGCGGCGCGCGCGTCATCACCGTGCCGATCCTCGACGGGGACGTCCACGACATGCAGGGGCTGGAGGCGGTCGCTCGCCACCTCGCCGGAGGCGAGCTACCTTGGGAACGTGAGCAAGCTGGTGATCGTGAGTGACGCGAGCAGCGTCATCGCCGAGGTCCGGGCTGTGGTCGACGACGGCGAGACCGAGATCGTCGAGCTGCGCTCCGGAGCGCTGGTGCGGCCGGCCGTGCTGGCCGACCCGCCCGACCTCGTCGTGAGCGACTGCCAGGTCCAGTCGATGGGCGGGATCGCGATCGCGATGGACCTCAAGCTCGAGCAGTCCGGCGGGCGCATCCCGCACGTGCCGGTGCTGCTCCTGCTCGACCGCCGCGCGGACGTGTTCCTCGCGCGGCGCGCCGGAGCAGAGGGCTACCTGGTCAAGCCTCTCGACCCGATCCGCATCCGGCGGGCCGTCGAAGCGCTCGTGGGGGGCGGCACGTTCTACGACGAGTCGTACACGCCGCTCTCGATCGCCGCCGCGAGCTGACCACCGGCGGGAGCCGTGCGCCTCTCGGCCCTGCGCCGGAGCGCTCCTGCCGCACTCGAGCCGCCACCCTCGGAGCAGGAGCAGCAGATCAACCGTGGGCTCGCAGCCCTGCGCGAGGCGACGGTGCGCGACCTCATGACGCCGCGGGTCGACGTCGACGCGCTCCCTGCGCCCGTGCACTTCGCGGACGTCGCGCGCGCCGTCCTGCGCTCGGGCCACAGCCACTTCCCCGTCTACGAGGGGGACCTCGACCGCCTGCTCGGGGTGCTGTTCGTGAAGGACCTCTTCCACCTCGACGAGGCAGGCGGGCGCGGCGCGCCGGGGACCGAGGGGGACGGCACCGCCGTGCCGGCGTCGCTCGACGTGACCGGGAGGGTGCGGGCTCCCTACCTCGTCCCGGAGTCCCGTTCCGCCCTCGAGGTCCTCGCGGACATGCGCGTCCGGCGCCGCGGCTTCGCCGTCGTGGTCGACGAGCACGGCGGCTTCGCCGGCGTCCTCACGATCAAGGACCTCGTGAGCGAGCTCGTCGGCGACATCCGGGACGAGTTCGACCGCTCGGTGAGCCCAGCCGTCGTCCGCATCGACCCGCGGCGCTTCCTCGTCGACGGCTCGTGCGGCGTCGGCGAGGTCCGGGCGAGCATCGGCGCGTCGATCCCCGACGGCGAGTACGTCACCCTCGGCGGGTACCTGTTCGACGCGTTCGGGCACATCCCGAGCGAGGGCGAGGTCCTCGAGCGCGACGGCTGGAGCTACCGCGTGACGAGGATGGACCGACGCCGCATCGCCAAGGTCGTCGTCGAGGCGCGATCGGCTAGCATCGTGCCCGGGGACGGCCTGAACCGAGAACCCCACGGGAAGTAGCGCAGCTTGGTTAGCGCGCAGCGTTCGGGACGCTGAGGTCGCGGGTTCGAATCCCGCCTTCCCGACCAGCTCAGCGGCACTTTGTGTTGTCCACAAGTGGCGTCAGACCACACAGAGACCACAAACGTCGTGGTCGCTGGCCGGTACAGACATGCTGTAGCGGTCAGCACCGTGCCATGGGCGAGTATGGGATCGCCGAAATCGCACCGCCGCGAAGTGACACCAGCCTGGCGGCGACCCCGGCGCGGTGAGCGGATCGACCAACAGCAGGCAACGGGCCGCAACGCCGCCTACCGTGATGTTCTGTGACCGATGAACTGAGCTCTACGCAGGAACTGCTCTGTCCGTTTTACCTCGACACCGATCTGACGATGGCCTTCGCTGCCACTCTCGCGGGTGGCATCGCCATGGAGTTGGAACACGTGGAGAGTACTGG
This sequence comes from Acidimicrobiaceae bacterium, assembly GCA_027335685.1. Classification (GTDB taxonomy): domain Bacteria; phylum Actinomycetota; class Acidimicrobiia; order Acidimicrobiales; family Bog-793; genus JAJZCK01. The sequence continues at coordinate 11,704 of DAHWHN010000066.1, forward strand.
ACGGGAGGACGAGGCGACACGCTGTGACGTGCCTCCCCGAAGCACCAGAGGATCTGTCCGCGGAACCCGAGCCAGGAGCGGTCGCCGTGTGCCTGGCGCTTCTGGTTCTCCACGAGGTGGTTGAGCGCCTCGGTGAAGCCGTTCGACGCGCCGCCGGTCACTGCGTAGTCGAAGATCTCGCCCCGCCAGGTGCGCAAGCTGCGGGCCAGGGTGCCAAAGGCTTTGAGCCCTGATCCGCGGCAGGGCGCGTCGAACAGCTCGAGCGCTGCGCGAAAGAGCGCGACGTTGCCGGTCCTGGCAATCGCCGTGGCCGCCCGGACGGCCTCCTTCAGCTGCGAGCCATACGCGAGGTCCGGATCGGCGCCACGGGCCGCTTCGACCGCGCTGTGTTGGCGAGCCCCTCTTTGCTCGTGTCGGCCATGAGCTCGTCTCTCGCCCGTGCGAGGCCGTAGCGGGCGTCGTTCATCACCTGGCCAGCTTGCCCTTGCCCCCCGCCTTGCGCAGGCGGTTCCAGGCGGCTCTGCGCACCTCGGCGAGGGCGTGGTTGACCTGGCGAGGAAGGCAGGAGGCGTCCGCGACGATCGCCGCGTTCGGGAAGGCCAAGCGGACGACGTCGCAATAGGGGGCGTGGCAGTCCATCGTGACGACGGTGACCGCCTTGCGCTCCTGGTCGCCGTCGAGCCCACAGACGGCCCAGACGACCGCACCGTCTCTGCCCGGGCCGACGTCGACCACGACGCCGCGCTCTCGATCGGAGAAGATCGTCGCGTCGATGACGCCCTTCTCGAGGCTCGACTCGTCGATCGCGAGATGTGTCCCGAGGCGCCCCCGGCGCCGCTCGTTGGCGGCACGTCGCGTCGTCCCGACCGCGAGGCGCAGGTCGTGCTCAGCCACGCCGAGATCGCGTGCCACGGCCCTTGTTGCCCTGCCTCTCGCCAGGTCCGCGAAGAACGCCAACGCTTGCTCGCTCGCCCCTTCCCGGCCGATCCCACAGAAGCGCTCGTCGAAGGTTCTCTGCTCGCAGCCCTCCCGCTCGCAGACGTGCACGACCTCGGCGGCCCTCCTCGTCGATCGTCTTGAACGCCACCATGTCGACGCGACGAAGGGACAGGTTGATACGGTCGGACACGGTCCTCGGCTCCTTTTCGAATCTGGCAAGAACCGAAGCTGGGAGCCGGGGGCCACCTCGCGCTCGACCCTCTGTCTCACCAGGACCTACCTGGGATCAACCCTCGTTCGCGAGGAGCCGGATTTCCGATCCCGCTCACGTCGTCGCGAGACGAGCCCACCTTGGCGAGAAGGCTGGCCTTGCTCTGTGCGGGCGGGCGCGGTGGACCTCCTCGGCCCGGCTCGTCAATCGGAGCCCCGACGACCGCGCGCCGATCTCGGGCTTGACGCTGTGACCTCGAGCGGGAGGTGGTCGAGGACCCGTGGGCGGTACTCTACGAGCTGGATCTGTTGATCGAACGTTCTGGCGGTGATCATGTCGAGGGCGACGTCGGGGTAGCCGTCGTAGATGCGCTCACGGCCGGTGGCGCCGGTGATGACCGGGAACGTCACAACCCGGAACCGGTTGACAAGCCCAGCTCGCAGCAGCGACCGGCACAGGCTGATGCTGCCGATCGTGCTCAAGACGCCCGGACCATCCGCTTTCATCGCCCGCACCGCCTCGACCGCGTCGCGGCGCACGAGGGTCGTGTTCGCCCAGGTGAGAGGTTCTTCGAGGGTGGATGAGAACACCACCTTCGACGCATCGGTCAGTCCTGCGTTGGCGGCTTCCGCCTCGGTGGAGAACTCGTCGATCCCCGCCGGGTTGACGCCGGCGGCGAAGCCCGACATCAGCCGGTACGTGGCCGCACCCATGAGCAGCGTGGACTCGGGTCGCTCGCCGAGCCACCCGAGGTACTCGGGGCCTTCGAGGCCCCACCACCCCGGCCACCCTTCCGCCGATCCATAGCCGTCCAGGGAGGTGATGAAGTCGACGATCAGCTCTCCCATGCCGTGCTCCCCGCGTCCTCGGCCGCAGCGCGCGCCGTCATCGGGCGAGGAGGGCGTCGAGCTTGCGGTAGCCATCCCGGACACCGACCTCCATGCCGCTCCTGACGAACGCGTCACGGGCCTCGAAGCTGTCGGCCAGCGACGTCGCGGTGAGCCGGCAACGGCCCCCTGGGAGGTCCTCGAACACGAAACGCCCGAGAGACACGTTGTCGGCCACCGGCTCGTAGGTGAAGGTCTGGACGATGAGCTCGTCGGGTCGGACCTCGTGGAAGCAACCCCGAAACCAGTGCTCCTCGTCGCCTCGAACAGAGACGTAGCGCCACTCGCCGCCGGTTCGGCAGTCCCACCGGTCGACGCGGGAGGAGTCGAGGCTCTCGGGGCCGACCCATCGCACAAAGAGCTCGGGTGCGGCATGTGCCCGGAACACCGCCGTGGCGGGTGCGTCGAACTCCCGGACGATCATGATGGTCGGCATCGTGTCGCCGATGGTGATCTCGGCTTCTCGCTTGGTCGTGGTCGTCATGTGGCTGCTCCTTGGTCGTTATCGGGAGTCTGGTCGGCGAGTCGGACGAGCAGCTGGTCCAGGCGCTGGCAACCCGCCTCGGCGTTCTGTCGGTACCGCTCGATCCACTTGGTCATGAGGTCGAACACCTCCGCTTCCAATCGGACCGGTCGCCGTTGCGCCTCGCGTCGGCGGGACACGACTCCTGCGTCCTCGAGCACCGCGAGATGCTTCGACACCGCCTGGATCGACATGTCGTAGTGCTCAGCCAGCTCGCTCAACGTCTCGTCACCACTGGCGAGACGGGTCACGATGTCGAGCCTCGTCTCGTCGGCCAAGGCCGAGAACACCCTCACGATCGCCTGCGCGGCCATCAGTCCTCCTCAACTACTCGGTTGAATCGAACCGTACCTTGCTGTTGCCCTGTGTTCAACCCCAAGGTTGAACACAGCCCGGAACTCAGCCCGTCGCATCGTTCCCCAGTGCGCGATCGACGGCCCCACACCCTCAGCCAGTCCGCGCAGAGTGAACCGCTCCCCCTGCGGGTGGCAGCGAACATGCTTCGACGGAGCGCTCTCGACCCACCCGCAGCGACCAGTTGGTCACCTGGCAAACGGGAGCGCAGCGAGAGATCTCGCGCCGTGACAAGGAAGTAGGCCGCAGACACCCGTCTGCGAACCTGGGGGACCTGCGAGAACGACTCCGGCCACGCGCGGAGCTGGGTTGTAGCGATCTGTAGCTCTGAGTGCTACAGTGGCGTCGATGACCCGGACCATCGCGCAGCGGGAGCTGCGCAACGACAACGCCAAGGTGATCGACGCGGTGGCAGCCGGGGAAACCTTCGTCGTGACGCGCAATGGCGTCCCGGTGGCCGAGCTCCGTCCGATTGCGCCGCCCCGACGGAGGTTCGTCGCGAGGGCGGACCTCGTTGCGCTCGGAGCTGCCGGCCCGCATGTCGACCTCGGGGAGTTCAGGGCAGACCTCGATCGGATCGTCGATCAGAGCCTGTAGATGTCGGTCGGCCTGCTCGACACGTCTGTGGTCATCGACTGGGATGACCCAGCCGTCGTCACGGCACTCCCTGGCGAGGCCGCGATCTGCGCCGTTACCCTGGCCGAATTGACCGCCGGACCGCATCTCGCCTCGACCGGTGACGAACGGGCGCGTCGACAAGCTCGCCTGCAGCAAGTGGAGGCGACCTTCGACGCCATTGGCTTCGACGCCGCAGCCGCCCGTAGCTACGGTCAGGTCGTCGCCGCCGTCGTGGCGGTCGGTCGTTCCCACCGTCGCTTCGGCACTCCCCGACGAGGCCGCGATCTGTTCCATCACCCTCGCCGAACTTACCGCCGGGCCGCATCTCGCCTCGACCGGTGACGAACCGGCGCGTCGACAAGCTCGCCCGCAGCAGGTCGAGGTGACTTTCGACGCCATTGCCTTCGATGCCCCCGCTGCCCGCAGCTATGGTCAGG
>DAHWHN010000075.1 GCA_027335685.1 Acidimicrobiaceae bacterium
GGCCCTGCTCGGGGTCTACCGCCAGATCTGGGCCGGGAAGATGGCGCCACACGCCGACCTCGCGCAGAGCGGATCGACCTGGGGTGACGACTTCGCGAAGGGCAACATCGGGATGCTCCCCGGCGACTACGGCTTCGTCACGACCTATCTCAAGTCGATGCCGAAGTCGGAGTTCGCGGACGCGCCGCTCCCCGGTGAGAACGGCGGGCCCGGGAGCACCTTCGACGGCGGCGACGACTTCGTCATCCCCGCCGGCGCCTCGAACCCCTCGGGCGCCTGGGAGGTGGTCAAGTGGTTCCTCGCCAGGAGCCAGCAGGAGCAGTACCCGGCCCTCGGCGACACACCCGTCCGCAGCGACATCCTGACGCCGTCGTTCCTCGCGAAGTACCCGTACGACGCCGTGGCGCTCCACACGCTCAAGTACGGCTCGGTCGAGTACACCCTTGCCTACAACGAGCTGTTCAACGCGCCCGGCTCGCCGTGGATCAAGATGTTCAGCGAAGCCGTCTACGACGGCAACCTGAACGGTGCACTGTCGTCGGGTCAGGCGTCGTTCCAGTCGACGCTCGCGTCCGCGGACTCCTAGTCCGAGCAGGGGAGCAGGCCGGGCATCCCCGTCGAGCGTGCGGACGCGCGGCGGGGATGCCTTGACTGGAAGGTGGCGGCCCGCGAGGTTTCGGCGGTGAGGTCGTGGCACCGGTCCCCGGGGTGAGCCGCTACCGGCGAGATCCTCGACCCGGCGGGTGCGTGGGGTCAGCTGGGCATCGGAGAACCGGACGCCGACGCGGCGGCGGTCGTCGAGAAAGGGGGGAGCTGGCAATGTCCGGAGGCGCGGTCGCAGGGGCCGAGACGCGCGGGCATCGAGGAAGGGCGGGCGTGCCAGCGCCGAGGCGCGCGCCGCGGACGCGTCGTGAGCGCCTCGAGGCGCGTGCGGGATGGGCGCTCGTCTCGCCGTCGATCGTGCTCGTCGCGGTCTTCATCTTGTTCCCTCTCGGCTTTTGCGTCTACATCTCCTTGACGAACTGGCCGCTCATCGGCCCGTACCACTTCATCGGGCTCGCGAACTACACGGCCCTGCCGCACAACTCCGTGTTCTTGCAGTCCATCGTCTTCACGCTCGAGTACACCGGGATCGTGACGATCCCGATCCTCGTCTTCGGCTACCTGCTCGCGGTGTTCGTGCGGTCCAACAGGCCGGGCGCGTCGATCTTCCGGACGTGCGTGTTCCTGCCCTACATCGTCGGGCTGACGACGCTCAGCTTCCTCGCGGAGGTCGAGCTGCAGCCCGGCTACGGGACGGTGAACGTCGTGCTCGCGAAGCTCCACCTCGCGAGCATCAACACGATCTGGGTCCAGAACGCGAACCTCGCCCTCGTCGCGATCTGCGTGCTCGTGGTCTGGCTCGCGTCGGGCTTCACGATGATGCTGCTGCTCGCCGGGATGCAGGGAATCCCCGAGCAGCTCTACGAGTCCGCGGACGTCGACGGAGCGACGTGGTGGGAGAAGGAGCGGATGGTGACGATCCCGCTGCTGCGGCGGTCGATCGCACTGAGCCTGATCATCTCGGTCGTCGGCTCCGTCCTCGCGTTCAACCAGTTCTACATCATCACCGACGGGGGTCCGGGAACGAGCACCGTCAGCCTCGTCATGGAGATCTACGAGACCTTCAACACGGCGATGCACGTCGGCGCGGCGAGCGCGATGGCGGTCGTGCTCGTCGTCGTCGTCGGCCTCATCACCTTCGTGCAGTTCCGCATCCTGCGGTCAGACGATGTCTGAGGTCGTCGCGCCAGCCCGTCGCCGGGGCGAGCGGTCCCACCGTGTCGGCGGCCGGCGCCGCCAGACGGGGACGGTGTTCTACGTCACCGCGGGTTGCCTGATCAGCGCGATCTTCGTGGTGCCGCTCCTGTGGGAGGTGCTGCGGTCGTTCGAGCCGACGCAGGAGATCACCTCGCCACCCTCGCTCGCCATCTTCTCGCACCTCGGGATCGAGAACTACCGGTCCCTGCTCGTCGGCTCGGACGACGTGGTGCGCAACGTGGTGAACAGCCTCGTCGTCTCGCTCGCCACGGCACTGCTGACGACGGTCATCGCCACCCTCGCCGGCTACGGTTTCGGCCGCTTCCGGTTCCGGGGCTCCGGCGTCGTGTTCGCGGTCGTCCTGGTCGGCTTCATGGTGCCGTTCCAGGCGGTGCTGACGCCACTGTTCCTCGAGCTCCACGACCTCCACCTGCTCAACAGCCTGGTCGGGCTCTGGCTGTTCTACACGGCGTTCAACCTGCCGTTCGGCATCTACATCATGCGGAACACCTTCGCCCAGGTCCCGGACGAGATCGTCGACGCGGCCCGGGTCGACGGCGCGTCGGTCCTCGCCACGCTCACGCGGGTGCTGCGCGCCATCGTCATGCCCGGCATCGCGACGTCGTTCCTCTTCGCGTTCCTCTTCGCGTGGACCGAGTTCCTCGGCGCGCTCACGTTCCTCACGAGCTCGAGCGTCTACACCCTGCCCGTGGCGCTGTCGAACGTCGAGACGGGGACGACCTACGGCGGCGTCAACTTCGGCTACCTGACCGCGGGCGCGGTCATCGCCATGGTCCCCTGTGTCATCGTCTACGCCGCACTGCAGCGGTTCTACGTCCGCGGGCTGCTGTCGGGCGCGGTGAAGGGCTAGCGCCCGACCGTCGAGCCACGAGGTGCGCGTCTCGTCGGACGGGCATGCGACGCCGTCAGACCCTCGTCGACTCGCGCACGACGAGGCGGCAGGGGACGAGCTCGGTACCCGAGGAGGCCCGACCGTCGATCGCGGCGAGGAGGGTCTCGGCCGCGCGCTTGCCGACCAGAGGCAGGTTCATGTCGACGGTCGTGAGCGGTGGCCGGCACGCGTCGGTCATGACAGTCCAGTTGTCGAAACCGACGAGGGCCACGTCGCCGGGGATCTTGCGTCCGGCCGCCTGGAGGCCCTCGGCCACGCCGCGGGCGATCTGGTCGCTCCCGCAGAACACGGCGTCGAGGTCGTCCTGGGCACGCAGCAGGATCGTCGCCGCCTGGCGGCCCCACTCTTCGCTCCACGGCCCGTGGAGCGGTGCGCCCCCAGCGAGCTCGAGACCGGCCCGGGCGAGCGCGCCGGTCGCGCCGGCCGTGCGGAGGCGGACCGCGCGGAAGTCTGAGGGTCCGGTGACGTGTCCGACGGACCGGCGTCCCGTCGCGAGGAGGTGCTCGACGGCGAGCCGTCCGCCCTGCTCGTCGTCGGGGAGGATCGATGCGTCGCGCGGGTCCGTCGACTCGCACATCGCGTAGACGACGGGGATCGGGAAGTCGAGGGTGACGGGCGGGCGGGGATCGGCTCGCCGGCCGGTGACGACGATCCCGTCGACCCGGCGGGCGGCGAGCGTGCGGACGTAGTGCTGCTCGCGGATCGGGTCGTCCCGGCCGTCGCAGAGCAGCACGGCGATCTGGCCCGCCTGGAGGGCATCCTCCGCGCCGAGCATGACCGGGATGCTGAACCTGCCGAAGCTGTCGTTCGTGATGAGGCCCACGGTGTAGCTGCGCCCGCTGAGCAGGCTTTGCGCGATGGCACTGGAGCGGAAGCCGAGCTGCTCGGCGGCGGCGACGACCTTGGCCCGTGTCGCGGGGCTGATCCCCGTGCGCCCGTTCAGCGACTTCGAGACGGTCGCGGTCGAGACGCCAGCGAGCGCGGCGACGTCGGAGATCGTCGGGGCGGTCTTCCGCCTGGCCGGGAGCCCACCTCCGGACGGCATGGACGCCGCGCGGCGTTCGGGACCCGACGATCGCGCCATACTCGCTACATACTGGCACGGCCCGCGCCGGACGCCGGGATCCAGACGCGCATGTCCGAGGGTCCGCGATTCGCCCAGCAGTAGTAGGGAACCGCGCCCACCTCGACGGCCTCGGTCGCGCCGGCGTCCCCGGCTGTCGCCCCGAGCGCCGCACGGTCCTCCCCGTAGGGCCAGGGGGGCGTGCCGGGACGGTGGAGATGCCCGGGCACGCGTAGCGACACGACACGCTCGCCTGCGATCTCGACGGACCGGGACTCGCCGACGCGCGCGAGCGGGTCGGCGGCGAACCCGGCAAGGCCGACACCGTCTCGGCCGCGCGCCGCCGCGGCGACGTCGACGCCCTCGAGGCAGTACACGAGCGGGCCCCGCTCGAACGCGACGCAGCCGCGTGCGCCGTCGACCTGGTCCGACGCGTACACCGTACGCGGCCGCAACGCGATGGCGAGCGCGATCTCGTCGCCGGCCGCCCAGTTGCGGCGGATGCGCGCGTAGCCGAGCTCGTCGGGCTCGACGCCGAGCGGCTTGCCCCCGAGGCTCAGCGAGACGTCCGAGGTGTAGGACGGGATCCGGATGGCGATCTCGACCGGGCTCCCGGGTGCGTCGACGACGCGGAGGGTGAAGGTCCCGCCGTGGGGATAGTCCGTCCACGCCTCGAGCTCGAGCGGCCCCGTGCCCGCGACGGCTTCGCCGTCCAGGCTGAGCCTGCCGGAGAAGTACTGGTGGACCTGGACGCCGGAGGCCGAGGACGTGACGAGGTAGTGCTCGAGGCTCGCGAGCAGGCGCATGACGTTCGGCGGGCAGCACGCGCAGTCATACCAGGGCTGGCGTGCCGATGGCGTCCGCGATTGCAGCGGGTTGACGTAGAAAAAGCTCGTACCGTCCAACCCGACGCCGGCGAGGAACCCGTTGTAGAGGGTCCGCTCCATGAGCTCGGCGTACTTTGCGTCTCCGGTTAGCAGGAGAAGGCGCCAGTTCCACATCACCGATGCGATCGCGGCGCAGGTCTCGCAGTAGGCGCGATCCGGTGGGAGCTCGAACGCGTCGCCGAACGACTCGCCCTCGTGACGCGAGCCGACGCCGCCGGTGAGGTAGGTCTTCGACGACGTCATGTCCGACCACTGGGCGAGGATCGACGCGAGCAGCGACGGGGCACCCGTCTCGGTGTAGACGTCGGTGGCGCCGGCGAGCAGGTAGAGCGCGCGGACCGCGTGACCGCGGATGGCTGTCGCGTGCTCGACGGGAACGTCGTCTTGGAAGTACGAGGGCGCGAAGTTGTGCCAGCGGAGCGTGCCGCGCCCGCGCCGGGCGAGCAGGTCCGCGGCGAGGTCGAGCAGGCGCCGGTCGCCGTCGGTCCGGTACAGCTCGACCAGTGCCGTCTCGATCTCCGGGTGTCCGGGGACGAACGACGCGTGCTCGCCCGCCAAGGCATCGACGAGGTAGGAGGCGAATCGGTGGCCGACCTGGCCGAGCGACGTCGGTCTGCTCGCCGTCGGTCCGGCGGTGCGCGCGTCCGCGACGCCTGCCTGGATGAGGTGGCCGGCGCAGTAGAGCTCGTGCCCCATCGCGGGGTTCGCGAAGCGCCTGCCCGGCTCGACGACCTGGACGTAGGAGTTCAGGTAGCCGTCGGCCTCCTGCGCGGCCGCGAGCAGCGCGGTGCTCGAGGCGAAGAAGCTCTCGTGCGCGTCGTCGACGCCGTGGGCCCGCTCCCACGCGATCGCCTCGAGGACCTTGTAGAGGTCCGAGTCCCGGAACAGTGGCATCGCATAGGCGGCCTTCGAGGAGCCGGCTGCGACGCGCAGGTTCTCGAGGGTCCCGCTCTGCTCGAGCATGGCGATGCCGTAGGGAATCGTGACGCTGCGGTTCGTCTGCTGGCGCGCCGCCCAGAAGCCGTCGCCGAGGCGCACGCGGCCGTGCGCGAGCGGGGCGACGGCGAGCCGCTCGGTTGCGACGGGTGCGACGGGTCCTTGGCTCACGGCAGAGTCCCTTCCCGCCGCGTCGACGCGGCCGGCCGTCGTCGACCAAGCGAGCGCCACCTCGGCACGCTGTGCCGGGCTGACCAGACGCATAGTCGTACGAAAACGATTTCGCTTGCTTTCGGGATGCTACCGACGCCCCGCGGAGGCGTCAAGGTCGTGCCCTCGCCCTCGCCCTCGCCCTCGAACGGCCGGTTGCCGGCGCCGAGGTCCTGCCCGCCCGGTGGCGGTGCGTTACGGTGGCGCAAGGTCGGCAGGTAGGGGGCTCGATGGCGGCAGTGTGGGAGATGGGAGCGACCTCGGGTCCGGATGGGATCGCCGCGACGCGGCGTGTGCTCGCGTCCCTCGGGCTGCCGGCGGGCGATCCCGGCGAGCTGCCCTCCTCGCCACTGCGCTTCGCCGACGGCGCGCAGTGGCGTGTCGAGATCCCCTCGGTCGAGGGCCCGGCAGCTCTGCGCGCGGTCCTCGACGAGGCATCCGCGCGCCGGGTCCCGGTCCACAGGGTGAGCCAGGGGAGCGGCCTGATGATGCTGACGGCCGGCGAGACCGCCGAGATGGTCGAGCTCGGTCGGACCTGGGGCGTCGAGGTCTCGCTCTTCGTCGGGCCACGCGCCGCGTGGGACGTCGGCGTCCAGGCGACGACGCCGTCGGGCCGTGTCGCGTCCGGCTCGCTGCGCGGGGCGGACCAGGTCGTCTACGCGGTCGAGGACGTCCGGCGCGGGTGCGAGCGGGGGGTCCGCAGCGTGCTCGTCGCCGACCTCGGTCTCCTCTACGTCCTCGGGACGATGAGAGCCCGCGGCGAGCTGCCCGAGGACCTCGTGCTCAAGATCTCGAGCTCCCTTCCGGTGTGCAACCCGGCGACGGCGCGCGTCGTCGAGGACCTCGGCGCGACGACGATCAACCTTCCCGTCGACCTCTCCCTCGCGCAGATCGCGGCGATCCGTGCTGCGGTGTCGGTCCCGCTCGACGTCTACGTCGAGGCGGCCGACGACTTCGGCGGTGTCGTCCGCCACTACGAGATCCCCGATCTGGTCCGGGTCGCGGCGCCCGTGCACCTCAAGTTCACCGTGCGCAACGCGCCGGGGATCTACCCCTCCGGCGGCCATCTCGCGGCAGTAGCCGAGGCGACGGCCCGGGAGCGGGTGCGGCGTGCCGAGCTCGGGCTGTCGATCCTCGAGCGCTACTACCCTGGCGCGTCGGCGACTCCTGCAGCCACCGCCAAGGCGTCGGGCACGCGGCGGTGAGGGCGGTGGGAGACGTGGCGGCACGGCGAGATCGAGGGGGGACGTGGGCGTGAGCGGTGTGGGCAACGGCGGGCGGCGCAGCGCGGCGTGGTTCGGCTCGGGCGGGCGGACCGGCTTTCTCTACCGGTCGTGGGTCCGGGCCGAAGGGTTCACCCCGGAGGTCTTCGACGGCCGTCCGGTCATCGGCATCGCGAACTCCGCCTCCGAGCTGACGCCGTGCAACTCCCACCTCGGCCGTGTGGCCGAGGCGGTCAAGCGGGGGGTCTGGCAGGCGGGGGGGTTCCCGCTCGAGTTCCCGACGATGAGCCTCGGCGAGACGCTGCTGCGGCCGACCGCCATGCTCTACCGCAACTTGATGGCGATGGAGGTCGAGGAGAGCCTGCGGGCGAACCCCCTCGACGGCGTCGTCCTGCTGTCGGGATGCGACAAGACGACCCCTGCGATGCTCATGGGCGCCGCGAGCGTCGACATGCCGGCGATCCTCGTCACCGGCGGTCCGATGCTGCGCGGGCGCTGGCACGGCCGCGACATCGGCTCGGGCACCGACGTCTGGCGCCTCACCGAGGAGCACCGGGCGGGTCGGCTGTCGGCCGAGGACCTGCTCGAGGCGGAGACGTGCATGAACCGCTCGAACGGCCACTGCATGACGATGGGCACCGCGTCGACGATGGCGTGCATGGCCGAGGCGCTCGGGATGTCGTTGAAGGGCTCGGCGGCCGTGCCGGCCGCCGATGCCGGCCGGCTGCGTGTCGGGCAGCTCGCCGGGCAGCGGATCGTCGAGATGGTGCGCGCCGGCGCGCCGCGGCCGAGCGAGGTGTTGACGCGTGCGGCGTTCGAGAACGCGATCCGGGCGAACGCCGCGATCGGCGGCTCGACGAACGCGGTCATCCACCTCGTCGCCGTCGCCGGGCGCGTCGGGGTCCGGCTCGCGCTCGAGGACTTCGACCGGCTGGCGGCAGATGTCCCGCTGCTCGTCGACCTGATGCCGTCGGGCAACTGGCTGATGGAGGACTTCTACGACGCCGGGGGGCTTCCCGTCGTGCTCGCCGAGCTCGCCCGGGCCGGCATGCTCCACGAGGACGCGCGCACCGTGAGCGGGGTGTCGATCGGCGAGCAGGTGGCCGGCTCGACGACCTGGCGGCCCGACGTCGTCCACCCGATCGCGGATCCCGTCCAGCCGCCCGGATCCGGGACGGCGGTGCTGCGCGGCAACCTCTGCCCCGACGGCGCGGTCCTCAAGGTCTCCGCCGCGTCTGCCCACCTGCTCCACCACCGGGGTCGGGCGGTCGTGTTCGACTCGCTCGAGGACTACCTCGAGGCGAGCGAGAGCGACGAGCTCGAGGTCTCTGCGGACGACGTGCTCGTGCTCCGCTACGCGGGCCCGCGCGGCTACCCGGGGATGCCCGAGGTCGGCAACCTCCCGCTCCCGGCGAAGATCCTGCGCGACGGCGTCACGGACATGGTCCGGATCTCCGACGCGCGCATGTCGGGCACCGGCTACGGCACCGTGGTGCTGCACGTCGCGCCCGAGGCCGCGGCCGGCGGGCCGCTCGCCCTCGTCCGGACCGGCGACGTCGTCGTGCTCGACGTGGCGGCTCGCCGCTTGGACATCGAGGTGCCCGACGAGGAGCTCGCCCGTCGCCGGGCCGAGTGGACCGCGCCCGACCCGGTCGCCGCGCGGGGCTGGACGCGCCTGTACGTCGACCACGTCCTGCAGGCCGACCGGGGGTGCGACCTCGACTTCCTCGTCGGCTCGAGCGGCGACGCGGTGCCTCGGGACAACCACTGACGGCCGTGGGAGCCCCGTCCCACGTGGTCGCGGTCGACCAGGGGACCACCGGAACGACGGTCCTCGTCGTCGACGGCTCGGGTGCCGTCGTCGCGAGCTCCTACGGCGAGGTCGCGCAGAGCTTCCCCGCGCCCGGGCTCGTCGAGCACGACCCCGAGCAGATCTGGGCCGGTGTCGTCGCCCTCGTGGCCGAGGCGCTCGACACGGCGGGCCTCGCCCCCGGGGACGTCGCCGGGATCGGCCTCACGAACCAGCGGGAGACGGCGGTCGTCTGGGACAGGGCGACAGGCACCCCGCTGCACCCCGCGATCGTCTGGCAGGACCGCCGGACGGCCGAGCTGTGCCGACGGCTCGCAGCCGACGGTGCCGGGGAGCTCGTGTCGAGCCGCACGGGCCTTCTGCTCGACTCGTACTTCTCCGCCACGAAGATCGCCTGGATCCTCGACCACGTCGACGGCGCGCGCACCCGGGCCGCACGCGGCGGGATCTGTGCCGGCACGATCGACTCGTGGCTCGTCTGGAAGATGACGGGCGGGCGCGTGCACGCCACCGACGTGACGAACGCCTCGCGCACGCTGCTCATGGACCTCGCCGGTGCCCGCTGGGACGAGGAGCTCTGCGCGCTGTTCGACGTGCCGACCGAGGTGCTCCCGTCGATCCGACCGAGCGCGCACGTCTTCGGGGAGTGCACCGCAGAGCTGCTCGCAGGTCGCTCCGTCCCGGTCGCGGCGGTCGTCGGCGACCAGCAGGCTGCGCTGTTCGGCCAGGCCTGCTTTGCGCCCGGGCAGACGAAGAACACCTACGGGACGGGCTCGTTCGTCCTCCAGCACGTCGGGGCGGCGCCGCCGGCCGAGCGCGGCCCGCTCGTCGCGACCGTCGCGTGCACCCTCGACGGCGCGCCGACGGAGTACGCGCTGGAAGGGTCGATCTTCGCGACCGGCGCCGCGGTCCAGTGGCTGCGTGACGGTCTCGGGATCGTCGAGAGCGCAGCCGAGACCGAAGCGCTCGCGGCGAGCCTCGACTCGAACGACGACGTCTGGTTCGTCCCGGCCCTCGCCGGCCTCGGCGCGCCGCTGTGGGACTCTTCGGCGCGGGGCATGCTGATCGGCACGACGCGGGGCACGACGCGCGCGCACGTCGCCCGTGCGGCGCTCGAGGCGATCGCCTACCAGAGCCGCGACGTGCTCGAGGCAATGGCCGGCCCCGGCTACGACGTCGGCGAGCTGCGCGTCGACGGCGGAGGGAGCGTGAACTCCTGGCTCATGCAGTTCCAGGCCGACATCGCCGGGGTCGCCGTCGATGTCGCCGCGCGCCGGGAGTCGACCGGCCTCGGCGCCGCGTTCGCCGCCGGGATCGCCACGGGTCTCTGGAACGGCCGCGACGAGGTGGGCGCTCTGCGGTCGAGCGCGCGGCGCTACGAGCCGCGGATGGGCCACGCGACCCGGGAGGCTCTCTACGCGCGCTGGCTCGAGGCGCGCGAGCGGGCCTGTCACTGGCTGCCGCGGAGCTAGGCCGGGCGCCGGCCGGCGCGGCGTTAGCCTCTCCTGGTGAGCGGACACCACCTCTTCGGGCTTCCCGCGTCTCGCCGCTCGCGCCGGCTCGTGATGTCGCTGTCGGCGGCGACGATGCTGCTGTGGGTCGGCGGTAGCGCGATCCTACCGATGCTGCCGACGTACTTGCGCCGTCACGGCGCGAACCCGGCGATCGTCGGCATCGTCATGGCGTCGTACTTCGCTGCGAGCGTCGTCACCCAGTACCCGGTCGGCCGGCTCTCCGACCGCATCGGCAGGCGGCCTGTCGTGCTCGGCGGCCTGGTGGTCTTCGCGATCGGCAGCGTCGGGTTCGCCGTGTTCACGGGTGCGCTCCCCGCGATCGTGTTCCGCGCGCTGCAGGGCGTCGGGGCGGGATCGGTGACGGTCGCCTCCGCCGCGACGATCGGGACCGAGGTCGACCCGGCCGAGCGGGGCGCGGCGTTCGGCGCGCTCTACGGCAGCCAGATGCTCGCGCTGGCCGTCGGGCCGCTCGTCGGGAGCATCGCCGGCGAGCAGCGGATGGACGTGCTGTTCCTGGCCGCCGCCGCAGCAGCCGTCGCCGCGGCGCTACCCGTGCTCGCCGTCGTGCCGCCGGCTCGGACCGGGCCGCCGGACCCGAGCAACGGCGGTGTCGAGGCTCTCGAGCTCGAGCTGCTCGCCGGAGGTGCGCCCGCCGGGCTCGGCCATCTCGTCGAGGGGAGCCGCAACCGCCCGAGCGCCGCGTTCGCGGGCGTCCTCGTCGTCTTCGCCGCGACCGGGCTGCTGTCGGGCGCGTACGAAGCCTGCTGGACGCTGCTCATGACGCTCCGCCACGCGACGTCGTTCGACGTCGGCTTGTCCTGGACCTTGTTCGCCCTGCCCTTCGCGATCTTGTCGGTGCCGGCCGGGCGGCTCGCGAGCCGCGGCGACCGCAGGCTGCTCGCGATCGGCTCGCTCGCCTGCTCGGCGGCGTTCTGCGCGGCGTACCCGCTCTTGCCCCGCGTCGACCTGCTGCTCGTGTTCTGCTCCTTCGAGGCGATCGGATCGGTCGTCGCCACCCCTGCCGCGGTGCTGGTCCTCACCCGCACCGTGGCCTCCGATGCCCAGGGCGCGGCGCAGGGCAGCGTCGAGACGGCGCGCACGGCAGCGACCGCGGTCGCGGCCGCGGCGAGCGGCGCGCTCTTCGGGATCGATCCCGTCGTCCCGTTCGCCACCGTGGCCGTCGTCGTCGTGCTCTGCTGCGCCGGCGTGGCGCGAGCCTGGCGGTCCCTTCCCGCGGATGTCGCCGGTGGCCGGCGCACCGCCCGTGTCGTGCCCGGGGGAGCCGCCGGGCGGTGAGCGGGGCGGTCGGCGGTGAGCTCGGCGGGGCCACGTTGCTCCTCGCGACGGCGGGGATCGCCGATGCGGTGGAGCTCGCGCGCCGCTGCGCTCGGGAGCTGCCCGGGGCGTCCCCGGTCGAGCTCGTCGAGTCCGACGGCGTCGAGCACGTCGCCGACGCGCGCGGCACGCACCCACCTCTCGCGGGGCGGGCCCTGCTGCTCCTCGACTGCTCGTGGCCCGCGGGCACCGAGCGGCTGCTGCGCGATCGCGTCGTCGGTTGGCCCGAGGTGCGGGGCGTGCTCGTCGCGAGCGAGCCGGCCGAGCGCAGCGCGCTGTGGTCCTGGCGCCGGCTCCTCCCCGACGTGCTACGCGCCTCGGGCGCTGCCCGTCCGCTCTCGGTGCCCTGTCCTGCGCACGTCCTCGCCGAGGCGCTGCGTGCCGTCCGGGCGGAGCTGCTCGCGCGCGCGCCGGGCGTCCAGCTCGTCGCGTACGGCGCGGTGCTCGACGGCACGGTCGATCTCGTGCTGCTCGGCAAGGGCTCGGGCTGCCCCGACGTCGAGCGGGCGGTCCGCGCCGCGGTCCGCACGAGGGTGCGCGAGGTCGCTGGTAGCGTCGAACGGGTGCATCCCACGGTGGTCGGAACCGTCGTCCGCGGCGACGGCCGCGGCCGCGCCATCGGCTTCCCGACGGCGAACGTCGCGGCACGCGCACCGGTGGAGCTGCCGGACGACGGCGTCTACGCCGGCACTGTCGAGCTCGCCGACGGGTCGCGCCACGCGGCGGCGATCTCGGTCGGGCGGCGCCCGACGTACTACGACGACGGGGAGCTCCTGCTCGAGGCGCACCTGCTCGACTTCGACGGCGACCTCTACGGCCAGCTCGTCCGGGTCGAGATCGGCACGCGCGTGCGCGGCCAGCTCCGGTTCGCCTCGACGCAGGACCTTGTCGTCCAGATCGAGCGGGATGTCGCGGCGGTGCGCGCAGAGCGCCCAGCCGCCGCCGGCGCCGGCCCGCTCGTGGACGACGGGCGCGACGGCCAGGGCTGATCCGGGCACCGGTACGCTTGGCGCGTGCGTGGGCGGTGGCTGTCGAGGCGGGCCCTGCTGCTCCACGTCGCCGTCGCGATCTGGGTCCCCGGCTGCGCGCTCGCTGCGTGGTGGCAGGTCACCATCGCCCTCGCCGGTGACCGCCTCGGCTGGCTCTACTCCGTGGAGTGGCCGTGCTTCGCGGTCTTCGGCGCGGTGGTGTGGTGGAACCTCGTCCACGACGACCCAGACGCAGTCGGCGCGCGCGGCCTGCGCCGCGCGCGCGCGGCCCGTGCGGCTGGCGACGGCGGCGACGGGACCGTCGGCGGAGCCGTCCCGGGGCCCGGCGCGGATCTCGACGAGGCGCGGATCCGCGCCCTCGAAGAGCGCGACCCCGAGCTCGCCGCGTACAACGACTACCTCGCACGGCTGGCCTCCGGCGACGGGCATCCCGCCCGGCGCGGGGGGTGATCGCCGGGGAGCCGCCGCGGCCACTGCTGCGCGGTCGGTTGCACGCGGCTGCGTGTGCCGTCGTGCTCGTCGCGGGCCCGCTGCTCGCCGCGCGTGGACCTGA
>DAHWHN010000078.1 GCA_027335685.1 Acidimicrobiaceae bacterium
CGCCCTGCGCCACGGCCGGCTGTGCGGTCAGGGCGTGCAGAGCACCTCGCCGTGGAGCACGGCGAACCAGCCGTCCGGCTCGACGGCCCAGCTCCGCCACGCCGTCGCGAGGTCCTCGAGCTCCTCGGGCGAGCAGAGGTCGTACTCGAGGAGCTGGGTGGCGAGCGCGGAGGACAGGACGCGCTCGGCCCACAGCCCGCCCCACCACGCACGGCTTGCGTCGGTCGCGAAGCACCAGGTCGAGGCCGAGGCACGGACCTCGGCGAAGCCCGCGGCGCGAGCCCAGGCGAGGAGGTGGCGCCCCGCGTCGGGCTCCGCGCCGTTGCGCCGCGCGACGCTCCGGTAGAGGGCGAGCCAGCGGTCGAGCCCGGGGTTCGCCGGGTACCAGGTCTTCGCCGCGTAGTCGCTGTCGCGGGCCGCGACGATCCCGCCGGGACGGCAGACGCGCCGCATCTCGACGAGGGCGTCGACCGGCCGCGACAGGTGCTGGAGAACCTGGTGGGCGTGGACGACGTCGAAGGACGCGTCGGGGAAGGGCAGCGCGTAGCAGTCGGCAACTGCGAACGACACCGGCAGGGAGACGTGCGGGCCCTGGCTATCGGGAGCCGATGCGACATCTGCCGGGGGCGCGGCACCGGCACCTGGCGCGCCGGTGTCGGTGTCGGTGCCGCCGGCGCCGGCATCGGCCGCCGCGGCGCGCGCGGCCGCGACGATCTCTGCGGATCGGTCGACGCCGACGACGCGTCCCTCGCCGACGCGGCGGGCGAGGTCGATCGTGATCGTCCCCGGCCCGCAGCCGACGTCGAGCAGCTCGTCGCCGGGGTGCAGGTGGGGAAGGAGGTAGGCGGCTGAGTTCGCCGCGTCGCGCCAACGGTGCGAGCGCAGGACGCTTGCATGGTGCCCGTGGGTGTAGACGGTCTCGCTCAACGGGCCGAGCCGCCCTGTCCGGCCCGGTCGTGCCGTGCCGTGTCGCCGGTGCGTGGGGGCTGGCTCGACCATCCGGGCTGGCCGAGGAGGTGGTCGAGCGGACCGTGGCCCGCTCCGAGGCGCCAGCTGCTCGCCGCCGCGACGGCTGCGCTCACGTACCGCTTCGCCTCGCCGATCGCGTCGAGGGGCTCGTGACCGAGCGCGAGGCCTGCCGTGATCGCCGCGGAGAGCGTGCACCCGGTGCCGTGGTTGTTCGCCGTCGCGACCATCGGTGCCTCCAGCTCGACGAGGACCTCGCCGTCGAACACGACGTCGAGGGCGTCCCGGCCGTCGAGGTGGCCGCCTTTGACGACGGCGTAGCGCGCACCGAGGTCGTGCAGCTCGCGCGCCGCGTCGCGCATCTGCGCGCGGCTCGCGACCGGGTGGCCGAGGAGCGCGGCAGCCTCGGGGAGGTTGGGCGTGACGACGCACGCGTAGCCAAGCAGCCGGTGGTAGGCGGAGACGTCGTCGCCGGCGAGGAGCCGGGCGCCCGAGGACGAGACCATGACGGGATCGACGACGAGGGGAGGGAGCTGGCCGCGCGCCGCGCGCTCGACGATCGCGTCGATCGTCGCGAGCGTCGCGAGCATGCCCGTCTTCGCGGCGCGCACGTCGAAGTCGCCGAGCACCGCGTCGATCTGGCTGTCGACGAGCTCGGGCGCGAGGGCGAGCACCTCGTGGACCCCTGTCGTGTCCTGCGCCGTCACCGCGGTGAGGGCGAGCGTGCCGAAGACGCCGAGCATCGCGAAGGTGCGCAGGTCGGCGGCGATCCCCGCCCCGCCGCCCGAGTCGCTGCCGGCG
The DNA here is from genome assembly GCA_027335685.1 of Acidimicrobiaceae bacterium. Lineage (GTDB taxonomy): Bacteria > Actinomycetota > Acidimicrobiia > Acidimicrobiales > Bog-793 > JAJZCK01. Next base: position 1,768 of record DAHWHN010000078.1, read on the forward strand.
ATCGTGAGCGCGACGGCAGGGGTCGGGCGGGGAGCTGGCGCGCCGGGGGTCATCGCTGTGGCCGGAGGTCCGCGAGCCCGTCGAACGAGCTCGACGCGAGCGCGTGGTAGCGGCGGGGGATGCGCCCGGCACGGCGTGCGGCCGCGCCGGCCTCGACGCCGAGCGCGATCGCACGCGCCATCTCGGCGGGATGCTGGGCCCGGGTGATCGCCGTCGCGACGAGGACGCCGTCGCAGCCCAGCTCGGTGGCGAGCGCGGCGTCGGACGCGGTGCCGATCCCCGCGTCGAGGATCACCGGCACACCCGCCTGCTCGACGATCATCGCGATCGCATGGGGGTTCGCGACGCCGAGCCCGCTGCCGATCGGCGAGCCGAGCGGCATGACCGCGGCGCAGCCCGCCTGCTCGAGCCGGCGCGAGAGGACCGGGTCGTCGCTCGTGTACGCGAGGACCGTGAAGCCGTCGTCGACCAGGGTCTCCGCCGCGGCGAGCAGCTCGACGGGATCGGGGAGCAAGGTGCGCTCGTCGCCGATCACCTCGAGCTTCACCCAGTCGGTGCCGAGCGCCTCCCGCCCGAGCCGTGCCGTGGTCACCGCGTCGCGGGCAGTGAAGCAGCCCGCGGTGTTGGGGAGCACGCGCAGGCCGTGGCGGGCGATGACGTCGGTGAGCGAGCCGCGGGCGCTCGGGTCGACGCGCCGCAGCGCGACGGTGACGAGAGCGGGCCGGGCTGCGACGATCACCTCGTCGAGGACCTCGAGGCTCGCGATCCCGCCCGAGCCGAGCAGGAGCCTGGAGGCGAGCTCCACACCGGCGAGGAGGAGGCCTCCCGGCTGCTCCCGTTCCAGAGCGCCGGCGCTTGTCGAGGCGAGTCCGCTCGGGCCGGGGCCGCACGGGCCGGGGTGGTCCACCGGGTCGCCGGTGCGCGACGAGCCCGCCGCGATGCTCCCGGTCATCCGCCGGGGGCCGCGGTGAGGATCTCGACGCGGTCGCCGTCGACCGGGCGCGTTGCGCTCCAGGCGCTGCGTACGACGATCTCGCCGTTCACGGCGACCGCGACGCCGTCGCGTGACCCGCAGAGCTCGCCAACCACGTCGGAGACCGTAGCGCCGGGGGGGAGGGGCCGCTCCGCGCCGTTGACGAGGACGCGGGACCCTGTGGCGCTCACGACGCTGTGCTCATGGCGCCGCACCGACCGCCGCACCGACCGCCGCACCGACTGCGGCGCCGTCGGCCGCGAAGCGCCGCGGGTCGAACGGGCGCGCCCAGTCCGGCACCTCGCCGGTCTCGGCAAGGGCTGCGACCGCCTCTGCCGTGACCGGCGCGAGCAGGATGCCGTTGCGGTAGTGGCCGGTCGCGAGCACGAGCCCGGGGAGCGCCGTCGGCCCGACGAGCGGCGCGTTGTCCGGCGAACCGGGCCGCAGCCCGGCGCGGGCCTCGACGAGCTCGAAGTCGCCGAGACCGGGGACGATCCGGTGCGCGTCCCGGAGCAGCCCGTAGACGGCGCCGGCCGTGACGGTCGTGTCGGTGCCCTGCTCCTCGCTCGTCGCACCGAGGACGTAGCGCCCGTCGCCCCGCGGCACCAGGTAGACCGGGACGCCGTGGACGACGGCGCGGACCGTGCGCGTCACCTCGGCGTCACCCCGGCGCGCGACGAGCCGGAGGATCTGGCCTTTCACCGGCCGGACGGGCGGGACGACGCGCTCGGGCAGCCCGGGAAGTGCGCTCGAGGCCCATCCCGCGGCGACGACGACGAGAGGCGCGCGCAGCTCCTCGACATGGGGCCCCGCCCCGGCCACGACGCCCGATACGCTGCCCGCGGCCGTGGCCAACGTGGCGGGTGCCGCGACGCTAACGACGCCGGCGCGCCGGGTGGCCTCGGCGAGCGAGCCGAGGAGGCGCCGGTTGTCGACCTGCGCGTCGCCCGTCGCGAGGATGCCGCCACGTATGCCCGGGGCGAGCGACGGCTCGAGCTCGCGGCACGTGCTCGCCGGGCACCAGGAGGCGTCGAGACCGCAGTGGAGCTGGTAGGCGAGAAGCTCGTCGAGGTAGGCGCGGTCGGAGGCGTCGGCGGCGACGAGGAGCGTCCCACCCTGGCGCAGGCCGACGTCGAGCCCGCTCGCCGCCGCCAGCCCGGCGGCGAAGCCGGGCCACGCGGCGAGAGAGCGCACGCCGAGCTGCGTGAGGGCTTCCTCGCCCCAGCTTGCCTCGGTGACCGGGGCGAGCATCCCGGCGGCTGCGTAGGAGGCCCCCGTCCCGGGGTGCGGGTCGACGACTGCGACCCGGCGGCCCGAAGCCGCGAGCCGCCAGGCCGCGGCGAGCCCGATCGTGCCGGAGCCGACCACGACGGCGTCGTAGGAGGTCATCGACACGATCGTAGGCCACGGCGCGCCGCGCCCCCCGGCGCGTGCACGGGACGAGCCAGGTGGCCGCGGCCCGGGCGCTCATCTAGGGTTCAATCGTGCACGCGAGCGACGCCGCATCGAGCGGCGCACGAGGAGGTGGCGCCGAGCCGAGCCGCTCGCGCCGCATCGGCGTCATCGGCGTGACCGGTTACGCCGGGAGCCACATCGCCGCCGAGGCCGTCCGGCGAGGCTACGAGGTGACCGGGATCAGCCGCACCGCTCCCGATCCGATCCCGCCCGGCGTCGTCGCCCGCCCGGGGAGCATCGAGGACGGCGAGCTCGTGCGCAGCGTGGCCCGCGAGGTCGCCGCGCTCGTCGTCGCGGTGCACGGCTCGGTCGGAGGCAAGCCGTTCCTCCTCCCGCTCGTGCCGATGCTGTGCGAGGCGGCCGGAGCCGCAGGCATCCGCCTCGGCTTCGTCGGCGGTGCCGGCAGCCTGCTCGTCGCGCCGGATGGCCCGCGCCTTGTCGACACGCCGGAGTTCCCCGAGATGTTCCGCGCCGAGGCCGAGTCCCACGCGGCCGTCCTCGACGCGCTCCGCAGCTCCGCCACGGCGACCGACTGGTTCTACGTGAGCCCGGCCGCGGAGTTCGGCGCGCAGTCGCCCGGCGAGCGGACCGGTTCGTACCGGACGGGTGGCGACGTCCTGCTCGTCGACGCGGACGGCCGGTCGCACGTGAGCGGACCGGACTTCGCGATCGCGTTCGTCGACGAGATCGAGCATCCCGCGCACCGCCGGGAGCGCTTCTGCGTCGCGCACTGACGCCGCGGTGCCCGAGCTCCCCGACCCGGCGGCACGGCCCACCCGCCTCCCGTGAGGTCCACAGCATTGGCCGATCTCGTGGCCGTGCGCCGGGCGCGCGACCGGATCGACCGGGAGTTCGCGCAGCCCCTTCGCGTCGCGGACCTGGCCCGCACCGCGCAGATGTCGCCGTCGCACTTCTCCCGCGCCTTTCGTGCCGCCTACGACGAGACCCCGCACGGCTACCTGTTGACCCGGCGCATCGAGCGGGCCGCGGCGCTGCTGCGCGACGGTCGGTCGGTCACCGACGCCTGCGTCGCCGTCGGGCTGTCCTCGCTCGGGTCGTTCAGCGCGCGCTTTTCCGAGGTCGTCGGCGTGACGCCGTCGCAGTACGCCGCGGTCGACCACAGCGGGCTCGCCGCGCTCCCGGCGTGCCTCGCGCGCAGCGCGACGCGGCCGAGCCGGCCGGTCCGCACGGCTCGGCCGGCGTGAGGCTGCACGCCCGGCGGCTGTCGGCCCGGGCGCTCGCGCCGCGAGCAAGACCGGGCACGGATCGGGCACGAACGGAGAAGCCCCGGCTGCTGCCGGACCGTAGCGTGGAGCCATGACAGTCACCGTTTCGGCCATGTTCGTCCCCGTCCACGACCCGGACGCCGCCCTCGGCTTCTACCGGGACGCTCTCGGTCTCGAGGTCCGCGGCGACGTCGAGGCAGGCGGGCACCGCTGGGTGACCGTCGGCGCCCCCGGACAGGACGTCGACGTCGTGTTGTTCGAGCCACACGGCGGGCGCTCGGAGGCGGACGGCGACGCGCTGCTCGCGCTCGTGACGAAGGGCTCCCTGCAGGCCGCGATCTTTCGTTGTGCGGACCTCGACGCGACCTTCGCGGCGCTGCGCGACGCCGGCGTCGAGGTGGTCCAGGAGCCGGCGTCCCAGCCGTGGGGCGTGCGGGACTGCGCCGTGCGCGACCCGTCCGGCAACCTCGTGCGCATCGCCCAGACCTGACATCCCAGACCTGACACCCCAGACCTGACACCCCAGACCTGACAGCCCAGACCTGACAGCCCAGACCTGACAGCCCAGACCTGAGCGCCCAGGCAGAGTCGGCGATGCTGCCGGGGTGCGCGAAACTTGCCGGGTGCGCGACGACACCCGGCCGCTCGAGGCGACCGTCACCCCTCACGAGCCGGGCAGCCGGCACCTCGGCAGCCGCCACGGCGACTGGCGCAGCCGGGTCGGCTCGGCAAAGGTGCCGGCCCGGATCACGGGCGTGTTCTGGGCGGTCAAGCTCCTCAGCACGGCGATGGGGGAGGCGACGTCGGACTCGCTCGTGCACGGGATCAACGAGTACCTCGCAGTCGTGCTCGGCTTCGTCGCGTTCGTCGTCGCGATGGCCATCCAGCTCGCGGCGCGCACCTACAGCCCCTGGCGCTACTGGCTCGCCGTCACGATGGTGGCGGTGTTCGGGACGATGGCAGCCGACGTCCTGCACATCGCGCTGCACGTGCCCTACGCCGCGTCGAGCGCCCTCTACCTCGTCGTGCTCGTCGCCGTGCTCGCCTACTGGAAGCAGAGCCAGGGGACGATCGCGATCCACTCGGTCACGACGCCGGACCGGGAGCTGTGCTACTGGGCGACCGTGCTCGCGACCTTCGCGCTCGGCACGGCCGTCGGCGACCTGACGGCGACGACGTTGTCCCTCGGCTACCTGCGCTCGGGCGTGCTGTTCACGCTGGCCTTTTGCGTGCCGGGCGTCGCGTACGCCCTGCTGCGCCGGCACGAGGTCCTCGCCTTCTGGGTCGCCTACATCCTGACCCGCCCGCTCGGCGCGTCCTTCGCGGACTACCTCGGATTCGGGCACCGTGCGGGCGGCCTCGGTCTCGGCCACCCGGTCACGGCGGCGATCTTTCTCGTGCCGATCGTCGTCCTCGTCGCCTACGTCGCGGCGAGCCGGCTCGATGCCGGAGAGGCCGGTGCCGGAGAGGTCGGTGCCGGAGAGGTCGGTGCCGTCGGGGCCGGTGTCGGCGGGGCCGGTGTCGGCGGGGCCGGTGTCGGCGGGCTTCGCCGGGGCCGGGTCACGGACCTCGGTTCGGGGCCCGAGCTGGTCGACTAGCAGCGGCAGTGTGACGCGCGTGTAAACTGTTGCACGGCCGGGCCAAAGGTGTCCCGAGCGCGCGGCTCTCATCGGGCCGTCGACATTCGGTTGCGCCGCCCCGAGCGGCGCCGGGCACACGGGCGAGGGACGAGATGGCTGGTCGGTCCACGGACAACGGGCTCTACGACGCGCGCTTCGAGCACGACGCCTGTGGTGTCGCCTTCGTCGCGGACATCGTGCGGGGTCCGAGCCACGAGATCGTCGACCTCGGCCTCACCGCGCTCGAGAACCTCGCGCACCGGGGGGCCTTTGGCGCCGACCCCGAGACCGGCGACGGTGCGGGGATCCTCGTCCAGATGCCGGACGAGCTGTTCCGCGCCGTCGCGGGCGTCGCGCTCCCGCCGCTCGGGTCGTACGTCTCGGGGATGGCGTTCCTCCCCGCGGAGCAGGCGGCGGCCGATGCCGCGGTCGAGCGGATCGCCGAGATCGCGGCCGAGGAGGGCGTCGCGGTCCTCGGCTGGCGGGACGTCCCGGTCGAGCTCGACGCGGCAGGTCCGGCCGCGCGCCGCGTGGCGCCGCGCTTCGCGCAGGTCTTCCTCGCACCCGAGCCCGGCGGCCCCCACGGCGGAGCGAGCGGGATCGCCCTCGAGCGCGTCGCGTTCGTCCTGCGCAAGCGGGTCGAGCACGAGATCGCCGGGTGCTATTTCCCCTCGCTGTCGACGCGGACCTTCGTCTACAAGGGCATGCTCGCGACCGACCAGCTCCGTCGCTTCTTCCCCGACCTCGCAGACGTCCGCTGCACGAGCCAGCTCGCGCTCGTCCACTCGCGCTTCTCGACGAACACCTTCCCGTCCTGGCCGCTCGCGCACCCCTACCGGCTCGTCGCGCACAACGGCGAGATCAACACGATCGCCGGCAACAAGAACTGGATGCGCGCCCGGGACGCGCTGCTCGCGAGCGACCTCATCCCCGGCGACATCGAGCGGGTGCTCCCGATCGTGACCGAGGGCGCGAGCGACTCGGCGTCGTTCGACGAGGTCCTCGAGCTCTTGCACCTCGGCGGGCGGTCGCTGCCGCACGCGATGCTCATGATGATCCCGGAGGCCTGGGAGGCCAACGCGGAGATGGACGCCGCGCGGCGCGCCTTCTACGAGTTCCACAGCTGCGTGATGGAGCCCTGGGACGGCCCGGCCGCCGTCGCGTTCACCGACGGCTCGCTCATCGGCGCGACGCTCGACCGCAACGGGCTGCGGCCCGCCCGCTACTGGGTGACGAGCGACGGGCTCGTCGTGCTCGCGTCCGAGGTCGGCGTGCTCGACATCGCGCCCGCCCGCGTCGTGCGCAAGGGGCGCCTCCAGCCGGGCAAGATGTTCCTCGTCGACACCGCCGCCGGTCGCATCGTCGACGACGCGGAGGTCAAGGCGGCCCTTGCGGCGGAGCACCCGTACGCGGACTGGCTCGAGAAGGGCCTCGTGCGGCTCGAGGAGCTCCCGCCGCGCGAGATGCTCGTGCCCCAGCACGGCTCGGTCGTGCGGCACCAGAGGCTGTTCGGCTTCACGACCGAGGAGCTGCGGCTGATCGTCGGGCCGATGGCGACGACGGGCGCGGAGCCGATCGGCTCGATGGGCTCCGACACCCCGCTCGCCGTGCTCTCGGCACGCCCGCGTCTGTTGTTCGACTACTTCTCCCAGCTGTTCGCCCAGGTGACGAACCCGCCGCTCGACGCGATCCGCGAGGAGCTCGTCACCTCCCTCGCCGCGACCGTCGGCCCGGAGCGCAACCTGCTCGAGCCGGAGCCCGACTCGTGCCGCCAGATCGTCCTCGAGTTCCCCGTCATCGACAACGACCACCTCGCGAAGCTGCTCTACGTCAACGAGCACGGCGAGACGCCGGGCTTCTCCGCGTTCGCGATCGACGGCCTCTACCCGGTCGCCGGCGGCGGGCCGGCACTCGCGGAGGCGATCGAGCGGGTCTGCGACGAGGTCCTCGAGGCGATCGAGCGGGGCGCGAACATCGTCGTGCTCTCCGACCGCAACTCGAGCGCGGAGCTCGCACCGATCCCGTCGCTGTTGTTGACCGCTGCGGTCCACCACCACCTCGTGCGCGAGCGGGCGCGGACGCGCACCGGGCTCGTCGTCGAGACCGGCGAGGCCCGCGAGGTGCACCACATGGCCCTGCTCGTCGGCTACGGCGCGGCTGCGGTCAACCCCTACCTCGCGATCGAGTCGATCGGGGAGATGGCCGCACGCGGCGACCTCGGCGAGATCAGCGCGCGGCGCGCGGTGCGCAACTACGTCAAGGCCGCCGGCAAGGGCGTGCTGAAGGTGATGTCGAAGATGGGGATCTCGACGATCGCCTCGTACACCGGCGCGCAGGTCTTCGAGGCGATCGGCCTCGACAGCGAGCTCGTCGACCGGTACTTCACGGGCACCTCGAGCCAGATCGGCGGGGCCGACCTCGACGCGATCGCCGCGGAGGTCGCCATGCGGCACCACCTCGCGTGGGAAGAGCGCGAGGGCGAGCTCGCGCACCGCGAGATCGGGGTCGGCGGCGAGTACCAGTGGCGGCGCGAGGGCGAGCACCACCTGTTCAACCCGCGGACGGTGTTCAAGCTGCAGCACGCGACGCGCGCCCGGCGCTACGAGGTGTTCAAGGAGTACACGACGCTCGTCGACGAGCAGTCCGAGCGCGTCGCGACCCTGCGGGGCCTGCTCCGCCTGCGCACCGGCGAGGCCGCGGTCCGGCCAGCCGTGCCGATCGACGAGGTCGAGCCCGTCGGCGCGATCCTCCGGCGCTTCGCGACCGGTGCGATGTCCTACGGCTCGATCTCGGCCGAGGCCCACGAGACGCTCGCGGTCGCGATGAACCGTCTCGGCGGGAAGTCGAACACGGGCGAGGGCGGCGAAGACCCCGAGCGCTTCACTCCCGACCCGAACGGCGACTCGCGGCGCAGCGCGATCAAGCAGGTCGCCTCCGGCCGCTTCGGGGTGACGAGCGAGTACCTCGTCAACGCCGACGACATCCAGATCAAGATGGCCCAGGGCGCGAAGCCGGGCGAGGGCGGCCAGCTCCCGGGGCACAAGGTCTACCCCTGGATCGCGAAGACGCGGTACTCGACGCCCGGGGTCGGGCTCATCTCGCCGCCTCCCCACCACGACATCTACTCGATCGAGGACCTCGCGCAGCTCATCCACGACCTGAAGAACGCGAACCCGCGTGCGCGCGTCAACGTCAAGCTCGTCGCGGAGGTCGGGGTCGGCACCGTCGCCGCGGGGGTCGCGAAGGCCCACGCGGACGTCGTGCTCATCTCGGGGGCGGACGGCGGGACGGGAGCGGCGCCGCTCACGTCGTTGAAGCACGCCGGGGCTCCCTGGGAGCTCGGGCTCGCCGAGACCCAGCAGACCCTCGTGCGCAACGGCCTGCGGGACCGCATCGTGGTCCAGGTCGACGGCCAGCTGAAGACCGGCCGCGACGTCGTCGTCGCCGCGTTGCTCGGTGCCGAGGAGTTCGGCTTTGCCTCCGCGCCGCTCGTCGTGTCCGGGTGCGTCATGATGCGCGTCTGCCACCTCGACACCTGCCCGGTCGGCATCGCCACGCAGAACCCGGAGCTCCGCAAGAGGTTCACGGGCCGCCCGGAGTTCGTCGAGACCTTCTTCACCTACATCGCCGAGGAGGTGCGCGAGCACCTCGCGGCCCTCGGCTTCCGCAGCCTCGACGAGGCCGTCGGCCACGTCGAGTGCCTCGACGCCGCGCCGGCCCTCGGCCACTTCAAGGCCCGCGGCCTCGACCTCGCGCCGCTGCTCGCACCGGCCGTCCCGCTGCACGGCGAGTCGGCGCTCCACCAGGTCGTCGCGCAGGACCACGGTCTGCGCGACGCGCTCGACAACGAGCTCATCGCGCGCGCCGAGCCCGCTCTCGAGCGCGGGGAGGCCGTCGTGATCGAGAGCGCCGTCCGCAACGTCAACCGCACGGTCGGCACGATGCTCGGCTCGGAGCTGACCCGACGCTACGGCGCCGCGGGTCTCGCCGACGGCACGATCGCGATCCGGCTGACCGGCTCAGCGGGCCAGAGCCTCGGCGCGTTCTTGCCGCGGGGGATCGCGATCGACCTCGTCGGGGACGCGAACGACTACCTCGGCAAGGGCCTCTCGGGGGGTCGGATCGTCGTGCGGCCGCACGACGACGCCCCGTTCGCCGCAGAGGAGAACATCATCGCGGGCAACGTCTTGTGCTACGGCGCGACGGCCGGCGAGGTCTTCGTCCGCGGCCAGGTCGGCGAGCGCTTCTGCGTGCGCAACTCCGGCGCGACGGCAGTCGTCGAGGGCGTCGGCGACCACGCGTGCGAGTACATGACCGGCGGCGTCGTCCTCGTCCTCGGCCCGACGGGACGCAACGTCGCAGCCGGGATGTCCGGCGGCGTCGCCTACGCCCACGACCCCGACGGCCTGCTCGCGCGGCGGGTCAACGCGGCCCTGGTCGACCTCGAGCCGCTCGACGAGGACGACGAGGTGCTCGTGCGGTCCCTGCTCGAGCGCCACGCCGAGCTGACCGGATCGACCGTCGCGGCCGGGCTTCTCGCCCGCGGCGCCGACGCGCTCGCCGGCATCGTGAAGGTGATGCCGCGCGACTACAAGCGCGTGCTCGAGGCGACGAAGCTGGCCGAGGAGCAGGGTCTCCCGGTCGAGGAGGCGATCATGGCGGCGGCACATGGGTGACCCGAGGGGCTTCCTGCGCTACGAGCGCTCCGGGCCGCAACGCCGACCCGTCGAGCTGCGCGTCCGGGACTGGCGCGAGGTCTACGAGCCGTTCCCCGCGGAGGAGCTCACGCGCCAGGCGCTGCGCTGCATGGACTGCGGCATCCCGTTCTGCCACGAGGGATGTCCACTCGGCAACTTGATCCCGGAGTGGAACGACCTCGTCGGCCGGGACCTGCCGGCCGAGGCGAGCGACCGTTTGCACGCGACGAACAACTTCCCCGAGATCACGGGGCGGCTCTGCCCGGCACCGTGCGAGGGGTCCTGCGTCCTCGGGATCGGCGCGGAGCCTGTCGCGATCAAGCAGGTCGAGCTCGAGATCGCCGAGTGGGCGGCAGGTGCCGGGCTCGCGCCGGTGCTTGCCTCGAAGCCGACGGGCAAGCGCGTCGCGGTCGTCGGGTCCGGTCCGGCCGGCCTCGCCGCAGCCCAGCAGCTCACGCGGGCGGGCCACGAGGTCGTCGTGATCGAGCGCGCCGAGCGCCTCGGCGGCCTGCTCCGCTACGGCGTGCCGGAGTTCAAGCTCGAGAAGGCGGTCATCGACCGCCGCCTCGCGCAGATGCAGGCCGAGGGGACGGTGCTGCGGGTGCGGACGGTCGTCGGGCCGGACACCGGCGAGGTCCCCGGCGCGGCCGCCCGTGGAGCCACCGTGCTCCCGGCCGCGTCGCTGCTCGACGACTACGACGCGGTCGTGCTCGCGATCGGCTCGACGAGGCCACGCGAGCTGGACGTCCCGGGCCGCGAGCTGCGCGGGGTGCACGTCGCGATGGACTACCTGAAAGGCGCCAACCTCGCTTGCGAGGGTGCGATCGCCGAGGCGCCGATCTCGGCGCGCAACAAAGACGTCGTCATCCTCGGCGGTGGCGACACGGGGGCGGACTGCCTCGGGACCGTGCACCGCCAGGGAGCGCGCTCGGTCCGCCAGCTCGAGATCCTCCCCGAACCACCCGCGACGCGCGCCCCGGGCAATCCGTGGCCGACCTGGCCGGTGATCTTGCGCACCTCGGCCGCCCACGAGGAGGGCGGGGAGCGCCTCTACCAGCTGTCGACGAGCGAGCTCGTCGGCGACGCCACGGGCGCGGTGGTCGGCCTGCGGGCGCTGCGCGTCGAGCGGGTCGTCGAGGCCGGGAGGACGAGCTTCGTCCCGGTGGCCGGCCCGCCGCTCGAGATCGGCTGCCAGCTCGTGCTGCTCGCGCTCGGCTTCGCAGGCCCCGAGCGGTCAGGCGTCGTCGCGGAGCTCGGCTGCGCCCTCGACGCTCGGGGCAACGTCGCCGTCGACACGTCGTTCATGACGAGTGTCGACGGCGTCTTTTCCTGCGGCGACGCGGTGCGCGGCCAGAGCCT
>DAHWHN010000094.1 GCA_027335685.1 Acidimicrobiaceae bacterium
CGCCCTCGAGGACGACGACGGGCATGACGACGAAGAAGTTGAGGTACAAGACGATGCCCGGGATGACGAACACGAACAGTGCGAGCGTGGCCAACAGGCTCGCGGCCACACCGGTCGCGGCCACGGACCGCCAACGCGCGAGCGCCACGGCGCACGACGCCCGCCAGTCCGGTCGTGCCCCGACGAGGGCGCTCGTGGCGGCATGGACGCCGGCGGCTTGGGCGAGAAGCGATCCGACCACCACCACGAACAGCGCCACGACCTCGGTGAAGCTTGCGGAGCCGCTGGAGGGGTGCGCAGATGCGTCGGAGCGTGCGATCCCTAGGGCAACCCCGCCGATCGCAGCGGTCGGAGCGAGCACGACGACGACGGCGGTGACCAGGGCGCGATAGTGCGCCAGAGCCGTCGTGAACGCGGCAGACGCCAGCTGCATGGCGCCAGGAGAGGACTGCGGACTGCTGTCGACTCCTCGAGCCCACACGCAGGTCACCGTACCAGAGTCGCTGTTCTCGCCCGGTGGCGCGGGCCGCTAGGATGCAGCACCGGTGCACGCCACGGACCGCTTGCGGGGCAAATCCGTGCGTCTCCTGCGCTCGTAGCTCAATTGGACAGAGCATCTGACTACGGATCAGAAGGTTGGGGATTCGAGTTCCTCCGAGCGCACGCACAAGATTCCCAACTCGTCTGGCCGCGCATCGCTGCTGCGTACCAGGTCACTGAAGGTTTCCAGGACGGTCGTCTCGGCACCGACCACAGCTGACACCGCGCGGTCGACGGAGGACAGCAGCACCTCGTCGATCGTGACCTCGCACTCCGCCAGCCGGTCCCGCGCGTCGTAGCGGACGGTGAGCGCCGTGGCGTCGAAGATCCGGCGGAGAGCCGGCTCGGGTGCCATTCCGAGCTGCTCTGCCGTGACGTGGCCGAGGTTGGTCGAGGAGCTCGACGCTTCGCCCCCCTACCGGACCCGGTGTGCATTCCGAGCTATCCGCCGCGTCATGTCAGGAGTCCTGGATTCCGTGGTCGACCGGCTGTGGCAGCTCCGTGTGGTCTACCTCGACCAAGAACACAATCTTGAGCTTGTGGAACGCTGGATTGTCGAGGACGTGCTTGAGGGGTACTTCGGAAGGGGCTGGCGAGCTGCTGAATGACCAGACCTGATCCTCCGGTCGGCTACTACGTGTCCAAGTTGCTCAGCTTTCAGGCCGACCGTCGCAGTTCGATGCTGACTTCGAGGCCGAGGGCCGTGGCGACGCGCTGGAGCGTGGTCAACGTAGCCCCGACGCCGCCAGACTCCAGCCGGTCAACCGCAGCCTGGCTCGTTCCCATCCGGCGCGCAAGCTCTCTTTGGCTGAGCCCGGCGGCCTCTCGCGCTGCGCGCACGCGCTCGCCGACCTCCGCGGCGAGAGCGGCTGCGGCGTAGGCGCGCTCGTACTCGGCGCGCTCAGCGTCGCTCATCGCCTCCAGTCGCGTCCCTTTCAAGTCGTCCCAGCTCGCTGGCATCGCTCTTACTTCACTCCTCGGCCGTATGGCCCTGCTCGATGCAGTGACGCATCGCGATGCGAGCCCGCTCCACCTCGATCCTCTCTTTCGAGCGCTGCTTGCGGAAGACCGTCAGCAGGACCACCCGGTGGTCGCGCGGGAAGAAGAACGAGATGCGCTGCGCCACTCGTCCGAGGTCGAAACGCAGCTCGAAGAGCCCCTCCCCGAGCACCCGCGAGTGAGGCATCCGCAGGGCTGCACCGCGCTCCGCCAAGCGGTCGACGTGGAACGCCGCGGTGGCGAACGCGGCAGGTGCCAGTCCCTCTAGCCACGTCCGCACCTCGGCTCGAGTTCTATCGGCCAGTCTGACACCAGATATGGTGTCAGACTGCGATGCAGCAGTCAAGCTGGAGAGACGGTCTCGACGCCGTCGAGCTCGATGAGCTGGACGGCGGCAACGAGCCCCCCGGCCCCGAGGTGCTACCCGACTCCCGTATCGTCCCGGTTGGGGGTTGTCCCGTCGCCGGCCGGATCCGGGCGCTTTTTCGCCCCACCGGTGCGCTTCTTCACCTCAAACGAGCCCGCGACCAGCAGCGTTCCGTTCAAACCGGATTGGGGATCTGCCGAGCGCCTTGCCGAGCGCACCCTCGAGCCCCCGACGCGTGGGGGCTCGCAACGCTGGTGCGCTTCGCGTCACGGTCAGTTTCGGGGCATAGCGTCCCGAAACTGACCAGCCGACATGGTTCCGTCGTCGGCCGGCAGCACAAGGTCGTCGAGCGTGACCTCGCAACCCGCCAGCCGGTCCCGCGGGTCGTCGTTGACGGCGAGCATTGTGGCGTCGCCGTCCCGCAGTCCCGCCGTCGAGGTCGCCGGGGGATCCTACCTCGGGGCGCGGCGGTGCCTCGACCCGCTGGCGAAGGGATCTGGACGGCGGCAGCGACTCCAGCGGCACCTCCCGAGGTGCGACGCGACTCCCGCGGCGTCCTCGTCGGGGTTTTGCCACCGCCATACCGCCACACCGCCACACCGCCACCAGGGAGCCAGCCGGTCACCAAGGCCTGTGTGGCGCAGACCGTCGGCGGTGGGAGAGGCAGTGGCGGTGGCGGTGGGCTCGGTCTGGCCCCCTACCAGGCGTAGGCCTCCGGCGCGGTCCCGCCCGGCCCCGGCCAGATCTCGTCCAGTCGGGCGAGGAACGACTCGTCGAGTGTGAGGCCCAGTGCCCGCTCGGCGGCGTCGAGCTGACCGATCGTCCTCGGACCGATGATCGGCGCCGTCACCGACGGCTGGTGCAGCAGCCATGCGAGGGCCACGTCCCCCGGCAGCTCCCCGCGTTCGGCGCAGTACGCCTCGTAGGCCTCCACCTGGCTCCTCTGCTTCTCGAGGCGAGCCGTCACCTGGTCGCTCGCCCGCCGCCCCTCGGCGGCACCGCCGAGGACGCCACCGAGCAGCCCGCCCGCGAGCGGGCTCCACGGCAGGACCCCGAGCCCGTAGTCCATGCTCGCGGGGAGGACCTCGAGCTCGACGGTCCGGTCGGCGAGGTTGTAGAGGGACTGCTCGGACACGAGGCCGAACGAGTGCCGCGCGCGGGCCGCTTCCTGGGACTTCGCGATGTGCCACCCGGCGAAGTTCGAGGAGCCGACGTAGATCACCTTTCCCTGCGCGACGAGCGTGTCCATCGCTTGCCAGATCTCCTCCCACGGCGAGGACCTGTCGATGTGGTGCATCTGGTAGAGGTCGATGTGGTCCGTCTGGAGGCGCCGGAGCGAGTCCTCGCACGCCTGACGGATGTGCAGGGCAGACAGCCCGCGGTGGTTCGGCGCGTCGCCCATGGAGTTGTAGACCTTCGTCGCGAGCACGACGCGTGACCGGTGGTCGCCCTTCGCGAGCCAGCGGCCGACGATCTCCTCCGTCGCGCCGCGCCCGCCGTAGACGTTCGCGGTGTCGAAGAAGTTGATCCCGTCCGCGAGCGCCTTGTCCATGATCGCGTGGGACTCGTCCTCGGGCGTGCGGGGCCCGAAGTTCATCGTCCCGAGGCAGAGCCGGCTGACCTCGAGACCGGTCCTGCCGAGGTGTGTCGTCTCCATTCGTCCATCCTCCTTGTCGTCGTCCATCTGTGTACTGTCGTGCAGGCTCTCCGGGGGTCGGGTCCTGCTCGACGCACGCCGTCCACGCGGCGTGCGGGTCGGCAGTCCGGTCAGGTCCGGTCGATCGACACGATCTCGAACCTCTCGAACAGCGACTCGAACCCCGGACCCTGCGGCGAGGCGCACATCACGCCGCAGACCAACGGCCGTCCGGGCTCGAGGTAGGCGACGCGGACCAGCTCGGGTCCGCCGTGGCCGTACCGCACCTCGTCGCAGTCGCCCGCCCGCGTCAGCTCGACCGTGAGACGCTCGGGAAGATCAGGCGGGCTCACGATCGACCAGTCGGAGAAACCGCGCGTGGCGACGGTGCTCATGCGCCGCGTCCCGTCGACGTACTCGATCCCGCACTTCAACCATTCGGTCTCGCTCGCGCGCAGCATGAGACCCGCCTGGTCGTACTGGGACGCGAACGCACCGGTGAACGTGACGGTCACCTTGACGTCCCCGGTCACCTCCTTGCCGAACACGTGCCCGTCGTCCTTGACGAAGCCGTAGTGCGTCTGGCGCCAGAAGTCGGACCCGTGGCTGCTGCGCACCCGGAGACCCTCGGGGCCGACGGACCACCACGCTGGCGGGTTGAGCCAGGAGCAGCCTTCCCACGCGCCGGCGCTCACGAGCGCGGCTCCGGTCGCCAAGGCGACATGGCCACCTCGCTGCCATGGAGGAGCCTCACGACGCTCGAGTCGTCCGACGACGCGAGCCCGGCAGCCTCGCCGAGGCGGTAGAGCTGCTCCGCGGCCGACGCCACGGGCAAGGCGACGCCGGCCTCGCGACCCGCCTGTGCGACGATGCCCATGTCCTTCACGAAGATGTCGAGCCGCGAGAGCACCTCGGGCGATCCTCCGGCCAGCACCTCGACGATGCGCGGGCCCCGGTTGGCGAGCATGAACGACGACGCGGCGCCGGCACCGAGCGCGTCGAGGGCCGCAGCGGGGTCGATGCCGAGCCCCTGGGCCAGAGCGAGAGCCTCGGCGGCCGCAGCGATGTGGACGCCGCACAGGAGCTGGTTGACCGCCTTCATGGCTTGACCGTCTCCTGGCCGGTCGCCCACGACGACCACCGTCGAGGCGAGCAGGTCGACGACGTCGCGCGCGCCAGCCACGGTCTCGCCGTCCCCGCCGAGCAGCACGAGGAGGTCTCCCGAGGCTGCGCGCAGCGGCCCCCCGCTCACCGGCGCGTCGAGAAGGCGGACGTCGCGACCTGCGCAACGTGCGGCGACGTCTTGCGCTCCCGGGGTGCCGACCGTGCTCGTGAGGACGACGACGGCGCCGGGGTCGAGCGCGTCGACGGCCCCGCCTGGCCCGAAGAGCGCGGTCTCGACGTCGGGGAGCGTCCGGACGGCAACGACGACGATCTCGGCGCCGGCACACGCCTTCGCAGGCGTCGCGGCCGTCGCGACGCCCGCAGCCCGCGCCCTGTCGATCGAGGAGTCGAGTGGGTCGAAGCCGGCCACGTCGACGTGGTGCGCGAGCCGCACCGCCATCGGCAGTCCCATCGCGCCGAGGCCGAGGACCGCGACCCGTCTGCGTCGGGTCCCGGGCTCCGGCGGTCCGGGGCGTCGTGCCGCGGACGGAGTCGTCGAGGTTGTCGTCGGAGTCCTCCTCGTCATCCGGCGCGCCCGAGCAGGCGCGTAACCGTGCATGCTGCTGTCGTCACCGCGGTGCGACCGGCGTCGAGCGGGCCGGCGAGGTCGTCTGCACGCCGTGCCGCGGGGAGCTCCGCCGCCAGCGCGTCGAGGAACGAACGTCGCAGCTCGGCGTTGACGTTGACCTTCGCGACGCCGAGGTCGAGGCACGCGACCAGCGTCGCCTCGGACAGTCCGCTCGCGCCGTGCAGCACGAGCGGGATGCGTGCGGCGTCTCGCAGCAGGGCGAGGCGGCCGAGGTCCAGCCGGGGTGGGTCCGGCGAGAGGCCGTGGACGTTGCCGACCGCGACGGCGAGGGCGTCGATGCCGGTCCGTGCCACGAAGTCGGCGGCCTGGTCCGGATCCGTCATCGCCGCCGACGGCGACGCGATCGAGACGTCCTCGTCACCGGCGACGCCCCCGAGCTCGCCCTCGATCCACGAGCCCGCGCGGTGCGCAAGCTCGGCGGCGGCGGCCGTCAGCGCGACGTTGTCCTCGTAGTGGAGGTGCGAGCCGTCGATCATGACCGAGCTGTAGCCGAGGTCGAGGCAGGTCTCGAGCTCCCCGAGCGAGCGACTGTGGTCGAGGTGGACGCCGACCCGGGCCTCGGAGCTGCGGGCGAGGTCGAGAGCGAGGTGCGCGAGAGGGAGCAGCCCGGCGTGGCGGAAGGCGCTCGATCCCGCAAGGAGCATCACCGGGAGCCCGGTGATCTCCGCCGCCCGCACGATGCCCTGGGCCGTCTCGAGGTTGTAGGCGACGAATCCCGGTACCGCCCGGTGGTCCGCCGCGGCCGCGCGCACGACCGCGTCGGTGTCGGTCAGGATCACGGCGCACCGCGCAGCGTGGCGACGACCGAGACGAGAGCGTCCTCGTCGCCCACGTTGCCGGCGAAGACGACGAAGGGAATAGGCGGGTGTGCTGCCGCCCCGGCGGTGTCGTCGGCCACGGGCTCCCAGAGCGACACGATCCCGGGGAGCAAGGTGCCCCGCACCCAGGCCCGGCGGATGCCGAGCCCTGCTGTGGCGACGTCGCTCGAGGTGATGCCGCCCTTCGCGACGACGAAGCCCGGCCGGACGCGGCCCGTGACCTTGCGGACGAGGTCGACGAGCGACGCGGACACCGCTCGCGCGATCGCGAGGCTGGCGGTGGGGTCGGGCCCGGTCAGCACCTCCCGGCTCGTGCTCACCACCACATCCGCCGAGCGGAGCCCGGCGACGACGGCATCGGCCGCCGACGCGATCGCCGCCGGGCTCTGGCCCGGGTCGAGCAGCGTGGCGACGTCGAGCTCGATCGCCTCGACGCCGCCGTGCCGCAGAAGTGCCGCCAGCTGGCGGGTCGACTGCGCGACGTGCGAGCCGACCACGACGAGCCCGTGCGAGCTCGCCTCGGCGAGACTCGCGCCGTCGCCACCGGCATCGCCGCCGAGCGGGCGTGCACTCGGCTGCTGCCCCGCCGAACGGATCGCCGCGACCTCCGCCGGGGTGAGAGAAGCGCGGGCTTCGAGCCCGGCGCGCGCCCGGACGAACGATGGGCCGACCCGGTACAGCAGCACGCGGCCTGCGTGCTCGACGCGGATCGCCGCGAGGGCGAGCACGCGCAGGTCGTCGTCGCAGAGCGCGTCGCAGACGACGGGGCGCCTGCCGCGCGCAGAGGCGAGGATCGCGGCCACCTCGTCGACGCCGCCGGTGCGCAGGTCTTCGAGCGTGACCCGGGGCACCTCGGCTGCGCGCCACCTGCCGAACGTCTTCTCCTCGACGTACGCGCGCAGCTCGCTCGAGACGAAGCCGAACGTCGCGTCCTTCGCGAACTCGCTCTCTCCGACCGGCACCGCCGTCTCGCCGGTGCGCAGCCAGTGGACCGAGTCGACCGTGACGCGGCCGCCCTCGATGTACGCCGGCGCGACGACGATCCCGTCGACCTCGATCCCCGCGCGGAGCGCGAGCGTGTCGGCGATGACGTCGGTCTCGAGTGGGAAGTGCCCGCGCAGCGTCGAGTCGCTGCGCGACACGACGACGAAGCGTTGCTGCTCGATCCGCGCGGCGTCGACGAGGGCGCGCACGACGTCTTGGTCGCGCTCGCCGGCTGCGCGTGCGTCGAGGCTCCGGGTGTTCGTCAAGATGTAGAACGCCGATGTGTCCTGGCGCAGAGCCCAGCGGATGTCCTCGACGCTCCAGTCCGTCAGCACGGGCACGCCGGCGACGGTCTGGGTGCCCGTCGGGTCGTCGTCGAGCACGACGACCCGCCGCCCCGAGCTCCGGACGGCGGAGGCGACGTCCGCGGCGGGCACCTCGCGCACGGGTGGCAGGCCGGCGAAGGCGCCGCCGCCCGCACCGCGTCCTGTCCGGTCGTCGATGGCCGCCATCGTGAGCCCCTCTCGGCAGCCGCATGCCACCGTGTAGAGTGGAAACATACTTCCGATTCCTGAGCCGACGTGACCGGCCCGCTGCCGGGCTGGTGCCGTGGCGGCGGGCGGCGATGATCGGGCACGCGATGCGCCGGGGAG
>DAHWHN010000098.1 GCA_027335685.1 Acidimicrobiaceae bacterium
GAGCGCGCCGAGCGCGCCCGCCGAGCCGATGACGAGCAGGATCGTCCGCTGCGCGGTCGCGTGGCGGCGCGGATCGTTGCGCGCGGTCGCCGGCTCCGGATTGGCGAGGTCGGGGTCGATGGAGCTCCGGTGCTCGACGACGTCCTCCGGAGCTACTCTCGGCACCGCCACCTCCCCTACCTCCGCCGTCGACCGGACCTGCGACAGGCATCGCCTGCGCGGGTGTCGCGCAACACCACATCAAGGTAGGAGCCATCAGCCTTGCGGCGGTTCCGGCGAGCTCCATCGCCGATCCAACCGTACCGCACTCCCGGTCGCGTCCTCCAGCCGGCGCACCTTGACGCCCGGTTCCGCCCGGTGTAGAAGGAGGCGTGAGCGCGGGAGGCGGCGTGGGAGCTGGAGCACCGGCGACGCGACTGATGGTGTTCCTCACCGAGGACGACCGTGTGGGAGACCGCTGCGCTGCAGAGGCCATCGTCGAGCGCGCACGCGGAGCGGGCCTCGCAGGGGCCACGATCTGGCGGGGCGTCGAGGGATTCGGCGAGCGCGGCCACGTCCGTGCCGCCCGGCTCCCCGATCTCGAGCGGGGCCTTCCCCTCGTGGTCGAGGTGATCGACGAGGACGACGCCGTGGCGCGCTTTCTCCCCGTCGTCACGGAGCTGGCCGCGGGTGCCCTCGTCACGACCGAGACCGTGCGCGTCTGCCGCGCGCCGGCCGCGCTCAACGCGCCGTGACGCCAGCTCTCACCCACGCCTGCGCGCCCATCTGGACGGCTTCCCAGGGGCTGCCGAGCGGCGGCGTGTAGGAGAGGTCGACGTCGCTCACGGCGTCGACGGTCATCTCGTGGAACAGCGCCGTAGCCGCGATGTCGACGCGCTTCGCGACCTCCGCATGGCGATGACCGACGAGCTGCAGGCCGAGCAGACGGCCGCTCGAGCGGTCGCCGGTCACGCGCATCGCGATGCGATGGCTCCCGGGGTAGTACGCCTTGTGGTCGTCGGCCTCCGCTGCCACTGTCACCGGGTCGAAGCCTGCCGCCCGCGCCTCGCCGTCGCGCAAGCCGGTCCGCGACGCGACCTGGTCGAAGATCTTCACGACCTGGGTGCCGAGGCTCCCCGCGAAGTAACGGTCCCCGCCGACCGCGTTCTCGCCGGCGACACGTCCCTGCTTGTGCGCGGTGGTGCCGAGCGGGAGGTACGTCTCGCCGAGCAGGCGATGGTGGGTCACGACGCAGTCGCCGGCGGCGAAGACGTCCGGAAGCGTCGTGCGCATCCCGCGATCCACGGCGATCGCACCCTTCGCTCCGAGCTGCGCTCCCGCGCGTGCCGCGAGACCGGTCTCGGGGCGCACGCCGCCGACGACGAGGACGAGGTCGACGTCGCGCGCGAGGGCGGCGCCACCGGCTCCGGTGGCGTCGACCCGCAGCCGGCCCGCCGCTCCGGGCGGCGCGACGCCGATCCGGCGCACCGCTGTGGCCGGGAGGACCTCGACGCCGTGGTCCTCGAGCTCGCCACGCACGAGAGCGCCGAGCTCGACGTCGAGCGTCGGCAGGACGTCGGGGAGCTGCTCCATCTGGGTCACGGCGAGGCCGCGGGTCGCCAGCGCCTCCGCCATCTCGATCCCGATGTAGCCGCCGCCGACGATCGCGGCGCTCGACGGCGCCGTGCGCTCGAGGGTCTCGAGGATCGCGAACGTGTCGCCCATCGAGTGGAGGAGGTGCACGCCGTCGGCGTGACCGAGCGCATCGGGACCGACGAGACCGTCGATCGGCGGGGAGACGGGAACCGCGCCCGTGCCGACGACGAGCTTGTCGTAGACGAGGACGTCCTCGGCCCCGTCTTCTGCGCCGACGTGGAGGCGGCGACCGGCGACGTCGATGTGCCGAGCGGTCGTGTCGAGGCGCAGCGTCATCCCCGCCCCCTCGAGCTCGGCGATGCTCCGGTGCGCGAGGTGGCGCCAGTCGCCCACCTCGCCGGAGACGAGGTAGGGAATGCCGCAGATCGAGAAGTTCGGGTAGGAATCGGCCACGACGACGGTCACGTCGATCTCGGGATCGAGCTCCCGCGCGCGAAGCGCTGCGCTGATGCCGGCGTCGCTGCCACCGACGATGGCGAGGTGCACGATCAGGCTCCTTCGGTTGTGGTCGAGGCGTCGATCCCGAAGAACCGCCTGCGCGCCCAGAGCGACACGTAGACGAGCGCGACGAGGACAGGCACCTCGATGAGCGGTCCGACGACGCCGGCGAGGGCTTCGCCCGACGTCGCGCCGAACGTCCCGATCGCGACGGCGATCGCGAGCTCGAAGTTGTTCCCCGCAGCCGTGAACGCGACGGTCGTCGTCCGCTCGTACGGCAAGCCGATCGCCTTGCCGAGCGCGAAAGCCCCCGTCCACATGATCGCGAAGTAGCACAGCAACGGCGCGGCGATGCGCACGACGTCGAGCGGATGGCCGGTGATCTCGCGTCCCTGCAGTCCGAAGAGCACGACGATGGTGAACAGCAGCCCGTAGAGGGCGACGGGGCCGATCCGGGGCAAGAGTCGTTCCTCGTACCAGGTACGGCCCTTCGTGCGCTCACCGATCGCCCGGGTGAGGAACCCCGCGACGAGCGGGATGCCGAGGAAGATGGCGACGGACTCGGCGATGAGGCCGACCGAGACGTGCAGGCCCGAGCTGTGCAGACCGAGCAGGTGCGGAAGCTCGACGAGGTAGAACCACCCGAGGCCGGCGAAGGCGAGGATCTGGAAGACCGAGTTGAGCGCGACGAGCACCGCGGCGGCCTCGCGGTCGCCGCACGCGAGGTCGTTCCAGATGAGCACCATCGCGATGCAGCGCGCGAGGCCGACGACGATCAGCCCCGTCCGGTACGCCGGCTGATCGGGGAGCAACGCCCACGCCAGGCCGAACATCACAGCCGGACCCACCACCCAGTTGAGCACGAGCGAGGTGACGAGGAGGCGCTTGTCGCTCCGGACGCTGTCGAGATGGCCGTAGCGGACCTTCGCGAGGACCGGGTACATCATCGCGAGCAGCCCGACGAAGATCGGGGCGGAGACGCCGGTCGTCACCTGCGCCGAGTCGAGGGCGTGGCTGAACCCGTGGATCTGGCGCCCGAGGGCGAGGCCGGCGCCCATCGCGACGAGGATCCACACGGGCAGGAAACGGTCGAGGACCGAGAGCCGCCGGATCAGCGCGGTCCCGCCGACCGGTTGGACGGCGTGCGTCGGCTGCTCGCCGAGGACGGTGTGCGTCGACATCTGCCGCCCGCCCGCGTCAGCGGCCGCTCGGCGCCACGGCGTCGGCGAGGACCGTGTACACCTCCCACGGCGCCCCGTCGGGGTCGTGGACCCAGACCTTGTCCTGGAGCGCATAGCAGCACGTCGTCTGCTCCTCGAGCTCGGTCGCGAGACCCTCGCCGGCGAGGCGTCGGGTGGCGTCGGTCACCTCGCCCGACGACGAGACCTCGATGCCGAGGTGGTTGAGCGCACCGGCCGGTCCGGGCTCACGTGCGCCACCCGACTCGAGGAGGACGAGCTTGAGGGGAGGATCGGCGATCGCGAAGTTCGCGTAGCCCGGGCGGCGCTTTGCCGGCTCGACGCCGAAGAGCTTTGCGTAGAAACCGACCGCAGCGTCGAGG
This sequence comes from Acidimicrobiaceae bacterium, assembly GCA_027335685.1. Classification (GTDB taxonomy): domain Bacteria; phylum Actinomycetota; class Acidimicrobiia; order Acidimicrobiales; family Bog-793; genus JAJZCK01. The sequence goes on from DAHWHN010000098.1 coordinate 3,635, forward strand.
TCCGACACGTTGAGGGCGAGCTGCACACGGGACACGTTGGCCTCCACACATTGATATTTCTCGATCTACTCTACGCACATTACATCGACATCTGTCGATATGTAGATCGACAGGATCCGCGCTCGGTCCGCCTAGCCGCCGAGCGCACGGCGGATGGCCGCGAGACGGGCCGGGTTCACGTGCCACCACACCCAGCGGCCGCGCTTCTCGCCCTCGAGCAGGCCGGCCTCGGCGAGGATGCGGGTGTGGTGCGAGATCGTCGGCTGCGTCCGGGCAAGAGGGGTCTCGAGGTCGCACGAGCAGACCTCGCCCTGCGCTGCGACGATCGAGAGCAGGCGGATCCGCACCGGGTCGGCGAGCGCTCCGAGGACGCGGGCGAGCTCGGCCGCCGCAGCCTCGTCGAGCGGGCTCTCGACGAGCGAGCCACAGCAGACCGCACCGATCTCGCCATAGTCGACGGCTGCGACGGACCTCTTCGAGCCCATGCGACCTCCTGCTGATATTGACGCCAGTCGATATATACTGCCACGAACCCGTCGACCGTCGTCGGCGCGTCAGCCAGGTCCGGACCGACGAGACGGCGCACGCGAGCCGACGGCCACTGCGTCAGGGGACGCGTGCCGCGCAGCCGGGCGCCGTTACCGAGGCGGCGCAGCCGGGCGCCGTTACGGAGGCGGAGGGGCGGTCGCCCCGTATGCGACGGCAAAGCCGCTCGGCCCGAGCGCCGACGGGACCGACACGACGGCGCCGCCCTGGACGAGGACGACCTCGACCCGGCTGGTCGCGTCGCCGGAGAAGGTCGGGTCGCTGAATGTCACGTCCGGCGCGTAGTCGCCGAGGGTGAGGACTGCGCCGGAGGAGGCTGTGGACGGCGCCTCGACGATCCACTCGACGGAGTCCGCCGGACCGCCGTAGCTCTGCGCGGTCGTGAAGCTCTGGCCCGTCGTCGTGTCCGTCACCGAGATCGTCCAGATCCCCCCGCCGCCGGAGGCCAGCGACACCGCCACCGTGTCGCCGGGCGCGACCGCGAGCGGGATCGGGGTCGCCGGCGCGGGCAGGATCTCCCACCAGGCCTCGACGTCCACGCTGCTGCCGGGTTGGACCGACTCCTCGACGCCGGCTTGGATGAGCGAGGTGTTCCCCGAGCCGTCGACACCGACCCACTCCGACGTGCTCGCCGGACCGGCACCTGCGACGAGATCGGGCACGTCGAAGGAGGCCGAGGCGGCCGTGAACGGACCGCCGCCGACCTCGTAGCCCGACCAGTTGCGCGTGGCGACGACGGGCAGCGCCGGCTCGACGACGGACAGCGACAGCACCGCCGTCGCCGACTGCGGCTCGGTCGAGGCGCCGTCGCGGACAACGACCTCGAGAGTTGCCACGCCGGGGAGCTCGGGGACGCCCGAGACGAGGCCGCCCGGCGACAACGAGAGCCCGGCAGGGAGCGAGCCGGCAGCAAGGGCCCAGATGTACGGGGGCGAGCCACCGCTCGCCGCGAGCTGGGCAGAGTACGGGGTGCCGAGCGTCGCCGGAGCGAGGACGGTCGTCGAGACAACGAGCGGGACGGCAGCCGGTGCGGGCGCGCCGGCCTGGTGGACCGTCTCGCCGCGGACGATCCGCCCCCCGGGTCCCGACACCGCGATCCAGAGCACGAAGCGCCGGGCACGCCCGAGGTCGGGCGGGATGATCGCCGTCCGCCGGACCAGCGCGCGACGGCAGGGGAACGAGCGGGCCCAGCCGCGCACGACGGGCGAGCTCGACAGCTCGCACGAAGCTGCCCGGTCGACGGCGACGGCGACGGCGACCGGGCCGCCGCGATCGGGCACCGCGACGCTCGGCCGCACGACGACCGCGCTCGGGGCGGCCACCGCCGTGACCGCTGCAGCAGCCGGGCCCGCACCGGCCAGGACCGCCGCCGCGACGGCGACACCAGCGGCGAGGGCCAGCGCGAGGTCGAGCGCGACGGACAGCGCGCCGGCACGGCGCGGCCGCCCGCCAGCAGGTGTGCGGTTCACGGGCATCCTCCCGCCCTCACGCTAGTGACGCGCTGCGCCACTTCTGCGACCCCGGGCGATGCTCAGCGGTCGGCGACGACCTCCGGCAGCTCGGCGACCGTGGCGAGCACGTGGGTGGCCCCGGAGGCGAGCAGCCGCCGGGGGCCGTCCGCACCGGTGCACACCCCCGCGACGACCGACGCCCCCGCACGCGCTCCCGACTCCATGTCGGCCGCGGTGTCGCCGGCGACGGCGACGCTCCACATGGCGCTCGCGCCGAGCCGGAGCGCCGCCGTGAGCACCATGTCCGGGTACGGTCGACCCCTGCCCGCGTCGCCCGGGCAGAGCGCGAGGTCTGCGAGGTCCTGCCATCCGAGGACCTCGAGAAGCTTCTCCAGCGTCGCACGGGAAAAGCCCGTGCAGAGCGCAACCTTCACGCCGCTTGCACGGAGCGCGTCGACGGTCGCGGCGGCACCGGGCAGCGGAGCAACTCGACCCGCGTCGAGCAGCACCTCGTAGGCGTGCTCGAATGCCCGGTTCGCCGCGTCTGCGGGCGGCCCGTCGCCGAGCAGCGCACGGAAGACCGTGATCTTCGAGGTGCCCATGGTCGAGCGGACGTGACCGAGCATCGCGTCGCGCGTCGGGCCGTCGTCGGGGACCCCCACCGCGTCGAGGGCAGCGAGGAAGGCCTCCTCGACGAGGCCGCCGTCGGCAACCGTCGTGCCCGCGAGGTCGAGGCACACGACCTCGATGGGGCGAGAACCGGCGCCGCCTGTCACGCGAACGTCTCCTCGGCGATCGCCGGGGCGAGCGTCATGCCCCGCCCACCCGGCCCGGTGACGACGACGACGCCCGGAGCCATCTCGCGGCGGTAGTAGAGCCGCCCGTCGGTGACCTGGCTATAGACGCCGGCCCACCGCCGCTCGACCGGGGGTAGGGCGACGCCGAGCAGCGAGGACGCCGTCGCGAGGAGGTGCGCGTACGGCTCGTCGTCGACGTCGAAGGTCGCGTCGTCGCCGTCGGCGTGGGTGTCGCCGATGGTGAGCGCCCCGTCGGCCCGCCGGACGCACAGGAGCTGCGCGCGCCAGCGCGCCGCGATCTCGGACTGCGGCGCGAGGCGCTCGAGGGCAGGACCGGCGAAGGCCGGGTAGTACCGGAGGGAGTCGCCGTCGGCGAGCGTCGCGTCGAGCGGCTCCGCGAACGGCGCGGTCTCCAGCATCTGGAGCCGCACCCGCCGCAGCGGAGCTGCCGCGAGCTCGTGCGCGAACGGCCCGGACTGCGCAGCCCCGACACAGCAGACGACGAGGTCGCCGCCGTGCCAGGCTCCGGCGTCGTCGCGCGCCGCGTGCGCGCGGACCTCGACGACAGTCCGGCCGGGCAGCCACGTGTAGCTGCCGGAGCCGGCGAGCCCCGCGCGCAGCGCCCCGAGCACCCGGCGCGGCTCGACGACGGCATCGCGCGCGCACCACAGCGCCCCGGCCACGTCGCCGCGGACGGCGGGATGCAGCCGGCGCAACGCGTCCGGGCCGAGCACGGCGAAGCCCCGCTCGCTCGCGTCCGGCCGGGCGGCGACCTCCTCGAGGACCTCGAGCTCGGGTCGGCTCCGGGCGATCGTGAGCGAGCCGTTCGCGCGAAAGCCGCTGCCCGGCGCACCCGCGGCGACCTTCTCCCAGAGCTCCCGGGAGCGCAGGGCGAGCGCCAGCTCCGCGCCGGGCGCGCGCCCGCTCACCCAGATCAGCCCGAAGTTGCGGACCGAGGCACCCCGCGGCTCACGGTCGCGATCCACGTGCACGACGTCGTAGCCGCGCGCGACGCCGTCGACGGCGTGCATCGTGCCGAGTATCCCGCCGCCCACGACCACGAGCCGCGGTCGAGCCGTCAACGCGAGGCTCCCGCGTGCGCGTCGCCGACCCGGGCCGAGCTGGCTGGCAGGGCGAAGGGCGCAGGCAGGACGAGCACGACGTTGCGGTCGGCCGCCGCCCCGCGCCCGACCGGCTCCTCCGGCCCCGCCTCGCCCGGCTCGCGCGACGAGCCGGCGGGCGGGCGGCCCTGCCACGCGTTGAGCGCCAGCTCACGCGACCACCCGGCGAGGCAGTCCGGATCGCTCAGGTCCCCCGTTCGCGGATCGACGATGCCGGCGTGGTCGAGCACGACCGTGGCGAGCACGAGATCCCCGGTCTCCTCGTCGACCGCGAGCTCGACGACGCGCGCCTGCTGGGGCCAGTCCACGTGCGACGCCGTCGTCACCTGCCAGAGTCCTCCCCCGCCGGCGCGCGCGACCGGGCGGATGTCGTGGGTGTGGGTGTGGCCGTTGATCCAGGCGACGACGTTGGGGAAGCGGGACAGGAGGGCCTCGACGTCGCCTGCGAGGTGGCGCACCTCGCCTTCTGGCGCGTAGTCGTTGACGAGGGTCTCGAGCGGGTGGTGGCTGAACAGGACGAACAGCCGGTCCTCCACCTCCCCCGAGCGCTCCTCGCCACCGGGGCCGAGATAGCGGCGGTGCCCCGCGACGAGCTCGCGCTCCAACCAGGCGAGCTGCTCGCCCGAGACGCACCCCTGCCAGCCGCCGGCAGGGTTCACCGTGTCGAGGACGAGGCAGCGCACGATCCCCGCGTCGAAGCCGTAGTACGCGCGGCCCGAGCTCGCCGCGACACTGTCGTAGCCGTGGCCGGGCGGGTCGGACTCCGGACCGAGATGTGCCCGGATCCACTCGCTCGTCGAGACCGGCCGGCGTCTCGGGTCCGGCGTGACGGGACGGACGGGCCCGTCGAGCACGCCCCACTTTCCTGCCGACGGCCGCGTGGCGTTGCCCGCGAGCAGCTCGAGCACGTCGAGCCCGGGGGGAAGGCCGGTGACCTTCTGCGCGCCGAGCGCGCGGGCGCCGAGCGCCCCGTCCGGGGGGAGCGTCCCGCCGAAGAGCGCGTCGTGGTTGCCGTGGACTGCGTACCAGGCAAGCCCGAGCCCGGTCGCCATGAACGGTCGCCGGGACGCGTCGAGCAGGCCGGGCACGGTGGGGAACCCACGCGCCGCACGCGCGAGGTCGTCGGGCTGGCCCGCCGGCGTGCCGTCCGGGTGCCAGTACCGCACGTCGTAGGCAGCCGCCGACCCGACGCCCTCGTAGCAAGTCGGGTCTCCCGAGTCCGACGCGACGCTCCGGCCCCCCTCGAGGAGCGCGACGTACGCGTCGAGCTCGTTCTCCTGGCAGTTGTCGGTCGCGTCGCCGGTCGAGACGGCGAAGGCGACGGGCGCGCCGGTCGCCGGGCCGCCCGCGACCCGGCGCACCGCCCGGGCCATCGCCTCGACGACGTGGAACGTCAACGCCTCCTGGGCCCGGTAGGTCCCGACGCGACCGAGCACCTCGGCGAGCGGCGAGTCCTCGTCGCCGTAGCGGTCGAGGAACTCCGCGCGAGCGGGGCTCTGCGCGTCCGTCACGTGGAGGTCCGAGAGGTGGACGACGCAGAGCAGCGAGCGCAGCCGACCGAGCTGCGACGCCGAGCTGATCCGCCCGCCGAGGTCTCGCCGCAGGCCGAGGGGCTCGCCGGCCGCTTCGACGACCCGCCGGTAGCCCGCCGCAGATGGCTCCGATCCCCGCAGCGTCCTGTCTGCCGTCGAGCCGGCAGGGACCGCCTGCACCGCGTCGTGCCCGCTCATGCCACACTCGCGCGGGGCTCGGTGGCGAACAGCGGGGCGCCGGTCGGCTCGACGCTCACGGCCGTCCCGACGCCGATGTCCGCGCCGGCCGACGCGGGCAGCGTGGCGACGACCTCGACCTGCCCGGGCACCGCGACGGCCACGTGGAGGACGGGGCCGAGGAAGGAGCGCCGCGTCACGACGCCGAGCCCGTAGGGGTCTGCCCGCACGGCGAAGGCCTCCGGCCGGAGCAGGACGTCGACCGTCGTCCCCGGTGCGAAGGCCGACTGCGCCGGGGGGAGCGGTACCCGCCGGCCGAGGACCTGGACGCTCCCGTCCCGGCCGACGGTCGCCGGCACCCGGCTCACCGACCCGACGAACTCCGCGACGAACGCGTTGACCGGCCTCTCGTAGACCTCGCTCGGCACGCCGATCTGCTGGAGGCGGCCCGCGGCCATGACGCCGACGCGATCTGCCATCGACAGCGCCTCCTCTTGGTCGTGGGTGACGAACAACGTCGTGATCCCGAGCTCGAGCTGGATGCGCCGGATCTCGTCGCGCAGCTGGGCGCGCACCTTCGCGTCGAGCGCCGACAGCGGCTCGTCGAGCAGGAGCACGCGCGGCTCGACCGCGAGGGCGCGCGCGAGCGCCACCCGCTGCTGCTGCCCGCCGGAGAGCTCGTGGGGAAAGCGCGCCGACTGCGCGGCGAGCCCCACGAGGTCGAGGAGGTCGCCGGCACGTGCCCGCCGCGTCCTCGCGTCCGCCTTGCGCAATCGGAGCCCGAACCCGACGTTGTCGAGAGCAGTCATGTTGGGGAACAGGCTGTACGCCTGGAAGACCATGCCGAGCTCGCGGCGGTGCGGAGGGAGCGCGGTCACGTCGACGCCGCGGATGCGGACCGCTCCCGAGTCGATCTGCTCGAGCCCGGCGAGGGCTCGCAGCGCCGTCGTCTTGCCGCAGCCCGAAGGGCCGAGGAGCGCGACGAGCTCGCCGGGCTCGATCGTCAGGCTGAGGCGGTCGAGGGCTGCGACCGCCCCGTAGCGCCGCTCGCACTCCACGAGCTCGACGCGCACCGCCGAGGCCGCGTCCCGCCCGGCACGCACGTGCACGCCGGTCCCCGACCGCTCGGCCGTCTGGACCTGGCCGACATCTCCCATCCCGCTCTCCTTCCTCGTCACGTGCTGCTGCCGGGTCGGTGGTCGATGCCCGGGCGCCCGGGGTCGCCGTGCCCGAGCACGGACTCCACCTCGGCGACGAGGTCGGCGCCGATCCCGCCCGCGACCGGTGGCTCGGACGCCACGACGGGATCGCCCCGCCGGGCTGCCTTGCGGCGTCCCCCGAGCAACGACAGCCCGAGCAGCAGCCCCCAGGTCACGAGGAGGGCGAACACGCTCACCGCGGTCGCCTCGTCGATCTGGTCCGTGCCGATCTGGTAGAGCTGGACCGGGAAGGTCGTGAACGAGAGCAGGCTCGCCATCGCGAACTCGCCGAGGGAGTAGGCGATCGTGATGAACGCGGCGGCGACGAGCGAGGTGCGCAGGTTCGGCACGAGGACGCGGCGGAACGTGGACGGCCAGCTCGCCCCGAGCGTGCGGCTCGCGTCGACGAGCGTATGCAGCTCGAGGGCCTGGACGCCGGAGTCGATCGCCCGGTAAGAGTACGGCATCGCGAGCACGACGTACTCGAAGGCGAGGAGCACCGGGGAGCCGACGAACGTCGTCGGGAACGCACCGTAGATGCCGAGGACGACGACCACCACGGGAACGACCAGGGGGAGCAGCGTGAGGCTCTCCATCGTGCGCCTGAGCTTCGGCATGCGCAGGTTGACCCAGACCGACGTCGGCGTGAGCAGCACGAGCGTGAGCGCCGCCGCACCGAGGGCGATCTCGACCGAGAGCACGAGCGACGACCAGAGCGCAGAGTCGTGGACGAGCGCGGTGACTGCAGAGAGGG
>DAHWHN010000105.1 GCA_027335685.1 Acidimicrobiaceae bacterium
GCTCGTCGGGCGGTGGTTCGCTCATCTGTCGGACACGTCGCGAGCCAAGCTCGTCGCGCTGCGCCCGAGCATCGACTTGGACCCGACCGACGTCGAGGTCTACGGCACGAAAAAGGAGGGTATGGCCTTCAACCACGCCGGCCAGCGGGTCGGCCGCCCACATCCTGCGATCTGAGCCGAGGCCGGCGTCTGCGTCGCCGCTGACCTTGGGACCCGGCACAGCTCAACCTCTCGAACAGGCCGGTCAGAGTCCCCACATCGGTCGACCGGCTGGTCTTCAATCAACCCGAGGGCTACTGGATCACCTCGCGGTGACCACGCTGGTCGCCTGGCTTACGAGCCAGGCTCAACTGCACGCGAGGCTAAACGGTGGTGGTGGCTCCGGTGAGGACTGACACGGCAACCCAAGCTCAACGTCGTCAAGCCGCGGCCGACGCGGTGGCTATCGCCCGGATCGCCGGCGAGGAGCCGACCTCGGAGGTGGCCGCGCTCAACGAGCGGTGGGCCGCCGGGGAGTTGACCACCGAAGAGGTGATCGCGGAGCTGGCCCGTCACCACTGGTGACCGATGACCCGTACCTGATCCCTGGTACGGCCACCCTTCGCATTCTGCTCGGGATCACCGACCCCGACGAGCTGGCCCGCTTCGAGACCAACGCCAGTGTGGCCCGCATCGCCCGGCTCCTCGCCGGCTTCGAGCTCCCCGGCCGGCTGCGCTGGGACCTGGGGCACCTCCAAGCGGTCCACCGGCACACCTTCGGTGACGTGTACGACTGGGCCGGGACCATCCGGACCATCGCCATGTCCAAGGGTCAGGACTTCCACCCCCTTCCCAACCCTGTCCAAGCTCGAAGCATCGTCGACCGGCTCCACGCCGACAACCTCCTCCGGGGCCCGGGCCGGGAAGGCTTCGTCCACAAGGTCAGCCAACTGGAGTCCGACCTGTTCGCTCTCCACCCCTTCAGGGAGGGCAATACCCGGTCCACTACGACCTTCGTGGCGCTCGTAGCCGACCAGGCTGGCTGGCGGCTCGACTGGTCCGCCTGCGACCCCGCCCGCTTCCAAGCCGCGCTCCGCTCCAGCTATCGGGCCGGCGAGGCAACCGGCTGGCGGGAGATCGCCGGCCTCGTCGATGGGATCACCAGCGAGCGCAGACCGCCCGCCAGCCCCTGACCAGTCGGCGGCGCTATCTCAGGATTTGCTCCAGCAACTGCTCCACCACCAGTCGTCGGAAGCCTTGATCAACCGAGTTTTCCCTGGTGGGCCGTACAGGACTTGAACCTGTGACCCCTTGCGTGTCATGCAAGTGCGCTACCGGACTGCGCCAACGGCCCGCGAGGACCAGACACTACCACCAGCGTCGAGGTCGGCATCACCCGGCCCCGGTCCTGGACCGGACGGGACCGCCCCGGCGCGTCGGCGAGCGCGCGCTCGGTCGGTAGGATGCGCCGCGTGCGAACGCCTGCGCTGTCCAGGCTCGCCCGCCGCATGCAGGCGACCTGGTCAGCCGATCGGGCGGGCGTCGTTGGCGCGGCGGTGAGCTTCGCCGTCGTCGCCGGCACCGTCGCGTTCGTCTTCGTCCAACTCCAGCCCGGCCTGCTCTTCGGGCCCAACATGGACGTCGGGGGCGACACGGCGGGCCACGTCGTCGCCGTCAGCTACCTGATCCACGACCTGCTCCCGCACGGCAGGCTCACCGGATGGGACCCGCAGTGGTTCGACGGGTTCCCGCTCTACGTCTTCTACTTCCCCCTCCCCGCCCTCGCGATCGCCGCGCTCTCCGTGGCCCTTCCCTACGCGGTCGCGTTCAAGGTCGTCACGGCTCTCGGGCCGCTGCTCATCCCCGTCGCCGCCTATAGCTTCGGCCGGCTCGCCGGCTACCGGCGTCCCGTGCCCGCGCTGATGTCGGTGGCGACCCTCGGCGTGCTGTTCCTCTACGCGAGCGGGGCGAACCCGAACGTCTACGTGTCGTGGAACATCGACGGGGGGACGATCGCCTCGACGATGGCCGGCGAGTTCTCCTTCACCCTCGGCGTCGCGTTCGCGCTGTTCTTCCTCGGCGTGTTCGTCTACGCGCTGCGGACCGGACGCCTGCGCTGGCTCGCGGCGGTGCTGTTCCTCGCCACGACCCTGTGCCACGTCGTGCCCGCGCTCTTCGCAGCTGGGGCGGCGGTCCTGTTCGCCCTCGTCTGCGGTTCGCGGCGCGCGATCGTCTCGACCCTCGTGCCCGTCGGGCTCGCCGGCGGGCTCCTCGCCGCCTTCTGGCTCCTGCCCTTCGGCGCGTACCTGCGCTACTCGTCGTCCATGGGTTATGGCCGCGTCGGCAGCGCCTACCAGAACCTCGTGCCCCAAGACGGCGAGCAGGTCGTCCAGTGGCTGGCCCTGCTCGGTCTCGGCATCGCGCTCGCACGGCGCGACCGCGTCGCGCTCGCGCTCGCGCTCGCCGCGGCGGCAAGTGCCCTCGGCTTCCTGCTCCTGCCGTCGGGCCTCGTCTACAACGGCCGGTGGCTGCCGTTCTGGTTCCTCACGACCTGCCTGCTCGCCGGCTACGCCGTGGCACAGGTCGGGCACATCGCCCTCGCCGGCCGGAGGGCCCTCGGCTGGCACCCGGCCGTGACGGGCGCCGTCGGCGGCGCGACGGCTCTCGCCCTCGTCGCCGGCTGGCTCGGCGTCCTGCCCTTCTACACGACCCCCGCCGGGGCGTCGAACCCGGTCGACGGCTGGGTCAGCTGGAACTACAGCGGCTACCAGGCCAAGCCGGGCTGGCAGCAGTTCACCTCGCTCGTCGCGATGCTCGAGCGCGCGGCCTCCCGCTACGGCTGCGGGCGCCTCGACTACGAGTACTCGCCGAACATGACGGACACCTTCGGCTCGACGCTCGCCCCGATGTCGTTCCCGCTCTGGACGCACGGATGCATCGACACGACCGAAGGCCTCTACTACGAGTCCTCGACGACGACACCGTTCCACTTCCTCGACCAGTCCGAGCTGTCGATCGACCCCTCGAACCCCGTGGTCGGCATCCCGTACCAGGGATTTGACGTCGCAGACGGCATCCGCCACCTCCAGCTCGCCGGTGTCCGCTACTTCCTCGCGAACTCGCCGCGCGCCGAGCAGGAGGCGCTCGCGGACCCCGCGCTGACCGAGGTCGGCTCGTCCCCGGCATCCGCGGGCGTCGTCGACGGTCTCGCGGCCGGCCAACCGGCACCGCCGGGCGCCGCCTGGGACCTGTTCGTGATCCACCACACGGCGCTCGTCACCGCCCTCGGCGACGACCCGGTCGTCGAGCCCGGGATCTCGGCGAAGCAGTTCCTCGACCTCGGGATCAGCTGGTACCAGGACGAGCAGGACTGGCCCGTCCCGATCGCGCGCGCCGGACCGGCGAGCTGGCCGCGGCGCCCCCCGGGCACCCTCGTGCCGCCCACCGAGGCGACCGCCACGCCGACGACGTCGGTCCGAGACGTCCACGCGTCCGACTCGAGCGTGTCGTTCGAGGTCTCGCGCACCGGCGACCCGGTCGAGGTCAAGGTCCCCTACTTCCCCAACTGGCAGGCAACCGGTGCGACCGGGCCCTTCGAGGTCACGCCCAACCTCATGGTCGTCGTCCCGACGGCGCATCACGTCGAGCTCCACTACGGCACGACGGGGATCGACGTCGTCGGCAAGCTCGCGTCCCTGCTCGGCATCGGTGCGACGGTCGCGCTCGTCCGGCCCGTGTCGGACGGCCTGCGGCCAGACATCACCGGCGTCGACCTGCCCGCCCCCACCGCGGGCACGGACAGCGATCCCGGGACCGGCCCCGCGCCGCCGGCCGGGCCGCCGCAGGCCGTGAAGGAACCGGGCTCAGTGCCGGAGCCGGAGCCGGAGCCGGAGGAGGAGCCGGAGGAGGAGCCATGACCGCGCCGGCGAGCAACCCCGCTCTGTCCATCGTCCTCCCCGCGCACAACGAGGTAGCCCTGCTCGGGTCGACCGTGACCAACCTCACGACCGGTCTCGCGGCGCGCGGCCTCGACGCGGAGATCGTCGTCGTCGAGAACGGCTCGAGAGACGGCACGCTGCGCCTCGCACGCCTGCTCGCCGCACAGATGCCCGGCCTGCGCATCGTGTCGTTGCCGACCGGCAACTACGGAGCAGCGCTGCGGGCCGGCTTCCGCGCCGCCCGGGGCGACATCGTGGTCAACGTCGACGTCGACTACTACGACCTCGCGTTCGTCGACGCCGCGCTCGCGCTCGTGCGGGAGAAGGGGGCGGCGATCGTCGTGGCGAGCAAGCGCGCGGCCGGAGCGCGCGACCGGCGTCCGCTCCTGCGGCGCGTGCTCACCTACGGCTTCACGACGGCGAACAGGCTCGTGCTCGGCATGCAGGTGAGCGACGCGCACGGCATGAAGGCCCTCGACCGGGCGGCGCTCGCCCCGATCGTCGACTCGTGCGTGACGGCGGGCAGCGTCTTCGACGTCGAGATGGTCGTGCGGGCCGAACGTGCCGGGCTCGTCACCGTCGAGATCCCGGCGACGGTGGCCGAGCGGCGGCCCCCGCGCACGCCCGTGTGGCGCCGCAGCGTCGAGTCCCTCGCCGGCATCTGCCGGCTCCGCGTCCGGCTCGAGCTCGAGAGGCGGCGCACGCGCCCGTGAGGGCGTGCCTCAGCCGCGCCCGCCCAACCGGGCCCGCATCCGCGTGAGGCCGGGCGTTGCGAGCAGCGCGACGATGCCCCGGACGTCCTGGCGCGCCGACGCGAGCCGCGCCGCCGAGGCGGTGAGCGTCGAGCTCGCGCTCGAGAGGACGTCCGACGAGGACGGGAAACTGCCGGGAGTCAGCGCGACCACGGCGGCAACCTCGGCAGTGTCCCCCGCCACCACGTCGCCGAGCTCGGCGAGCAGGTCACGGTAGAGCGCCGCCGCCCGGTTCGCCGAGGCGGCCTTGCTGTCCGTCGCCATCGCCGCGCCGATCGCCGGCTCGAGCGACTGCAGCGACGCGGCCGCGGCGAGCTGGTCGTAGCTCGCGAGCGTCGTCCGCACGACAGGCGTGACGACGGCGTAGACGCGGTAGTCGACGATCATCGACGCTGCGGCCTGGTCGAGCGTCTGGACTCCCGACGCTCCCGACACCTCGCCGGCGAGCGCGCCGATGCCGACCGCGTCGGCCGCGACGAGCTTCGCGAGGACCGAGCTCACGTTGCCGGGAAGGTCCTTCGCGTCGGACACGGCTTTCGCGAGAGCGTCGAGCCGGCGCGTCCGGTGGGACAACGCCACCTCCAGCCACTGCTGCGCGGCGGCGAACGGCGTCCCGTCGTCGAAGGTCGGCGGCGTCACGTCCTCGAACGGGCTCGTCGACGTGCCGTTCACCACGCCCGAACCGCCTGGGCCGGACGAGCCGTGCGGGCTCGCGCTCGCCGTCCCGATCGACCCAGCGAGGATGATCGCTGCGAGCCCTGCCCCGGCGACCATCCGCCTCGACCGCCACCAGATCCTCGTCCTCATCGAGATCGACACCCTCCTCCACCGCAGCCTGCCGCGATCCGTCACGACCACTGCGATCCCTCATTTTCGCGTCGTCGTGTGCAGAGCCGGCACGGGTTGTGTGAGCAGACTGTGATCCCACATACGTCACCGGGCTCCGGCCGCGGCGCCGTCGTCCCGCCCGGGCCACGAGACGCCCGGCACGACAAACCGTGCGGAGCGCCGGCGGCGCGTCTACTGGCCCTGCCAGTCCTCGACGAGAGCACCATCGGGGCGCGGGCGGAAGACGGGCATGGCCCCGAGGGAGCAGACAAGGCCCGCATCCTCGCCGAGAGACGTCCGCCACGCCCAGGTCTCGGTCACGAGCGCGGCGACCGCCACGACCTCGGCACCGGCGCGCCGGAGCAGCCGGAGCGCCGCTGCGGCAGAGGATCCCGTCGAGACGACGTCGTCGACGAAGGCCACGCGCCGGCCCGCGACGGACCCGATCCGGGCGCGATCGAGGCGCAGATGCTGGACCGGGCCGGTCGTGATCGAACGGACGGGCTCGACGAGCGCGTCCGCGAGGTGGATCTTCGGCGTCTTGTGCAAGACGAGGTAGTCGTCATAGCCCAGAGCCCGGCTCGTCTCGATCGCGACCGGCAGTCCCATGGTCGCCGCGGTCGCCACGACCTCGGCACCACTCGGCGCCACCAGCGCGGCGATCTCGCGACCCGCCTGGGCCATGAACGCGACCCCCTGGTCGACGGTGATCAGCAGCGCGATCGACAGCCCGCTGTCGAGGGCGACGACGGGGAGCACGACCTCCTGGCTCCCGACGCGGACCCGGTAGGACCCGGACGAGCCGCCCGGCACCGCTCCGGGCACCGAAGCCGGGCCGCTCAGCACGGGCCGGGCGACGCTGCCGCGACGGAGACGGCGACGAGGCGATCGAGGACGCGCTCGGCCGCTCCGGAGTCGAGGGCGGCCACCGCGCGCTCCAGGCCCTCGGCGAGATCGGCGGCGCGCCCGGCGACGACGAGAGCTGCCGCTGCGTTCAGCGCGACGATGTCGCGCCGGGGTCCGAGCCCTCCCGCGAGGATCTCCCGGCCGTAGCGGGCGTTCTCCGCAGGATCGCCACCGCGCAGCGACGCGAGGTCCGCCGGTGCGAGCCCCAGCTCTCCCGGGTCGACGACGTACCGTCGCCGGTGCGACCGGCCGTCCGGGTCGACGACGAGCTCGAGGACGTCGGTCGGCGCGGTGGTCGAGAGCTCGTCGAGCCCGTCGCGGCCGTGGACGACCATGACGTGGACCGCGCCGCCGGCTTCGAGCACACCGAGCATCCGCTCGGCCATAGCCGCGTCGCCGACGCCGACGACCTGGCGGCGGACCCGCCCGGGGTTCACGAGCGGGCCGAGCACGTTGAAGACCGTCCCCACGCCCAGCTCTCGGCGAACCGGCGCCGCGTGGCGCATCGCCGGGTGGTAGCGCGTCGCCAGGCAGAAGCCCATCCCCGCCTCTGCGACGCAGCGCGCGACGCCGTCAGGCCCGAGGTCGACGGCCACCCCGAGGGCCTCGAGGACGTCGGCCGAGCCCGCCCGCGACGACGCAGCCCGACCGCCGTGCTTGAGGACCACCGCCCCGGCGGCGACCGCGACGAGCGCTGCGAGCGTCGAGACGTTCACGGTGCCGTGCCGGTCGCCACCGGTGCCGCACGTGTCGATCGCGTCGTGCCCGACGGTGACCGGCTCCCCGTACGCGCGCATCGCCGACACGAAGCCGGTCAGCTCGTCGACCGACTCGCCCTTGGTCCGCAGCGCCGCCGCGAATGCCGCGATCTGGCTCGGCGTCGACCGGCCGGAGAGGATCTCCTCGAATGCGGCGCGCGCCTGCGCGACGTCGAGGTCCTCGCCGGAGAACAGGCGGCCGAAGACACCAGCCCAGCCTCCGGCCGCGACGAAGTCCTCCCCGTCCGCGCGTGCAAGATCCGGGACGGCGTGCACGCCCACGACGCTCACGTCGGCGTCACGCGCGTGCTGCGACGGGCATAGGACAGGGTGCCGGCGACCGACGCTCAGGCGCTCTTGCGCCGCTGGCGCAGGACCCGGCGGCGCTCCCGCTCCGTGAGACCGCCCCAGACGCCGTCGCGCTCCCGGTGAGCCAGGGCGTGCTCGAGGCAGAGCTGGTGAACGGGGCAGCTGGCGCAGATCGCCTTCGCCTCCTCGGCCTCCTCGTCGGTGACCGGGTAGAAGATGTCGGGATCGATGCCCCGGCAT
>DAHWHN010000108.1 GCA_027335685.1 Acidimicrobiaceae bacterium
CTGCCGGGCACTCCTGCACCAAGCGCCAGCCGTCGGCTACGACATGCTCCTCACGGACGCAGCAGACAGCGCACAGACTCTGCTCAGGCTCGCCCGCATCATGAAGTCGAAGCTCTGCGAGGGCCTGATCCTCGTCGGCGAGCTCCCGGACCAGGACGTCGTCTGGGACGAGTACGAGAAGCTGGGTGTGCCGACGGTCGCGCTCTTGCAGGGTGCCCGCGATCTCCCGATCACAAAGGTCGCAGTCGACAACGCCGCCGGAGTCAAGCTCGGGCTCGACCACCTCGTGGGCCTCGGGCATACGAGGATCGGCTACGTCGCCGCCGAATGGATGCACGGCCTCCACGACCGGCTCGAGGCGTTCCGGACGTTGAGCCGGCAAATGGGCCTGGTCGTCCGGGACGACGACATCGTGAGCACCGGCTTTTCCCGTGAAGGCGGCGCAGCCGCCTTGCAGCAGTACCTCGCAGCACGAGATCGCCCGAGCGCCGTCATGATCGCGACAGATCTCATGGCGTCGGGGTTCCTGCGCGAAGCGCTCCGGCGGGGAGTCGCGGTCCCGTCGTCGCTGTCTGTCGTCGGCTTCGACGACATCACCGAGGCGGCTCTCACCTACCCGGCGCTGACGACGGTCAGGCAGCCGTTCGACGACATGGCAGCAGCCGCACTGGCGTGCTTCGCGCGGCAGAAGGAGCGGAGGAGCGTGCCGCGAGACGTGATGTTGGCTCCGAGCCTCACGATACGGGAGACGACTGCACCTCCGGGGCCCGCGATAGCAGGACCCTGAGCCGGGAGCGTCTCCATCGTCGCCTCCGGGTCGGACGTCCACGACGCAGCTCGCGCAACGATCTCAGGAAAGGAGGGTGCCGGATCATCGCAACGGTGGAGGCGAGATGGTCGGCGCGGACCCCGCCCGGGCGCGCGTACCGACCAGGTTGCAACAGGCAGTTCACATCGGCAATTACATCAAGGGGGACCTCACGGTGAAGCATCCATCCACGGCGCGTTCGCTACGTCGACGCAGCCGTCGTATCGCCGCATCGCTATCGGTGTTCGGTCTTGTCGGCGCGACCTTCGGCGCGAGCCAGGTCGCGGCCGCGAGCAGTCGAACGTCGAAGGGCCAGGACGTGACGATCACGTTCCTCAACGTCGGGGCCAGCCCGCAGGTGCTGGCCTATTTCAACCAGACGGTGATCCCGGACTTCGAGAAGATCCATCCCAACATCACCGTCGACATGTCGACCGTTCCCTGGGGCGAGTCGTTCACGAAGTTGCAGACCAGCGTCGTCGCGGGCACGGCGGACGACGTGTTCGTCATGGGAAACATCATGCTCCCGACGCTCGCCTCGAAGCACGGCCTGTACCCGCTGACGAAGTTCGTCAAGAACTGGTCCGTCGCACGTGACCTCAACCAGCCGGCGCTCAAAGCCGGCATCTGGGACGGTGTCCAGTACGCCGTCCCGTTCAACCTCGACGTCCGTGGTGTCATCTACAACAAGTCGATGTTCAAGAAGGCGGGGATCACGAGCCCGCCGACGACGTGGAACGAGTACCGGGTCGACGCCGCCAAGCTCGTCCAGAAGAGCGGTGGCCAGATCAAGGTCGAGGGTGCCGACTGGGCGATCGACAACTCGGTCGGGCTCGCCCAGACCTTCAACCTGCTGCTGACCGAAGCGGGCGGCCAGATGTTCAAGCAGGGCCCGAACGGGAGCGCGACGTTCACCGGCAACTCGGCCGCGGGGAAGAAGGCGCTGAACTACCTGGTCTCGTTCTACAAGGGCGGGCTCTCGTCGACGAACTTCATCGACGTCGGCGTCGCGCCGCCGCCCATCTCCCTCGGTGAAGCGGCCATGGAGATCAACAACGCGTCCGCGCTCGCGGACGCGAGCCCGTCGATCGCGTCGCAGCTCCAGATGACCCTCCCGCTGAAGGCCACCAGCACGAGCAAGCCGGTCGGCATGGAGTTCGTCAACAAGTTGGGCATCTACGCGAGGACCAAGCACCCGAACTCCGCGTGGGACTTCGTGAGCTACCTCTACACGCCGACCGTGCTCTCCAAGTGGGACCAGCTGCTCGGGGAGGCGCCGACGGAGACGAGCCTCGCGAACACGCCTGCCTGGTCCTCGGGACCGTTCCACGCAGAGCTCGTCAACGCGAAGTACGCGCAGGTGTTCCCGGTCGAGTTGCAGTCGACGGTGATCGACGAGGATCTCACGAGCATCGTCGACGCGGCGATCTACCAGAAGGAGACCGTGCCGGCCGCGCTCGCGCAGATGACGTCACAGATCACCCCTCTGCTCAAGGGATGACGTCGCCCCGCAAGAGCCTTGCCCGCTCGTCGGGAGACGCCTCCATGGCGGTGGGCAAGGCTCGGGGCGCATCGGCGCCCGACTCTCCAGGCCAGGCGCGATCTGTGCCCGCTGTGCCGCGCACAGCTCGGCGCCACGTGCTCCGCCGTCGCGAGGATTCACGGCTCACGGCCTTCGGGTTCGTCGGCCCTGCGATGGTCCTGCTCGCTCTCGTCTACGTCGTGCCGACGATCATCGACGGGATCTACTCCATCACCAAATACCAGCTCGGTGGTCGCGCCGGCTTCGTCGGTGGCGCGAACTATGCCGCCGTGGTCCACGACTCGCTGTTCTGGCAGAGCGCCGTGAACACGGTCCTGTTCGCCGTGCTGACCGTCGGGCTCGGGACGTTGTTCGCCCTCGGCGCCGCCCTGCTCTTGAGCGGCACGTTCGTCGGCAAGGGCATCTACCGTTTCATCATCTACCTGCCGCAGAGCATCTCCTTTGCGAGCGGTGCTGTGATCTGGACGTGGCTGTACAACTCGCAGAACGGGCCGATCGACGCCGTGCTCGAGAGGATCGGGATCAACGGGCCCGCTTGGTTGACGGACCCGCATCTTGCCCTGATCTCGATCGTGCTCATGAGCTGGTGGCGCGACATCGGCTTCTACATGGTGGTGCTCATCGCCGCCGTCGAGGGCGTCCCGTACCCCCTCATCGAGGCGGCGCGTGTCGACGGAGCCAGCAGGCTGCGAGTTCTCTGGAACGTCACCTTGCCAAGCATCCGTCCGGCGATGCTCTTCGTCGTTTTGACCTGGGGGCTCGGGGCGTTGCAGATGTTCACGCAGAGCTACATCATGACCGACGGCGGCCCTGTCAACTCGACGTACACGATCGTGCTGAAGATCTACACGGACGCGTTCCAGGCGCTCCACCTCGGTTACGCAGCCTCGGAGGCGTTCATCCTCCTGGCTGTCTGCATGGTCATCGGGTTCTTCGCCGTGCGGTGGTTCAGCAGGGGACTCGAGAACCCATGATGGAGCCCGAGGTGGTCCGAGCTCGGCTGTCACGGAGCCGTCCGCGCGAGCTGCGCCGGAGGCGGTCCGTGCGTGTGGTGGTCCAGCGACAGCGCGCGACGGACTGGCGGTCGCGGGTGCAAGCCGACGACGGAGGTGCCCGATGATCGACAGCGCGTCGACGAGGCGGCGGCTGCGGACCGGAGGGCGGCACGTCGTCGCGAGCGTGATAGCGATCTTCTTCCTCGTGCCGATCCTCGTCGCCATCGTGACCTCGCTCAAGACGAACGCGAGCGCGCTGACCGGGGACGTGCTCGCCCTGCCTCACCACCTCCATTTCGGGAGCTACTCGGCTGTCTTCCAGCTCGGTGGGTTCGGGACGTTCGCGAAGGTGAGCGCGATCGTCTCCGTCGTCTCGACAGCCATCCAGGTGTTCGTCGCCACCTTGGCCGGCTACGGGTTCGCCCGGCTCCGCTTCCGCGGCCGGTCCGTGCTCTTCTTCCTCGTCCTCTTGACGCTCATGCTCCCGCCGGCGGCACTGGCACTTCCGCTCTTCCTCGAGATGCTGCACGTTCCCTTCGCGGGGGGGAACTCGGCGACCGGTAGCGGTGGGATCGGCTTGCTGAACTCGTACCCGGGCCTCATGGCCCCGTACCTCGTCTCCGGGTTCAGCATCTTCTTGTCGAGGCAGTTCTTCCTGACACTGCCTGCCGAGCTCGGGGAGGCGGCGCGGATCGACGGCTGCAACGAGTGGATGGTCTTCTGGCGCGTCTACCGGCCTCTCGCGACGCCGCTGTTGGTGATCGTCACGCTCTTCGCGTTCCAGAACGCATGGGTCGACTTCTTGTGGCCGCTCATCGTCGCCAAGGGTCCGTCGCTGTTCACGCTCCAGGTCGGGTTGTCGAGCTTCCAGCAGGAGTTCACGGCACAGTGGGCCGACATCATGGCGGCGGCGATCATCGCGAGCCTACCGATCATGGCCATCTTCATCTTCGGTCAGCGCTATCTCAAGCGGGGCATCGCGTGGAGCGGTGGTCGGGGCTGAGCGCCGGCCACGTCGAGACGTCGTGCTCAAGGTACGGCAGTGCAGATGGTGCTGCAGGAGGATCCGTGCACGACGTCACGGCCGGTTCGAAGGTCTCGTAGCCTCGGGATCCGATGGGCGGGGCGGCGGATGGCGGTAACGGTTTGGTGCGGTGTGGGCGCGCAGAAGGTGACGATGACGAGATGACGAAGAGCCCGAATATCGTGATGATCCTCATCGACGACTTGGGTTGGCGTGACCTCGGCTGCTACGGAAGCTCGTTCTACGAGACTCCCGTGCTGGACAAGCTTGCTGCCGAGGGCATGCTCTTCACCGACGCCTACGCGTCGGCTCCGGTGTGCTCGCCGACTCGAGCGAGCCTCCTGACCGGCAAGTACCCCGCCCGGGTCGGCATCACGCAGTACATCGGGGGCCACGCCGTCGGCAGGTTGTGCGATGTCCCCTACCACCGGTTCCTGCCCGCGCAGGAGCTCACCCTCGCGCGCGCGCTGAGGGGACACGGCTACGAGACGTGGCACGTCGGCAAGTGGCACCTCGGGGAGCGGGAGTCGTGGCCGGACAGGCACGGCTTCGACGTGAACATCGGGGGCTGCGAGTGGGGAATGCCGGTCAACGGCTATTTCAGTCCCTATGGCTGCCCCGCCCTGAGCGACGGCCCCCGCGGCGAGTACCTCACCGACCGTCTGACGGACGAGGCCATCGCGCTCGTGCGTGCGAGCGGCGACACGCCGTTCTTCCTCAACTTCTGGCCCTACGCCGTCCACGTGCCCATCGAGGCGCCAGCTCCTCTAGTCGAGAAGTACCGGGCAAAGGCGGCCGCGATGGGGCTCGACCAGATCGACCCGTTCGAGGAGGGAGCGAACTTCCCTTTTTGGCAGAAGCGTGGTATGCGTATCGAGCGACGCGTGGTCCAGTCGGACCCAGCGTACGCGGCGATGGTCGAGAACCTCGACGCGAACATCGGCCGGCTTCTCGACGAGGTCGAGCGCTCCGGAAAGACGGAGAGCACGATCGTGATCTTCACCTCCGACAACGGCGGCCTGGCAACGGCGGAGGGGTCGCCGACGTCGAATGCCCCGTTGGCCGAAGGCAAGGGCTGGACCTACGACGGGGGTGTGCGGGAGCCGCTCATCGTGCGATGGCCGGGTGTCGTAGCAGCGGGGTCGACGACGTCGCACCCCGTGACGACTCCTGACTTCTACCCGACCCTGCTCGAGGCGGTTGGCCTCCCGCTCGTCCCGGCGCAGCACTGCGACGGCCGGAGCTTCCTGCCGCTGTTGAGGGGCGTACCGTTCGAGAGGGGTCCGATCTTCTGGCACTATCCTCACTACAGCAACCAGGGTGGGGAGCCGGCGGCCGCCGTGCGCGACGGCGACTGGAAGCTGATCAAGTTCTTCGACGGGGAGCGGGTCGAGCTCTACAACCTGGCGGAGGATCTCTCCGAGAGCCACGACCGCGCAGCGGACGAGGTCGACACCGTGAAGCGGCTCCTCGCGTTGCTGGAGCAGTGGGCCGAGGAGATCGGCTGCCTCGTCCCGCGAGTCAATCCCTTCTCTGCTTTCGAGGACGTGCCGGGGATGCGCACTGCCGTGACGTTCCAGTGAACAAGGAGCCGGTAAAGCAGGGTCCGGCGGAGAGCTGGCCGGTGGAAAAGGGGGACGTGGCGATGGTCGCAGGGGCGTCGTCGGGCGTGTCCGTAGCGTCGAGTCGAGGAGGTCGTCGTATGGAGGAGCCGGGCGTGCCCGAGTGGCGTCCCGAGGTCGGGTCCGACGAGGCGTCGCGTTCTCGTCCCAACATCGTGCTCGTCGTCGCCGACGACATGGGATGGGGCGATCTCGGCTGCTATGGCGCGACGAAGATCGCGACGCCTGCGATGGACCGCATCGCCTCCGAGGGGATCCGGGCGACGGACTGCCACTCGGCGTCGGCAGTGTGCACGCCGAGCCGGTACGCGCTGATGACGGGGCGTTACGCATGGCGCGGGCCACTCAAGAGGCATGTGTTGTTCGGCCACGCGCCGGCGATCATCGAGCAGGACCGACCGACGCTCGCCACGGTGCTGCGGGGGGCGGGCTACTCGACCGGGGCGTTCGGCAAATGGCACCTCGGCCTGGGCTGGAGGTTCCACGACGGGAGGCAGTGGAGCGCGTTCGAGCCTGGATCGCCGTTGCGCGCCGAGGTCGACGACGGGAGCAACGTGGACTACGCGTCCGGATTCGCCGACGGGCCGATCGAGCGGGGTTTCGACCGGTTCTTCGGTATGACCGGCTCGCTCGACATGCCACCGTACTGCTTCCTCGACCAGGACAAGACCGTCGGAATCCCGAACATCTCGAAGATCGTGCGGTACCCCGGCTACTCCTTGCAGCCTCCCGGGTTACAGGTGCCCGGCTGGAACGAGGAGGACGTGGACGAGCGCTTCGTCGAGCAGGCGTGCTCGTGGATGCGGTCCGAGGTGGCGAGCCGCCGGCCGTTCTTCTGCTACCTGCCGCTTTCCGCCCCTCATCGGCTGTGTCGTCCGCCTGCACGGAGCAGGGGCAAGTCGGCGGCCGGTCCGCGCGGCGACATGGTCTGCGTCGTCGACTGGGCCGTCGGCAAGGTTGTCGCTCTGCTCGAGGAGCTGGGCGTCGCGGACGACACCCTCCTCATCGTGACGAGCGACAACGGAGCGGACTTGGCGGATTACGACGGCGAGACCTACGGGCACCGGTCGAACGGCGAGTGGCGAGGGCAGAAGGCCGACATCTGGGAAGGCGGCCATCGCGAGCCGTTCATCGCCCGCTGGCCCGGGTGCATCCCGGCAGGTGTCGTGACCGACGAGCTGTTCGGCCTCATCGACCTGCTTCCGACGCTCGCCACGCTCACAGGTGCGACCGTGCCGGCCGGTGCCGCCGAGGACGCGTTGGACGTGTCGCCGGTGCTGCTCGGCAGCGGTCCGAGCCGGCGCACGTCGCTCGTACACCACAGCTTGAACAGCACGTTCTCGCTCCGCGACGGTCGCTGGAAGGTCGTCATGGGCGTCGGATCCGGCGGGTTCACCGATCCGGACGAGAGCCGCTCGAGCGCGCTACGAAGCGATGGACAGCTCTACGATCTCGCCGAAGACCCGCACGAGGAGGTGAACCTGTGGACCGCACGACCCGAGATCGTCGAGCGACTCTACGGCGAGCTCAAGCGGATCGCGCGCAGCCCCGCGAGCGGGTTGTCCTTCGACGTCGCCGTGGGCGCCCACGCCTGCGGTGCGCCCGCGTGCTGACCGTGCCTCGGTCGACGGCAAGGACGTGCGCCGTCGGCGCGACGAGGTGGCCGTGATCGGCGTGCCGGTTGCGCTCCGGGCGCGATCGGGCACCGTCCGGCCGGTCGGGCCGGCGCATCCGGCCACGCGCCCGCTGACGGCACCGCCGGGCTTCCACGTCATGGCGAAGCCCACCGGTGCGATCTGCAATCTCGACTGCCGCTACTGCTTCTATCTGGACAAGGAGTCCCTCTACCCCGGCGACCGCTTCCACATGAGCGGCGAGGTGCTCGAGAGCTACGTCCGTCAGGTCGTCGAGGCGCAGACGGCGTCGGTCGTGACGATCGCCTGGCAGGGCGGTGAGCCGACCTTGATGGGGTTGTCCTTTTTCGAGAGGGCGGTCGAGCTCGCCGAGCGAGCCGCACGGCCGGGCCAGCGCATCGAGCACACGATCCAGACGAATGCGACGCTGCTCACCCGGGACTGGGCGCGCTTCCTCGCCCGGCACGGGTTCCTCGTCGGGGTGAGCATCGACGGTCCACCGGCCTACCACGACCTCTACCGGGTCGACAAGCGGGGTCGCCCGACGTTCGCGCGCGTCGCGCGAGGCCTCGAGCTCCTGCGCGAACACGGCGTGGCGTATAACATATTGTGCACCGTACATGCAGGAAATGCCGGTGTGCCGCTCGAGGTCTACCGGTTTCTCCGCGACGACTGCGGTGCGTCGTTCATCCAGTTCATCCCGATCGTGGAGCCGATCGCCGAGCCGGGCGCCGCTGGCGACGCACCGGCCGTGAGCGGCCGGACCGTCTCGGCCGCGGAGTGGGGGTCGTTCCTCTGCGAGGTCTTCGACGAGTGGGTCGTCCGTGACGTCGGGAGGGTGTTCGTCCAGTCCTTCGACGCGGCTCTCGCGTCCTTCGCCGGTGCCCCACCGGGGATCTGCGTGTTTGCAAAGACCTGCGGCGACGCGGTTGCGCTCGAGCACAACGGCGACGTCTACTCCTGCGACCACTTCGTCGACGCCGACCACCTCCTCGGGAACATCTGCGACACGCACCTCGTCGAGCTCGTCGGCTCGAGCGCGCAGCGACGTTTCGGGGCGGCCAAGCACGACACCCTCCCCTCCTACTGTCTCGAGTGCGACGTGCTCTTCGCGTGCTTCGGCGAGTGCCCGAAGAACCGCTTCGCCACGACCCCGAGCGGCGAAGCAGGTCTCAACTACCTCTGTGCGGGGTACAAGACGTTCTTCCACCACGTGAGCGGGTCGATGCGCCTCATGGTCGACCTGCTGGAGCGACGGCGCCCGCCGGCGGAGATCATGGGCATCATCGCGTCGACGCCGCGCAACGAGCAGTGCCCCTGTGGCAGCGGTCGCAAGGTCAAGGCCTGCCATGGAGGCCGCCGGTGACGCGCCTGCCTCGCCGAGCGAGGGGCTAGCGGCGTGTGGTGGATCCCGGTCCTCGTCATCGGCGTGACGTCGAACCTCGACAATCTCGGGGTCGGCGTCTCGCTGGGCGTCCGGTCGGGCCGTGTGCCCCATCGCGCGAACGTGATCATCGCCGCGCTCACCATGGTCGCGACCGGGGCTGCGATGCTGCTCGGCCGGGCGCTCGGACGGTTCCTCCCGGCCGGCGCCGGCCGGTGGTCGGGCGCGGCGATCGTGCTCGCCGTCGGGATCTGGTCGATCGCGCTCGCCCTCGTCGCCGGCGCGGACGGCTCGCGTCGCCGGGGGCGCATCCTCCCGCAGCTCCGGCGCAGGCAGCTCCTGCACCGTCCGGCGAACCCGCCGATCCGAGACGCGCGGACCCAAGACGCGCCGACCCGAGACGCGCCGACGCAGCGGGGCGCTGGCGAGGGGGAGGGCGTCGGGGTACGCGAGGCATTCGTCCTCGGTGTCGCCTTGTCGGTGAACAACGTCGGGACGGGGATCGGTGCGGGAGCCGCAGGGCTGCCGCCGCTCACGACGACGGTCGTCACGGGGTTGCTCTCGCTCGTCGCGGTCGGGGCGTTCTCCGAGATCGCGGGGGTCGCCGGGGCGCGATGGCTCGGCAGGTCGGCGTCGCTCGTCGGTGGGGTGCTGCTCGTCGCCGTCGCCGTCCTGCTCGGCGTCGGGATCTGATCGATCGCGGGCGCACCGGAGAGGTGACGCCGACGCTCCTCTCGGCGGCACGACGGCGCGCGTAGGATCGATCTGGACGAGCACTCGATACGGAGGTCTCGATGGGGACGGCGACGGCGCGAGCCCTGCTCGTGCGCGGTGGGTGGACGGGTCACGAGCCCGTGGAGACGTCTGACGCCGTCCTCGCGGCTCTGCGGTCCGACGGCGTCGAGTGCACGGTGGCGGACTCGCTTGCGGTCTATGCCGACCGCTCGACGATGCACGGGCTCGACCTCGTCGTCCAGTGCTGGACGATGGGCGAGATCGCTCCCGGGGAGCTCGAGGGCCTGCTCGCCGCCGTACGGTCGGGTGTGGGCTTCGCGGGATGGCACGGCGGGCTCTGCGACGCCTTCAGGTCTGCGCCGGCTTACCAGTTCATGACGGGCGCCCAGTGGGTCGCCCACCCGGGGGGCAAGGTCGACTACGAGGTGAACGTCGTCCCGGCGCGCCGCGACGACCCGATCGTGGCGGGTATCGACGACTTCTCCGTCCACACCGAGCAGTACTACCTCCACGTGGACCCGAGCAACGACGTCCTCGCGACGACGACGTTCGGCGCGTCCGACGAGGCGCCCTGGATCGCAGGCTGCGTGATGCCGGTCGTCTGGACGCGCACCTACGGTGACGGGCGCGTGTTCTGCTCGGCGCTCGGCCACGACGCGCACGACTTCGCGACCTGGCAGGTCGGCGAGCTCGTCCGCCGCGGCTGTGCCTGGGCAGCGCGCTCGCGCGGCTCGGGCGGCGCGCCGTGAGCATCGTGAGCCGGGTCGGCCTCGTCGGCTGCGGGACGATCAGCGAGACGTACCTGCCAGCCCGCTATCCCGAGTTCGCCTACGTCGCCTGCGCCGACCTCGACGAGTCCCGCGCCGCGAGGACGGCGGAGCTCCATGGCCTGCGCCCTGCCACGGTACCGGAGCTGCTTGCGAGCGACGACGTCGACATCGTGTGCAACCTCACGGTTCCCGCGGCGCATCTCGAGATCTCCCGCCGGGCGATCGAGCACGACAAGCACGTCTACGTCGAGAAGCCGCTCGCCCTCGACCTCGCCGGTGCATCGGCCCTGCTCGACCTGGCCGATGCCGGCGGACGCCTCGTCGGGTGCGCGCCGGACACGTTCCTCGGCGCGGGGCTGCAGACGTGTCGCAGGCTCGTCGACGAGGGGGCCATCGGGACCCCTGTCGCGGCGATGGCGCACATGGTCAACCACGGTCACGAGCACTGGCACCCCGACCCGGCGTTCTACTACGAGCGTGGCGGGGGCCCCCTGCTCGACATGGGCCCCTACTACCTCACGGCACTTGTCGCGCTCCTCGGTCCGATCACCCGTGCCAGCGCGTCGTCACGCGGCGCAGGGCGAGATCGTGTCGTCGCCGCGGGACCGCGCGCCGGCGAGGTGCTACGCGTCGAGGTCCCGACGCACGTCGCGGGCGTGCTCGACTTCGCTGGCGGAGCCGTCGCGAGCCTCGTCATGAGCTTCGACGTCTATGCGTCGGACGTGCCGAAGCTCGAGATCCACGGCAGCGACGGGAGCCTCGCCCTGCCGGACCCGAACACCTTCGGCGGTCCCGTGCGGCTCTTCCGGGCGGGTGCGAGCGAGTGGGAGGACGTGCCGATCGATCGCTTCGCGCTCCACCAGAGGGGGGTCGGCCTCGCGGACCTGGCCGGGGCGACGCGCGGCGAGGGAGCGAACCGCGCGAGCGGGCGGCTCGCCCTGCACGTGCTCGACGCCATGCTCGCGCTCGAGCGCGCTGCAACATCGGGTACCCCGGTCGAGCTCGGCACCTCGGTCGCTCGCCCACGCGAGATGGTCGAGCGCGCCG
>DAHWHN010000115.1 GCA_027335685.1 Acidimicrobiaceae bacterium
AGCCCGTGCGCGCACCCACGAGGGCTCGGGCATCGGGCTCGCGCTCGTGGCCGAGCTCGCAGCCCTGCACGGCGGTGCCGTCTCCGTCGCGAGCGCGCCGGGGTCCGGCAGCACCTTCGCCGTCGAGGTCCCCGCCCGGCCACCCGCCCGGCCACCCGACCCGGCGGGCCTTGCCCCCGACCCGGCGACCGGTCCGCTCGCGCGCGTGGCGGGGGACGTGGCGGAGGTGGAGAGCTGGCTCGAGGCGGGCGCCGCGACGGTCCGCGCCGGTCCCGAGCGCGACGGCGGCACGGTCCGTCCGCGGGTCCTCGTCGTCGACGACAACGCCGACATGCGCGGCTACGTTGCCGGGCTGCTCGAGCGCGACTACACCGTCGACGTCGCCGCCGACGGGGTCGACGCGCTCGAGATCGTATCACGCAACGTGCCAGATCTCGTCCTGACAGACGTCATGATGCCGCACATGGGCGGCTACGAGCTCCTCGCGGCACTGCGTGCCCACCCGGAGGCCTCCCGGGTGCCGGTCGTGATCGTGTCGGCACGAGCCGACGAGGACGCGGCGGTCGGCGCGCTCGAGGCGGGCGCGGACGACTACCTGTCGAAGCCGTTCTCGGCGCGTGAGCTCCGCGCGCGCGTCCGCTCGAGCATCGAGCTCGAGCGCGTCCGGCGCGAAGCCGGGCGCGACCGGGGGCTGCTCGCCGAGCTGCAGGTGAGCCGCGAGCTGCTCGACCGGGCCCAGCAGCTCGCGCACCTCGGGAGCTGGGAGCTCGACCTCGCCACCGGATCGGTGCACGGCTCGGGCGAGCTGCTCCGGATGCTCGAGCTGTCGCCGGAGGAGGTCCGCACGTCGGGCCTCGAGGCGCTCCTCGACCGCTTCGTCCACCCCGAGGACGTCGCACGCCTGCGGGCCGCTCTCGAGGCCGGTCGGAGCGGGGGAGCGACGGCGGTCGAGTGCCGCGTCCGCACCCGGGGCGGGACCGAGCGGATCTGCGACGTCCGCGGCTCGCTCTGCACCGACGAGTCGGGCCGGCCGACGCGTCTGCGCGGCTCGATCCAGGACGTCACCGAGCAGAAGGCGGCCCAACGGGCCCTCGCGGCTGCCGCGCTCGCGCAGGAGACCGCCCGCCAGGAGCACCGCATCGCCGAGGAGCTCCAGCGCAGCCTGCTCCCCGAGCGGAGCTTCACCTCGGACCTGCTCGAGGTGAGCGCCTACTACCAGCCGGGCGTGAGCGGGACCGACGTCGGCGGGGACTGGTACGACGTGATCGACCTCGGCGCGGGCCGCACGGCGCTCGTCATCGGCGACGTGATGGGGCGCGGGGTGCGCGCCGCGGCGATCATGGGCCAGCTCCGTGTGGCCGTGCGCGCCTACGCTCGGCTCGACCTCGCTCCCTCGGAGGTGCTCGAGCTCATGGACGCGACGGTCCGCGACCTCGACGGCGAGCAGATCGTCACCTGCCTCTACGCCGTGTGCGACCCGGCCGAGCAGCAGCTCGTCTACGCGAACGCGGGCCATCCACCGCCGCTCGTGGTCTCCCGGGACGGCGAGGTGCAGCGGCTCGACGGCGCGCTCGGCTCCCCGCTCGGCGACGCGACGGCCCGGTTGTCGGAAGAGCGCGTGCGCGTCGGCTGGGGCACGACGGTCGTGCTCTACACCGACGGCCTCGTCGAGCGCAGGGACAGCGACCTCGACAGCGGGATCGACGCGCTCGCCGCGCACCTCGTCGAGCGCCTCCCCGGCGTCGACGGGCTCGCAGAGCAGATCGCGGCGGCGATGTGCCCGTCGGGGGCGGACGACGACATGGCGGTGCTCGTCGCGAAGCTCCCCGACCACGTCGGCATGACCGCGCAGATGACCGTCGCGGTCCCTGCCGACGAGGGCGGCGCGGCGGCCGCCCGCCAGGCCGTCGCGGAGGCGCTCGCCGCGTGGAAGGTCGCGCCCGACGCCGTCGACGACGCCGTGCTGCTCGCGAGCGAGCTCGTCACGAACGCCCTCGTGCACGGCCGCCCGCCCGTCGTGCTCGGCGTGCGCCTCACGGTCGACGAGGTGGTCCTCGAGGTGACCGACGGGGCGAGCTTCGGGCCGCGCGCGCGGCACGCGACGCCGGACGACGAGCACGGCCGGGGGCTGCAGATCGTCTCGGTCGTCGCCGACCGCTGGGGGACGCGCGTCACCGGGACGGGCAAGTCCGTCTGGTGCGTCACGCGCATCGACCGCCCGCGCGCCGGCGGGTTTGGCCCGGCCCCGAGCGGGTAGAGCACTCGGCGATGGCGCTGTTCGTTCGTTGCCGGCTGTCGTGGTGAGCTCGGCCGGCGACGGCCGCGTCGTGACCGGCTGCTGCGCCGTGGTCGAGGCCGCGACGGCGGGGCAGCGGTGGGCGGCGTGAGCGCCGAGCGCTCGTTCGCGCGCGCCCCGTCGGCTGCCGGCAGTGCGCGGCGCTTCGTCCGCGAGGCGCTCGAGGGACTGCCGCCCGGCCTCGTCGACGACGTCGTGGCGATGGCGTCCGAGCTCGCCTCGAACGCGATCCGGCACGCCTCGGCGGCGTTCACGGTCTCGGTCGGGCGCGCCGCGGCCGAGGTGCGGGTCGCGGTGACCGACGACGGTCCCGGCCTGCCACGGCTCCGCTCGCCGACGCCGGACGACCCGGGCGGGCGCGGGCTCGTGATCGTCCGCGCCCTCGCGCGCAGCTGGGGCGTCGTCGAGGCGCCGGGACGTGCCGGCAAGACGGTGTGGTTCACCGCCGCGGTGCCGGACGCAGCGCGCGGTCGCGACGCCGCGGCCCGTCGCCCTCGCTCGGGCGCGGGCACCTGTACACTTCGGCGGTGGAGGGCCTCGACATCGCGCGCGCGCTCCGGGCGGTGGCCGGAGCGGACCCGACGGCGGTCCCCGCAGCAGTCGCCGGTCTCGCGGCCGAGCTCGGCGCCACAGACGTCGTGCTGTACCTGGTCGACTTCTCGCAGACGACGCTCGTGCCGGTCGGCGACGGTGGCGCCGGCGAGCTCGTCAGGTCGGACGTCGCGAGCGAGGACGTCGGGACGACGGCTGCCGGGAGGTGCTTCCTCGAGCAGGCCCCCCTCACCCTCGACAAGGGCGGGGTGTTGCGCGTCTGGGTGCCGGTCGTCCAGGGCTCGGAGCGCACCGGCGTCCTCGCCCTCACCGTGGCGGGCGTCCCGGCCGAGGTCGTGCCGGCCTGCGAGGAGCTCGGCATGCTCGCCGGCTACCTCATCGCGACCCACTCGCGGGGCACCGACCACTACCAGCGCTGCCGGAGCCGCCGCGCGCTCTCGCTCGCCGCGAGCATGCAGTGGGACCTGCTGCCGCCCCTCGTGCTCCGGACGAGCAGGCTGAGCCTCGCCGCGCTCGTCGAGCCCGCGTACGACATCGGGGGCGACTGCTTCGACTACGCCACCGACGACGTGACGCTCGACCTCGCCGTCATGGACGCGATGGGCCACGGGGTGCCCTCCGCGCTCACCGCAGCGCTCACCGTCGGCTCCTACCGCCACGACCGGCGCGAGCGGCGGCCGATCGAGGAGATCCACGCCAACCTCGACAGGGCGGTCGCCGCGCACACGGTGCAGCCGGCGTTCTCGACCGGTCAGCTCGCCCGGGTCGACCTCGCCACCGGCGTGATGAGCTGGACCAACGCCGGGCATCCGCTGCCGATGCTCGTCCGTGGCGGGAAGGTGGTCCGCGAGCTCGACTGCCCGCCCACGCTGCCGTGGGGGCTCGGCGCGCTGGCCGAAGGCGGCGCGACCGTGACTGTGGCGACCGAGGCGCTCGAGCCGGGTGACGCGGTGCTGTTCTACACCGACGGCGTCGTCGAGGCCGAGAGCCCGGGCGGCGAGGAGTTCGGCGTCGGCCGGCTTGCCGACGTGGTCGGCCGCGCCGCGTCGGACTCCCTCGAGCCCGAGAGCATCGCCCGCCTCGTCGTGCGCTCGGTCCTCGAGCACCAGAGCGACCTTCTCGTCGACGACGCGACGCTGTTCCTCTTCCGCTGGGGCGAGCGCTCGGGCTGAGCGCGAGCTCACGGGCCCGGTGGCGGCGGGGCGCCCGCGCGCTCGAACGCGGCGTTGACCTCGCCGCCGACGAGCACGATCAGCCCGGTCAGGTAGAGCCAGAAGATCAAGATCGCGACGCCGGCGAACGCGCCGTAGGTCTTGGCGTAGGAGCCGGAGATCGAGGTGTAGTACGACAGCCCGATCGAGGCCCCGGCCCAGAGCAGCGTCGCGACGAGCGCTCCGGGGCTCAGCCAGCGCCAGTGCGGCCGTG
Organism: Acidimicrobiaceae bacterium; assembly: GCA_027335685.1. GTDB lineage: Bacteria > Actinomycetota > Acidimicrobiia > Acidimicrobiales > Bog-793 > JAJZCK01. The sequence continues at coordinate 4,274 of DAHWHN010000115.1, forward strand.
GGCGGTTGGGCGCGAAGCAGTAGAGGACGGCGAGCAGGACCTGGACCAGGACGAGCGCGGCGACCCAGCGCAGCACCGTCCACGCGACGACGAGGGCCGTGCCGGTCAGCGGTCCTGCGCTGGCCAGGGTGCTCCCGATCGCGGGGCCGAAGACGACGAGGGCCGACGCGCCGCCGCCGAGGAGCACGGACGCGGCGAGAAGCGGCAGGGCGCGGAGCCGCTTCGCGAGGAAGGAGCGGTCCTGCGGGAGCTGGTAGGCCATGTCGAGGCCCTCTTCGATGATGACCATGCCCGAGGTCGCGCTCCAGAGGGCCACGACGCCGGCGACGACGATCGTCGTGACGGCTCCGCTCGCATGGCCTGCGCTGTGGCGCACCGCCTCGGTGAGCACGCTCGCGGCCCCGGCGGGCAGCGCCCGGCTGACGCCGTCGACGAGCCGCGCCATGACGGTGTCCGGGATCTGCACGAGCGAGGCCGCCCCGAGCAGGGCGATGACGACCGGGAACAGCGACAGGAACCACCTGTAGGCGAAGCTCCCCGCGGCGACCGTGATGCGGTCGTCCTTCACGCGTCGGCGGACCGTCGCGAGGGACGCCGTCCACGAGGTGCGCCCGGCGGGCGTCGCGGCGCGCCCGGCGCGCGCCCCTGGTAGCGCCGCGCACCCCCCCGGATCGCTCGTCTGCTCCGTCACTGTCGAACCTCCGGCCGACGGGCGAGGATCGTCGGCACCGACGGCCCGCTGCACGATGCCTTCCCGCACCGGCACGATCCTAAGCAGCCGGCAACCGGGGCGATCCCCGCGCGGGCGCGCCGTGCGGGCCTGCGAGCTCCGCACGATCGGGACGCGCCGGCCTCCCGCCCGCGGCCCTGGCGAGCCGGCCGCACGCGTGCCTCCCTCCCGCGACTCGCCGGGTTCCCCCTGGCGACTCGACCGGTTAGCTGCGCGCCCGCAGGGGGTAGGAGGTGTCGACGAGATCCCGGACGGAAGGGCCTTGCCATGGGACGTGACCGCGCGCTCGACCGAGCGCTGCCAACCCGGACTGGACGAGCTGGCGTGGGAGCAAGCTCCGAAGGCGACGAGGCGCCGGCCGAGACGGTCGGGCTCGCCGCGGTGCTCGACGACGTCGTCGCGACGGAGATCGGCCGCTGGATCGGTTGCCAGCGCCGGGCCGTCGCCGCGCGGATCCGCGCAGCCGGGGAGCCCGGGGCGGCGCTCGCCGCGAGCGGTGAGCTGGCGACGCGCATCGCCGGGCATCTCGCGCTCGAGCGCGCCCTCGTCGACGTCTACGCGGAGATGGTCCGCTGGATCGGCGACGCGGACCCGGCGGTCTGCAGCGCGATCGCAGCCATCCTCGAGCAGCAGCGCGAGCATGTCGGTGAGGTCGCGGAGCGGCTCGGCTGCGCGGGGGGCTGAGGTCGTGCCTCGCCCGAGAGCGGGGGGTCTCGCACGCGGGCTCGTGCCGACGAGGCTCGAGGGCTCGCCCGGGTGACGCTGGGAGCCACTGCTCCGGCGAGCCCCGCGAGCGCCGTCGGTCCCGCTCGATCCGGGGCGCACGCGGAGCGCCGCAAAGCGCCTGTCCTGCGGCACGTCCTCGCCCTCGACGGCCTGCGCGGCACCGCCTTCGCGATGGTCTTCTGGGGTCACGCCGACCTGGTCGACGGCTCGGGGACCTCGTCTGTCGCGATGTTCCTGTTCTTCGCCTTGAGCGGCTTCCTCATCACGGCGCTGCTCGTCGCGGAGCACGCGCGGACCGGCGCCGTGTCGTTGCGCCGCTTCTTCGCCCGCCGCGCTCTGCGCCTCGTCCCTGCCCTCGCAGCCTTCCTCGCCTGCTGGCTCGCGGTGGACGTCGTGCTCGGTGCGCATCGCTGGATGACGACGGTCCCCGACTTCCACGGCCCCGGTGGTGCCGAGCCGTTTCCGGTCGCTCTCGAGGGCGTGGGCGCGGCCCTCGGCTACGTCACGAACTGGGTGACCGTCTACCGCTCTCGCGAGCGGCTACGTGCCGCTCGGCCACCTGTGGTCCCTCGCAGTCGAGGAGCAGTTCTACCTCTTCTGGGCTCCGGCTCTCGCCGCGCTCCTCGCCGTCGCGCGCCACCGCGACGTCCGCAGGTGGTCGGTGCTGCTCGCCGCGAGCGCCCTCGGGCTCGCCTCGACGGCGTGGGCAGCCACGCTCGCCACGGGATCCGGACCCCGGATCCGGATCTACATGGGGACCGACACGCGAGCAGGCGCGTTCCTCCTCGGCGGAGCGGTCGCCATCCTGAGCGGCTCGGCCACGGGCAAGGCCGCCTTCGCCGCTCTGCGGGGCCGTCGCGCCCCGGTCGTGACGACGGCCGTCGCGGCCGTCGCGCTCGCATGGACATCCTGGCAGATGCAGTTCCCCGTGACACGGGACGCCTACGTCACGGACTGGGTCGTCGACACCGTCGCGGCGCCGTTGCTCGTGCTCGGTCTCGTGACCTGGCCGAGCGCCCGGGGACCCCACGCGCTCACCGGGCGGGTGGTCACCTACCTCGGCCGCCGCTCCTATGCGCTGTACCTGTGGCACTACGTCTGGCTGACGTGGCTTCGTGGCGCAGGCGCGGTCGGGGTCGTCGAAGCCCTCGCTGCGTCCGTGTGCTGTGCCGAGATCTCCTGGCACCTCGTCGAGGCACGGGCCCTTGCCTACAAGGCGCGCTTCGCGGCGCGAGCAGTGCCCTCCGTTCCCGATCCCGATCCCGACTCGCCGTCCAATCCCGCCGACCGCGACCTGCGCTGCGGGGTCGCTGCGCGCTAGCCGGCGCCTGCCGACTCCTACGGCGGCCGAGGCCCCGTCGCGGCCCGCTCCGCAGCGGTGACCCGCTCCGCCGCAACAGCCTGGTGGTCGGCGCGGCGTTTCCTGTTCCGGACGAGCCGGAGGAGCGTCGTGAGCCCGAGACCGCCGACCATGTTCGCGAGCACGAGCCAGCCGAGCCACGCGAGCCACGCGAGCCAGCCGAACGGTGCACGTCCGGTGTCGAGGGCGGCGAAGCCGACGGAGAATGCCAACCCCGCGAGGAGGTCGCTGCCCGTCCCCTGCTCGACGACGAGCAACGCCAACACACGAGATGCAATCTCCATGCCGCCCGTCGTGCCGGTGGCGAGAACGTCGGCCCACGTCCTGTCAGCTGACGGCGTCTCCGGCGGTCGTCATCGCGCCGCCTCCCCCGTGCCAGGTCGCCCGCCCGGGGCTGGCGGATCGAGGCACCCGGACCTGCGCCGGCGAGCCGGGGCTCGCGGTCCGGGGATCAGTCGCGCACCCCGAGCTCGGGGAGCAGCGCCAACCAGCGGGCGCGGCCGACGACCTCGAGGGTCCCGCCCCGGCCGTGGACGTAGGCCTGCAGGCCGTGGAGGACGTTCGCGCCGACGGCGTCGAGGCCGGTCAGCCCGACCAGGTCGACGACGACGCGCTCGAAGGCGAGGCAGCCGAGCTGGTCGATCTGTGCCTCGAGGGCCGCGATCGACGTCCGGACGAGCTTGCCGGCGAGGTGGAGGCGACAGACGGCGCCGTGCGCGTCGAGAGTGACCGACAGCACGGTGCCACCGCGCTCGTCGCTGCCCACGTCGCCCTCCGGACTGTGAGGCGATTCGCGGCTGGCGTCGACAGGGCGCCTCGATTCGGACCAGGACGCCATGGCAACTCTCCTCGTGCGGCGACGTAGGAGCGATACCCGGGACAAAGTCCGGCAAACCACCGCCACGGACCAGTCTGGACCGACGGCGGCCGCCAGGTTGCCGTTGCTCGTGGGGTGCTCGCGCCTCGGGGCAGGTGCGCGTCGCGCCCGTCTGGTGTCCTCAGTCGGCGACGAGGTGTGCCCGGAGCGTGGCGAGGCTCCGGGCGATCAGGCGCGACACGTGCATCTGGCTGACCCCGACCCGGTTGGCGATCTCGGACTGGGTCAGGTCCTCGACGAAGCGCAGCTCGAGGATCAGCCTCTCGCGTTCGGGCAGCGCTGCGAGGAGCGGGAGCAGGGCTAGCCGGTCGTCGGCGCGCTCGAGCGAGCGGTCGGTCCCGGCGAGGATCGCGAGGAGCGAGCCCCCGTCGCCGGCGGGGGCGTCGAGCGACGCGACACGGTAGGAGTGCGTCGCTTCCAGTGCTTCGATGATGTCCTGCTCGGATGCGCCACTGGCGGCGGCGAGCTCGCGGACCGTCGGAGCCCTCCCGAGCTCCTGCGAGAGCTCCTCGACGAGCCTGCCGATCTGGAGGTAGAGCTCCTGGATCCGCCGCGGCGCCCGGACGGCCCAGCCCTTGTCGCGAAAGTGCCGTTTCAGCTCGCCGACGACGGTGGTCGTCGCGAAGGCGGCGAACGCGAACCCGAGGTCGGGGTCGAACCTGTCCAGGGCCTTGATCAGGCCGATGGCTCCGACCTGGACGAGGTCGTCGAGCGGCTCCCCGCGGCGTGCGAAGCGGCGTGCGAGCTGCTCGACGAGGCCGAGGTGCGCGGTGAGGATCTCGTCTCGCACCGCAAGGTCGCGGGTCTGCGCGTACCGGCGGAGGAGCGCGTCGATCTCGCCGTCCGCACCGGGCATCAGCTGCCTGCGGCGCGCCGCCGCATCTCGATGCTCCCGCGACGCACGCCGGCGGCGGCCGGCTCGACGCGGTAGGCGTCGACGAGCTCGGCAAGGATCCTGCGGGAGAGCTCACCGGGCGAGAGCCCGCCGAGCAGGGGGTTGCCGGCGTCGTCGTCCACGCCCGACGCGACGGCGGTGACCGTGCACTCGACGCGCAGCGACGAGAGGTGGTAGGCGAAGCGCAAGGTCAGGCGGCTCGCGGCCGTCGCGCCAGCACTGCACGCGATGCAGAGCTCCCCGACAGCCAGACGGAGGTCCTCGATGTCGTCCAGGTCGAAGTCGAAGCGGGACGCGTAGGCACTCGCGGTGAGGCGCGCGAGGACGTGCATCTCCGGGTCCGCCGACATCGAGATCTCGACGTCGCTGCCAGGTCCCCCGACGCCCCGGCGGGCAGGATGCGCGAGCGGCGACGGCGGGTCGGTGCTCACGGGGCGAGCGCGTCCTCGACCGACGCGTGGACCGAGAAGACGCGTGCGAGACCGGTGACCTCGAGAACTCGCACGGTCTGTGGTCGTGTCACGACGAGTGCGACACGGCTGTCGTCCGCGCCGTCCTGCAGGCGCTTCAGCGTCGCGACGAGGACGCCGAGACCGGTCGAGTCGAGGAAGGTCACCTCGGAAAGGTCGACGACGAGCTTGCGGGTCCCCGAGGGCACGGCAGCGAGCTCGGACCTGAGCCCCTGCGCGGTCGCCACGTCGATCTCGCCGCTCGCCCGCGCGACCGGGACGCCCTCGTGCTCGCCGAGGCTGACGCGCAGCGTCGGGCGCTCAGCATCCATGCCGAGCCCCTGCCTCCCGCTGTCCACGGCCAAACCCTAGCCGTCGCTCCTCGCGGCGCGACGGCACCCAAGCGCGCGTGGAGGCTCTGCGGTCGGGGGTGCCGGCGTCTGCCGTGGACGCCGATCGTGCAGTCTGGTCCACCATGTCCGACAACGTTCCCCGCCGAGCCCGCGGCCAAACCTGCACGCGATGGTCCCCCGGTACCGGAGCGGGCGGTTGCGGAGCGGGGCGGTGCGGGGCGGTTGCGGAGCGGTCCGGTTGCGGAGCGGGGCGCGCCGACTGTCCGGGCGTCACGCGGGCCGGCACCACGCGCACCGCCGTTCGGCCGCTCGGGGTTTGCGATCCGATCACCCGGGGAAGCAAGCGTCCATGATCCTTCTGCTCGCACTCCTGTTCGTCGTGCTCGTCGGCGGTCTCGGCTTCACGCTCCATGTCCTCTGGCTCCTGGCCGGTGTCCTGCTCGTGCTCTGGCTCGTCGGCTACGCCATCGGGCGCGGCGAGTCGGCAGGCCGGCACCGCTTCTACAGGTGGTGAGCCCGGCGCGGTCCGCGTGGAGCCTGTCGCCCCGCAGCCGTCCGCGTGCCGGCCGAGCGGAGGTCGGCCCCGCTGCGAGCTGACGAGGGACCCGATCCGTCCCAGCTCGTCCTCCCGCGGGGCGTCACGAGCGACCGGTGGGAGCCCGACGGCTCGCTCGGTGTCCCGGGCCGCCCGCTCGACCGGCGCAACCCGTTCGTCATCGGGCTGACGGGAGGCCTCGGCGTGGCGGTCGCGTACGTGGTCGTGCGCGGCATCGCGGACATCGCGAGCGTCCTCGTCGTCATCGGGCTCGCGCTCTTCGTCGCCGTCGGGCTCAACCCGGTCATCGAGCGGCTGGTCGACCGGGGGATGACGCGCGCGCTGGCTGCCGCCGCCGTGACGGCCGGCTTCCTCGCCGCGGCCGCAGGCTTCGTGCTGGCGGCGCTCGGTCCGATGTCCCACGAGATCCACGCGATGGTCGTCGGTTTTCCCCGCTACGAGGCCGACGTCGAGTCCGGCAGGGGATGGCTCGGCAAGCTGGTCGTCCACCTCCACCTCGTCGGCGCCGTCCGGAGGGTGACGCGGCTCAGGCTGTCGCTGGCCGGAGGCGTGCTCGGTGCCGGGAAGGTGATCCTCTCCCTCGGCGTCGCCACGGTGAGCGTGGTCGTGCTGACGATCTACTTCCTCGTCGCCCTGCCGGGCGTCAAGGACCTGTGGCTCAGCCTGATCCCCCGCTCGCGCCGGGACCGGGTCGAGGTGCTCACCGACGAGGTCTTCGACCGCGTCGGCGGGTTCATGCTCGGGAACCTGCTGACCTCGGTCATCGCGGGAGCCGGCACCTACGTCTGGCTCCTCGCCTTCGGCGTTCCCGACCCGCTCCTGCTCGCGATGTTCGTGGCGGTCCTCGACCTCGTCCCGATGGTCGGGTCGACCGTGGCCGGGGTCGTCGTCTCGCTCGTCGCCGCCACGCGCGGGCTGCCGATCGGGATCGGCACGGCCGCCTACTACGGCGTCTACCGCGTCCTCGAGGACTACCTGCTCAATCCCCGCGTCATGCGGCACACGGTCAAGGTCAAGCCCGGGTTGACGATCGTGGCGACGCTCGTCGGCGGCACGCTGCTCGGCATCGTCGGCGCGCTCGTCGCGATCCCCGTGGCGGCGACCATCCAACTTCTTCTCGAGCAGGTCGCGTTCCCCCGTCAAGACACGAGGTGAGATGTGCAGGTATCGACAGGCAATCCCTACCCGCTCGGGGTGACCCCGGGTCCCGACGGCTCGAACGTCGCGGTCGCCTCGGAGGTTGCCGAGGCGGTCGAGCTCTGCCTGTTCGACGGCGACGGCGGGGAGCGGCGCGTCGAGCTCCCGGCGCGCACGGCAGGCGTCTGGCACGGCCACGTGGCGGACATGGCCGTCGGGCAGCGCTACGGGCTGCGGGTGCACGGACCCTGGTCGCCCGCCTCGGGCCAGCGGTGCAACCCGGCGAAGCTGCTGCTCGACCCGTACTGCACCGCCGTCGACGGCGAGGTGGCGTGGGGACCGGAGGTGTTCGGCCACCGGCTCGACGACGACGAGGTCCCGAGCGAGCTCGACTCGGCCGGGTCGATGCCGCTCGCCGTCGTGGCGAGCCGTGACTTCGACTGGTCCGGTGATCGCGCGCCGCGGGTTCCCCTCGCGGAGACCGTCGTCTACGAGACCCACGTCAAGGGGATCACGGCGCGCCATCCCGACGTGCCCGAGGAGGTGCGCGGCACCTACGCCGGTCTTGCCCATCCGGCGGTCGTCGACCATTTGGTCCGACTCGGCGTGACGACGGTCGAGCTGCTACCGGTGCACCAGTTCGTCCACGACGCACGCCTGCTCGAGAGAGGCCTGCGCAACTACTGGGGCTACGACTCCATCGGGTTCTTCGCGCCGCATGCCGGCTACAGCGCGTCGGGCTCGGGTGGAGCCCAGGTGGGCGAGTTCAAGTCGATGGTGCGGGCCCTGCACGGCGCGGGTCTCGAGGTGGTTCTCGACGTCGTGTACAACCACACGGCAGAAGGCGACCACCGCGGCCCGACGCTGTCGTTGAAGGGCATCGACAACGCGGCCTACTACCGCCTGGTCGACGGTGACCTCGCGCACTACTACGACACGACGGGGACGGGGAACAGCCTCGACGTCGGCAGTCCGGACGTGCTCCGGCTGATCATGGACTCCCTGCGGTACTGGGTGCAGGAGATGCACGTCGACGGCTTCCGCTTCGACCTCGCGAGCACGCTCACCCGCCAGCACGGCGAGCTCGACGCGCGCAGCGCCTTCCTCGACCTCGTCCACCAGGATCCCGTCCTTGCGCCGGTCAAGCTCGTCGCCGAGCCGTGGGACGTGGCCGGCTACCAGCTGGGCGAGTTCCCGCCTCGCTGGTCGGAGTGGACCGGTCGCTACCGGGACACGGTCCGGGACTTCTGGCGGGGCGCCGAGGGAACGATCGGCGATCTCGGCCTCTGCCTGACCGGCAGCGGCGACCTGTACTCCTCGAGCCGTAGGGGCCCGACGGCGAGCGTCAACTTCGTGACCGCGCACGACGGCTTCACGCTCGCCGACTGCACCGCGTACGAGGAGAAGCACAACGAGGCGAACGGCGAGGGCAACGCGGACGGCACGTCGGACAACAGGTCGGCGAACTGCGGCGCGGAGGGTGAGAGCGACGACCCGGAGGTGAACGCGCGCCGGCGCCGCCAACGTCGGAACCTGCTCGGGACGCTCCTGCTCTCCGCAGGGGTGCCGATGCTGCTCGGAGGCGACGAGATCGGGCGGAGCCAGAAGGGCAACAACAACGCCTACTGTCAGGACAACGAGATCTCCTGGTTCGACTGGGGAGCGGCCGACGAGGAGCTCGTCGCGTTCACGTCGGCGGCGCTCGCGCTCCGCCGGGCCCATCCGGCGCTCCGCCCGGCCGAGTACCTGCGCGGTCCCGAGGACAGCTCGCCCCAGATGGTCCTGTACCGCCCGGACGGCCGGCCGATGGCGGAGGACGACTGGACGAACCCTATAGCGCGGACCCTCGCCGTCGGTCTCGACGGCCGCCACGTCGAGGACGCGGACGGCTGCACGAGGCCGGACAGGCTCCTCTTGTTGCTGAACGCCCACGTCGACGCCGTGGAGTTCACCATGCCCGACGGCGCGGTGCCCGACGGCGCGGTGCCCGACCGCGCGGTGCCCTGGGAGGTGGTGCTCACGAGCGGGGAGCTCCCTCTCTCGACGGTCGTCGCCGCGGGGAGCGGGCTGCTCGTCGAGGGCTCTGCGTTTGTCCTGCTCCAGCGGTAGGGCTAGGTTGCAGAAGGGTCAGCCGAGCCCGCGCAGCATCAGGTTCCAGTAGAACGCCGGGAGCCCGTACCGCTTCAACAGCCACATGTCGTAGCGCTCCCGGGTCGTGTCGAGCAACGGGATGCTCGGCCGGGGCGTGAGGCTGTAGTCGAACTCCGCGAGCACCATCTTGTTGCGCGCCGTCGTGAACGGGCACGCCGCGTAGCCGTCGTAGCGGCCATGCGGCTCCGCGCCGGCGAGCGTGGCGAGCACGTTCGCGGCGACTACGGGCGCCTGCCGGCGGATCGCGGCCCCCGTCTTCGACGTCGGGGCGTCGCAGGCGTCGCCGAGGCAGTAGACGTCGGGATAGGTGGTGTGGACGAGGCGGTGACGGTCGACCGGCACCCAGCCGAGTGGGCCTGCGCCGGCGAGCGGGCTCGAGCGGACGAATGCGGGGGGCCGCTGCGGCGGCGTGGCGTTGAGCAGGTCGTAGCCGACGGTCTCGCGCACCGGCGTCCCGGAGCCGCGCGTCTCGAGGACCGCCTCGCGCTCGTCGGGGTGGACCTCGACGAGCTCGGTCGAGAAGCGGGTCGTGATCCCGTAGCGCTCGACGACGGCAGAGAGCGTGCGCGCGAACTCCGGCACCCCGAAGATCCCTCCGGCGCCGGTCGCGAACGTCACGGACACGTCCTCGAGGCGACCGGCCCGCTGCCAGTGGTCGCAGGCGAGGTACGCGGCCTTCTGCGGTGCTCCGGGGCACTTCACCGGCGTGCCGGGCGCGCTGAACAGCGCCCGGCCGCCCCGCAGGCGCCGGACGAGCTCGGCGGTCTTCGGCGCGAGCTCGGGCGAGTAGTTCGTCGTCGCGAAGGGCGTCGCCATCGCCTGCGCGAGGCCGGGGACGAGGTCCCACGCGAGCTCGACGCCGGGGCAGAGCACCAGGACGTCGTAACCGATGCGGGCGCCGCCCGCCGTCGCGACCCGGCGCGCGTCGGGGTCGAGCTCGACGACCTCGTCGGCGATCCAGCGGACGCCACGGGGGACGACGGTGGACTCGAGCCGCCTGCTCTGCGCGAGGCGGGCGAACCCGCCGCCGACGAGAGTCCACAGCGGCTGGTAGTAGTGGTGCCGGCTCGGCTCGACGAGGGCGACGTCCTCGAGCCCGGCGCGCCGCAGGCGCGCGGCGACGCTGATGCCGGCAGTGCCGCCGCCGACGATGACGACCCGGTGGTGCACGGCTGACCCTCCTCGGTCCGGGCGACGATCCGCCACATTCACGACTGGATCGGTCGAGATTACCACAATGAGGAGTAGACAGCTATACGATAAATTCGACCAGGCGGCCCGCGGGTACCAGTGCCTCTCGACTGGGCAGATGACCTACCCGCTTTGGTGTTGTCCGAGACTATATGTCTAAATTCGTGCACGCAGATCCGACGGCGCCGCGGCGTGACCTGCTGCGGCGCGGCCACGCACCCGCCGCTGCACGCTCACCGGCCGGACGCGGCCCCCAGCTGCTCGAGGAGCGCGCGCACGACCTCGTGCCAGTCGCCGACGATCCCGACGTCGCATCCGGCGAGCACCGGGGCACCGGGGTCGGCGTTGACGGCGAGGACCGTGCCTGCTCCCCGGACGCCGACCAGGTGGTTGAGCTTGCCGCTCGTCCCGACCGCGACGTAGAGCCGCGGTGCGATGCTCCGCCCCGTGATGCCGATCTGGCGAGACCGCGGGAGCCAGCCGTTGTCCGTCACCTTCCGGGTCGCCCCGAGCTCGCCGCCGAGGGCCGCCGCGAGGAGGCGGACTTCGTCGTAGTCGTCCGGGGACACGGCCGCGCCGACGCCGACGACGACCGGCGCGCGCACGAGCGCCTCGAGGTCGTCGTCGCACCAGCGGGAGCTGACCGCGACCCGGCCGGCGGGCACGAGCGGCAGCATCGTGACCGGCACCTCGTCCGGTGCCGTGCGCGGTGCCGGTGCAGCCAGCACGCCGGGGCGGACCGTCGCCATCTGGACCGCCGAACGGACGGTGACGGTCGCGAGCTGGCTCGACCCGCACGCGGGCTTCGTGCAGCACAGCCGGCCGTCGACGAGCTCGAGGCCGAGCGCGTCGCCGACCAGCCCGGCTGCGAGCCGCACGGCCGACCGTGAGGCCACCTCGCGGCCCCAGCAGGTCGCCGGGGCGAGGACGACCTCGGGGGAGTGCTCGGCCGCCCACCGGCTGAAGCCCGCTGCGACGTCCTCCTCGGCCGGCGCGGCGCAGGTCGCGCTCGCGCCGGAGAGGTAGAGGACCTCGTCCGCGCCCGACGCGGCGAGCAGGTCGAGCGCCGGAGGCTCGGCGACGACGGCGACGACGTGCCCCGTCGTGGCGTGCACGAGCCGGGACGCGGCACCGAGGAGCTCTTGGGCCGCGCCGGTGCGTCCGGGCTCGACGAGCACGGCGACGAGCACGGCCGAGCGAGCGCCCACGTCCCCGCCGTTGCCGTCCCCGCCGCTGCCCGTGCTGTCCGTGCCGAAGCTCGGGACGTCGGGTGCCCGGACCGGTCCCTCTGTGGCCGCTCGCGCCGCCCGGGGACGCCCCGGCACGGAGACGGTCGCGCGTTCTGCGGGCTCGGCGGCCAGCGCGCCGCGCGCCTCGAGGACGGCGAGGGCGTGGCGGACCTGCTCGGCCACCGTCCCGGGCACGACGAGCCCGCTCCGCGCCCCGGTGCTTTGCGTGAGAGCGGTGACGACCGTCGGGCTCGCCTGCGCGCCCCAGGGACCGGCAGCGCCGAGCTCCCCCGCTGCGACCCGGCGGACCCGTGCCGGCGAGATCGCGGACCAGAGCGCGGCGTCGGCTTTCGCCGGCCGGCAGAGCCGCTCGGCCACCGCGAGCACGGCGGGGAGCTCCACGGCCATCTCGCAGCCCCCGTCGTCCTGCTCGCAGCGCAGGCGGGCGCTCCGCTCGCCGGCGAGGACCTCGAGCTCGCGGACCGCGCACGCGAACGGCAGGCCGAGCAGCTCGGCGAGTTGCGGCCCGACCTGCCCGGTCTCGGCGTCGAGCGACGCCCGGCCGACGAGGACGAGGTCGAAGGGTCCCTCGCGCACGACGAGAGCGGCGAGGGCACGCGCCGTGACGAGGGTGTCGGACCCGGCGAAGACCGGGTCGCTCAGCAGCACGGCGTCGTCGGCCCCGCAGGCGAGGGCCTCGCGCAGGATGTCCGAGGCCGACGGCGGGCCGAGCGAGAGGACCGTGCACCGGCCCCCCGTCGCGTGCGCGAGCTCGACGCCCTTCGCGACCGCCCTGCGGCAGTAGGCGCTCATCTCGAGCGCGATGCCGTCGCGGCGCAGCCGTCTCGTCGGCCCGAGCAGCAGGGCGTCGACGGCGGGGACCTGCTTGACGGTGACGGCGACGTTCACATCGTGCTCCTAGCTCTCGCGCTCGTTCGTGCAGACGGGGCCGACGCACCCGACGCTTGCATGGTCAGGCCCACGCCGGCCGCAGGCTGCCGCAGGCACCGCTCCGACCGCTGCAACGTAGCGGGGGACCCGCACCGTCACGCTCGCGCCGCCCGAGCCTCTGTTGCGTGCCGTCACGGTCCCGCCGTGTGCCTCGACGAGGAGTCGGACGATCGCGAGACCGAGGCCGGATCCCGGCCCGCTTCTCGGACGCGCGACGTCGGCCCGGGTGAACCGGTCGAACGCCCGGACGAGGAAGTCGTCAGGAAAGCCGGGCCCCTCGTCGCGTACTTCGAGCACCGCATCGGTGGCCTCGCCCCGGATCGAGATCTCGACGAGCGCGCTCCCGCCGGCATGCTCGAGCGCGTTGCCGACGAGGTTGTCGACGATCTGTTGGAAGCGCCCCGCGTCCACGGTGGCTGCGACGTCGGCGTCGCCGTCGAGCGCGAGCATGACGCCGCGCGCGTCGGCGACAAGGCACAACGGTCCGAGAGCGTCGGCGACGAGCGGCTCGAGTCGCTGGGGTCGCAGCTCCAGGGTCAGGGCGGCCTGGTCGCCGCGCGCGAGCAGGAGGAGGTCGCTCGCGAGGCGCACGAGCTGCTCGACGCGAGGTCCGAGGACGTCGAGCGTGCGGCGAAGGTCTCCCTCGGTCCGATCCGGGCGGCTCGCGAGCTCGAGCTCCGCCTGGAGGACCGCGAGGGGGGTCCGCAGCTCGTGGCTCGCGACGGCGACGAACTCGCGTTGGTGGGTGAGCGCCCCGTGCAGCCGGTCGAGGAGGCTGTTGAGCGTCCGCGCGAGCCTCGCGATCTCGTCGTTCGTGTCCGGCTCGGCCAGTCTGCGATCGGGGAGCCGCGCGGAGATCGCGTCCGCCTCGGCTCGGAGCTGCTCGACCGGCCGCAGGGCACGACCGGCGAGGAGCCACGCGCCGAGCGCTGCGAGCACGACGACGAGGGGCCCTGCGGCGAGGAAGGCGTCGCGCGCCCGGACCATCGCGTTCTCGACCTCGTCGAGCGAGGCCCCGACGACGAGGACGTGCCCGCGGCGTCCCGGTAGCGGCTCGGCGAGCAGCAGGCGCGGGTCGCGCCAGCTCGCGCGGTCCATCTCGACGACGACGCGACGGCGGGACGACTGGGCCGTCACCGTCCTGTCGAGCAGGCTCGGGACTCCCGCGCGCGCGGTGGTGAACAGCACGCGTCCGGTCGTCGTGAGCACCTGGACGACGCGACCGTCCCACGCGGGGTCGGCCGACGGGCGCGACGAGCCGAGCGCGATCTTGCCGGCAGCCACCTCTGCGGCGACCCGGGAGGCGGTCCGGTGCAGCGAGTCCTCGAGGGTCGCCCGCATGCCCGACGAGAGGCTCGCCGCGAAGGCGAACCCGCCCGCTGCGACGAGCACCGCCGTCGTGAGCGCCACGACGAGGACGAGCCGGAGGCGGATCGACACGGTGCCTACCTTGCCGGCTCGAGCCGGTAGCCGACGCGCGGGATCGTGACGATGCCTGCCCGACCGAACGGCGCGTCGACCTTTCGCCGGAGCCGTGCGACGTACTGCTCGAGCAGGTTCGGCGAGATGGCGGCACCACGTCCCCAGACCGACGCGACGATCGTGCCCCGGGTGAGCACGATCCCGGGTCGCCGCATGAACAGCTCGAGGAGGTCGAACTCGCGAGGCGACAGCTCGACGTCGGTGCCGCCGCGCCAGCACCGATGCGCCTCGACGTCGAGCCGGAGGTCGTCCACCACGAGCATCGGGGCGTCCGCCCGTGCCCCGCGACGCATGATCGCGTGGAGCCGCACCGCGAGCTCGGCGAGGCTGAAGGGCTTGACGAGGTAGTCGTCCGCGCCCTCGTGGAAGCCTTCGAGGCGGTCGTCGAGCTCGCCGAAGGCAGTCGCCATCAGCACGGGCACCCAGCAGCCGGCGGCGCGCAGCCGGTGGCAGACCTCCCTGCCGTTGAGCACGGGTAGGAGCAGGTCGAGCACGACCGCGCCGAACCGGCACGTGCCTTGCCCGCCCGCTGGCCCGAGGAGCAGGTCGAGGGCCTCGCCACCGTCGCGAGCCAGCTCGACCGCGAAGCCGTCCTCCTCGAGGTGACGGGCGAGCGCCGAGAGCAGCTCCTCGTCGTCCTCCACGACGAGGACGCGCCCCGAGGATCGGGTGCCTGGTTGCCCGGTGACGCGGCGACGCTCCGGACCGGCGACGCCACAGCCCGCGCCCACGTCAGGAGTTGACCCCGCTGTCGCGTCCCGCCACACCCGCCACGATATGGCGTTGCAGGAGGAGGAAGAGCACGACGACCGGGACGAGCGCGAGCAGCACCGCCGAGGTGAGCTTGCGCCAGTTCGCCTCGAAGGTCTGCATGTAGTGGCTGAGTGCGACCTCGATCGGCTGGATCGACGCCGACGTCGTCATGATCAGGGGCCACTGGAACTGGTTCCACGAGCCGATGAACGTGAGCAGCGCGACGGTCACCACCGCCGGGCGGGCGAGGGGCAGCGCAACTCGCCAGATGTAGCGGAAGTGGCCGACTCCTTCGAGGCGGGCGGCCTCCCAGTACGCCCGGGGCAGCCCCTTGAAGAACTGCCGGAAGAGGATCACGCCGAAGGTGCTCGCGGCGAACGGCACGATCTGCACGGCGTAGGTGTTGAGCAGGTGCAGGTGGAGCGCCACGGCATACTGCGGGATCAGCAGGGCCTGCGCGGGGAGCATGATGACCGCGAGGATGAGGAAGAACACGACGCCGCGTCCTTTGAACGGGAGCTCGGCCAACGCGTAGCCGGCCATCGCGGACGTCGCGATGACGAGGGCCACCGTCGTGCCCGCGATGAAGACCGTGTTGAGCATGTAGTGCAACCAGTCGGTGTGCTCCGTGACGTAGAGGAATGGCCCGGTGTGGAGCGCCGGCACGAAGTTCGGTGGGATCGAGAGCGTGCTGCCATGGCTCTGGAACGCCGTCACGACGACCCAGTAGAGCGGGAAGGAGAACAGGACGGCGATGACGACCACGGCGGCCCACCGCAGCGCCCGCAGCCCACCGAGGCGCCCGCGGCGAGCCGGCCGCCCTGAGCGTATGGCGCTCATCGGTAGAAGACCAGGCGGTTCGAGATCCACTTCTGGACCGCCGTCAGGAGCAGGATGATCGCGAACATCACGAAGGCCATCGCAGCAGCGAGGCTGAAGTGGTAGTAGGTGAATGCCGTCTGGTAGATGAGCAGCGCGTCCGTCGTCGTCGAGAACGCAGGACCACCTGCTCCGCCATGGGGACCTCCTGTCATGGTGTAGATCTGGGAGAAGGCCTGCCAGCTGTTGACCGTCGCGAGGATCGTGACGAAGAACGTCGTCGGCGAGAGCAGGGGCCAGATGATCCTGCGGAAGATCCGCTGGCGTCTCGCCCCGTCGAGCTGTGCGACCTCGACGAGGTCTCGAGGGACGTTCGCGAGGCCCGCGAGGAAGATGATGACGTAGAGGCCGAGCGAGTGCCACAAGCTGTCGATCATCACCGCCGGGAGGGCCCACTGGGTCGTGTCGAGCCAGCCGAGGGCGGGCAGGTGCAGCGACGTGAGCACGAAGTTCGCCAGGCCGAACTGCGGGTTGAAGATCCAGACCCAGATGATCGACGTGGCGACCACGGGGGTGACGTGCGGGAGGAACACGGCGGCCCTCCAGATCCCGCCGCGACGCGCCGTGACCGCCTCGCGCAGAACGAGCGCGATCCCGAGCGAGAGCAGGACCGTCGCCGGGATCATGACGAGCGTGTAGTAGCCAGTCGTCGCAAGTGAATGCCAAAAGAGTGGCTGGGCGAAGAGGCGCCGGAAGTTCTCGAAGCCGACGAAGGTCGTGGCGGACGAGAGCACTCCCCAGTGGAAAAACGAGATGTAGAGCAGGTAGGCAGCCGGCACGAAGAAGAACACGGCGAACACCGCGAGCGCCGGGGTCAGCAATCCGTAGGCGACGAGCTGGTCCTTCAGCCGCCGGACGCGAGACCGGCGCGTCATGCGACGACCGGTACGCGCCGACGAGCCGCGCCGGCGTGCAGGCGGCGACCAGTGCCGGTCTCGAAGAGGTGGACGTGCTCGGCTCGGGCGCCGAGCAGGACGATCTCGCCGCGCCGGAGGCCGCCCTGGGGCGCGAGGTGGGCCACGACGGCCTCCTCGCCACCACCGTGCAAGGTCGCGTGGACGAGCAGGTGGCTCCCGAGGTTCTCCACGAGTCGCACGCGGCACTCGACGAGGGCGAGGTTGTCGTGCCCGTCGCCGACCAGCTCCAAGTGCTCCGGTCGGACGCCGACGGTGACCGCTGGCGCGCCGTCGACACGGCCAGCGGTGACGGAGCCCGGGAGGCGGACAGGCTCCGGTGCCCGGAGGTCGCCGCGGGTCCGGACCTCCCACAGGTTCATCCCGGGCGAGCCGAGGAAGCCGGCGACGAAGGTGTCGGCCGGGTGCTCGTAGAGGTCCCCGGGCGCGCCGAGCTGTCGGACCTGTCCCTCGTGCATGACCACGACCAGGTCGGCGAGGGTGAGTGCCTCGCCCTGGTCGTGCGTGACGTAGACGGTCGTGACGGGCATCTCCTCGTGGAGACGGGCGAGCTCCATGCGCATCCGGTCGCGCAGGTTCGCGTCGAGGTTGGACAGAGGTTCGTCGAGAAGGAAGACGTCGGGGTCGCGGATGAGGGCCCGGCCGAGCGCGACGCGCTGGCGCTGACCCCCGGACAGCTCCTTCGGGCGGTGGTCGAGGACGTGGTCGAGCTCGAGAAGGCGAGCGATCTCGAGGACCCGTGCCCGCTCGTCGGCGCGTGCCCTGCGACGGCTGCCTCGGTCCCGTCGGGACTCGAGGCCGAAGGAGAGGTTGGCCGCGACGGTCATGTGCGGGTAGAGCGCATAGTGCTGGAAGACCATGCCGACGCCCCGGCGGTCGGGAGGCTCGTCGTTCATGAGCCGCCCGTCGAAGCGGAGCTCGCCTCGCGTGATCTGCTCGAGACCGGCCACCATGCGGAGCGTGGTCGTCTTTCCGCAGCCCGACGGACCCAGCAACACGACGAACTGCCCGTCTTCGATCTCGAGGTCGACGCCGTCCACGACCTGCTCGGCGCCGTAGGCCTTGACGAGGTCGCGCATCTCTATCTTCGCCATGTCACCTCTCCCCGGTCCATCTTCCTCAGACCCCTCCCGAGTGGCCGGCTGCGATCCCGACGCCGTAGGTGGTGGCTGCGGCGGCGCTGCACAGCAGGAGCTGGCGTAGGCCGGAGAACCACCACGGTCGCCCGGTGAACAGCGCCAGTGTGGTACCGACAGCCGCCGCAGCCCCTGCGCTCGCGCCGACGGCGACCACCGTTGCCGTCGTTCCCGCGAGGACCAGGAACGCGACGAGCGGGATGAACGCGCCGACGGCGAAGGACGCGAACGACGCGAGTGCGGCCGCCACCGGCGAGCCGAGCTCGTCTCGGTCGATGCCCAGCTCCTCGCGGGCATGGGTCTCGAGCGCGCGGTCCGGCGTGAGCATCATCTGCGCGGCAAGGTCCGCCGCGACGTCCGGCGCGACGCCACGCCGTTCGTAGATGAGGGCGAGCTCCCGGCGCTCCCCGTCGGGGTGGAGATGGATCTCCGACCGCTCGACCGCGATCTCCCGCTCGAACAGCTCGGCCTGGGCACGCATCGACACGTACTCCCCGGCAGCCATCGAGAGCGCGCCGCCGAGTAGACCGGCCAGGCCGGCGAGGCGCACGACGGCCGCAGCGGGGTGCGCCCCGTCGATCCCGAGGACGAGCGACGCGTTCGAGACGAGCCCGTCGCTGATGCCGAACACCGCCGCCCGAGCGCTACCACCACGGATCTCACGGTGGCGGTGCGCGGGATCGTGGAGCTCGAGCGGGGCGCTCGCGGCGGCGGTGTCGGTCATCGGTTCCTCGGGTCCTGTCTCGCGTCGGCGCTTGCGTGGCGGCTTGCCGTCCCCTAGAGCTCGCTTGCCCCGCTCATGTAGGAGTTGCCCTGCTTCTGCAGGGTCTGGAG
>DAHWHN010000027.1 GCA_027335685.1 Acidimicrobiaceae bacterium
CCGCCGCTGCGCCGACGGTCCACGAGAGCCTCGTCGTCGTGCCCGGCTCGATGACCGGGCACCCGGGATGGCCGGAGTTCGTCGGTAGCAAGACCATCGACTTTCCCGCCCACTCGACGGTCGTGCTCACCATCTACAGCTTCGACACCGGCTCCTCGCCGCTTGCAAAGGGCCTTCCCTACGACAAGGTCTCCGGGACCGTCGGGGGGAGCGAGACCGTGAACGGAACGAGCACCACCCACGTCGTGAACGCGCAGCTCGCGCACACCTTCACCGTGCCGGGGCTCGGGCTCAACATCCCGATCCCCGTGGCCGCGACGCCGAAGAAGGGCCAGCCGCTCGAGCCGGTCGTCGTGACGGCGACCTTCCACCTCGGCAAGGCAGGTAGCTACACCTGGCAGTGCTACGCACCGTGCGGGACGGGCGCAAATGGCGAGCAGGGCCCGATGATGACGCCGGGCTACATGACGGGCGAGGTCGTCGTCGCATGAGCGTCGGGACCCTCTCCCCGAGGCGGACCGGCGCGGGGGTCCACGCTCGGGGCGCCGCAGCGCAGGGAGAGGTGGCGCAGAGGGCGGCGGGGTCGCGCACGCGGCCCCTCGCCGGGCGGTGGTGGGCGCGCCTCGCGCACCAGGTGACGACGAGGAGCGGGCTCCGGCTCGCCCTCGGCGCCGTCTGGCTCGTCGACGCGATCCTGCAGTTCCAGCCGGCGATGTTCGGTCCGGCGTTCGCTCATGACGTCCTCGCGCCGGCTGCAGCGGGCCAGCCGCGCTGGGTCGCGGAGCCGGTCCTGCACGTCGTCCGTCTCGTCGAGGCCGCTCCGTTACTGCTCAACGGCGTCTTCGCCGCCGTCCAGCTCGCGCTCGGGCTGGCCCTGCTCCTGCGCTGGCGGCCGCGCCTCGTCCTCGGTGCCTCGGTCGCCTGGGCGCTCGGGGTGTGGTGGCTCGGGGAGGCCTTCGGCGGCATATTCGGCGGCGGGGCGACGCTGCTCGTCGGCGCTCCGGGAGCGGCCCTTCTCTACGCCGTGCTTGCCGTCCTCGCGTGGCCCCCGCGGGTGGCGCGCGGTGGCGGGTCGGCCGGAGCGTCGCCTGGCGTGGCGCCGCGGGCGGGTCGCGCTGCGTGGGTCGGGCTCTGGCTGATCGGCGCGGTGCTGTCGGTGCTGCCCGGTGCGCCGAGCAGCCGCGCTCTCGCTGCCGAGGTCGCCTCGGGTGCCTCGGGCGGTCCGGGGTGGCTCGTCGCGTTCGACCGTGGCGTCGCGCACCTCGTCCGGTCCGGCGGGAGCCCCCTTGCCGCCGGGCTCGTCGCCCTCGAAGTGGCGATCGGGCTCGCCGTGCTCGCCGGGCCGCGCCTTGCCCGCCTGGGTCTGCTCGCCGGCGCGCTCCTCGCCGTGGCGTTCTGGTTCACGGGCCAAGGTCTCGGTGCGCCGTGGACTGGCTACGCGACCGACGTCAACCTCTCGCCGCTCGTGCTGCTGCTCGCGCTCGGCGTCGCGAGCACGTTCTGGTGCACCGGCTCACCCGCCGAGCGGCACGCGCCACGCGAGCTCGGTGCCGCCACCTGGTCGAGCGCGCAAGGTGAAGGAGCCGCCTAGCAGCTCCGCGCGCGTCGCCATGTTGGGAAGGCCGTTGCCCCCGCGGTGATCGCCCGGCCCGACGCCGACGCCGTCGTCGGCCACGAGGAGGTGGAGGTGGTCGTCGACGCGCACCTCGACCTCCGCGCTCGTCGCGCCGGCGTGGCGCGCGACGTTCGCGAGCGCCTCCCGCAAGGTGGCGAGGAGGTCGGGCGCGACGTCCTCGCCGACGACGGCGTCGATCGGACCCGAGAAGCGGACCGCAGGCTCGAAGCCGAGCGCACGGGCGGACTCCGCGCAGAGCGCGAGGATGCGCGTGCGCAGGCCCGTCCGGGCGGCCGGTGGCGGCTCGAGCGCGAAGATCGCCGTGCGGACCTGGCGGATCGTGTCGTCGAGGTCCGCGACGGCCTCCTCGAGCCGGGCCCGCAGCTCGCGGTCGGGCGCGAGGGAGACCACGGACTGCAGCGACAGACCGGTTGCGAACAACCGCTGGATGACCGTGTCGTGCAGGTCGCGTGCGATCCGCTCGCGGTCGTCGCTGACCGCGAGCTCGGCAAGGCGCGCGTGGAGGCGGGCGTTGTCGATCGCGCTCGAGACCGCCGACGCGAGCGCGACGACGACCGCCTCGTCGTCTCTCGAGAACTCCGGCGCGCCGATCTTCTCCGTCAGGTAGAGGTTGCCGAACACCTCGCCGCGGATGCGCAGCGGGACGCCGAGGAACGAGTGCATCGGCGGGTGGCCCGGCGGGAAGCCGACCGAGTCGGGATGGTCGGCGATCTCCGCGAGCCGCAGTGGCCTCGGGTCGAGGATGAGCAGTCCGAGCAGCCCGGCTCCGTCGGGGGGGTGGCCGATGCGCGCCGCGGTCTCGTCGTCGACGCCGACGTGGACGAACTGGGCGAGGGACTTGCCCGAGACGTCGAGGACGCCGAGCGCACCGTAGCGGGCGCCGGTCAGCGCACAGGCAGCCGTGACGACGCGGCGGAGCGTCGGCTCCAGCTCGAGGTCCGACTCGACGTCGATGACGGCGCCGAGCAGCGCCTGGAGCTGGTCGGCGTCGTGCAGATCGCGGTAGGGCACGGCCGCATCGTGCCACGCAGCGCGGCTGCGTGCACACGACGAGGTTGCCGTGGTGACCTTAGGCCCTAGCGCGGCCGCGCCGATCCGGTCAGGATGACCGGACCAGACTGGCTGGACTTGGCCAGACTGGTGGTTGCAGCCGGGGCCACGAAAGCTCGTTCGCGGGCAGGTGGGAAAGCCGGGTCGGTGGAGCCCGAGGATCTGCCCGGCGACCCGGACCGGGACAAGCGGGGAGGTGAGCATGTTCTTGCAGGACTTCCAGGAGGTGGACCGGCCGTGGGAGGTGGTCGTCGCGCGCCTCACGGCCGACACCGACGCGCTGCTGGCCGGTGCGCTCGACACGGCACGCTCGGAAGACGAGCAGCTGCGCGCCCGCGTCGGGCCGCCCGGCTGGCCCGCGATGCTCGCGAAGACGGTCGCGATCCACCCCGGCTCGGTCCGCTCCTACGGCGACACGGTCCTGCTCGCGTTCAGCTGGGAGGCGACCACCGGCACGTCGCTGTTCCCCCGGCTCGACGCGGACCTCGAGGTGGCGCCGATGGGGCCCGGCCGCACGCAGCTCGCCCTGCGGGCACGCTACGAGCCGCCGGGCGGGGCGCTCGGACGCGGGGTCGACCAGCTCCTGCTCCACCGCCTCGCCGAGTCGACGATCCGCGCGTTCCTTCTCCGGATCTGCGCGGGGCTGACGGGCGAGGTCCCCGAGGTCGACTGAGCAGTCGGCGCGACGCCCGGCGCGCGCCTTCGACGGCCCGGGGGCAGGTCGCGCCGCGGGAGCAGCCGTCGGGCTATCCGGTGAGGATCCCGGCGAGGGCCTCGGGCACGAGCAGGGCGACGAGCACGGCGAGGGGGAGCGTCCACCCGCCCGAGAGCGCGTGGAGGGCACCGATCGCGACCGGTCCGAGGGCGGCGACGAGGTAGCCCCCGCCCTGGACCACGCTCGACAGGCGTGCGACGCTCTCGTGGCTGGTCGCACGGGTCGCGATCGCGCGCAGCGCGAGGGCGAAGGTGGCGCCCTGGCCGACGCCGAGAACGGACACGTAGGCGGCAACCGGGCCGGCGGGGTCGAGCGCGATGCCGACGAGTCCTGCGCCACAGGCGGCGACGGCGGCGACGAGCCAGGCGGAGCGCCGGGACCGTGCGGCGAGAAGGGGCGCACCGAGGCTCGCGGGGATGCTGACGAGGCTGGCGAGCGAGACGAGCCAGCCGGACGCGCTCGCCGAGACCCCGTGGGACTGAAAGACCGTCGGGAGCCAGGCCGCGGTCGCGTAGAAGTCGAGCGACTGCAGGCCCATGAACGCCGTGAGTGGCAGCGCGCCGGCGGGCAGGAGCGCCTGGCGGGCCCTGCGGGCCGTGCCCTGCCGCGCGCCGGACGGAGGTCCCGGGACGCCCGCCGGCGGCGACGGCAGCAGCACCGGTGCCGGTACAGGGGTCGGGGCTGGGGCCCGGCGCGGCCGCACGGTCCACCCGACGGCGGCGAGGGCGGCGAGGGCGGGGATCGCCCAGACGGCAAGGGCAGGTCGCCATCCGAGCGCGAAGGCGTGGGCGATCGGGATCGTCAGCCCGCTCGCGAGCGCGGCGCCACCGCTCACGCCGACGGCGACAAGGCCGGTCACGAGCGCGACGCGCCCGGGGTAGCACTGGCGGACCGTGACGGGGAGCGTGACGTTGCCGACGGCGATCGCCGCGCCCGCGAGGGTCGTGCCGGCGAACAACGCGGGCAGGCCGGGTGCGAGCCGGACCAGGATGCCGGCCGCGAGCACGGCGAGGACGGTCGCGAGGAGCACGTCTTGGCCGGCACGGCGGTGGAGGGCCGGAGCGACGAAGGCGAAGAGCCCGAAGCACACGAGCGGCAAGGTCGTGAGCAGGCCGGCCATCGTCGACGACATGCCCGTCGACCGGCGGATCTCGGGGAGCAGCGGCGAGATCGCGACGATGGCGGCCCGGAGGTTCCACGCGACGAGCAGCGCCGCGACCGCCGGCGCGCGCCGCGCTCCAGCCCGTATCGGCTCCGCCGGGCTCCCGGTGGCCGATACTGGGCTCGGCGGGGCCGGCGCGGTGCTCACGGCCGAGCAGTCTCGCGCCGTGCCCGGCGCCATCTCGCGTGCGCGCCGATATGGCGCCGGAACCTAGCTCCCCAGGTCGGTGGGGCCTGCTCCGGGCGCGGGGATCTCGCGCCGGCGGGTACGCAGCTCCTCGAGGACCGGCCGGCTCACCGTCGTCGCTGCCACGAACGCGAGCAGCGCGGCGACGAGCAGCGCGAGGGAGATCCACAGAGCGTCGACTGCTGCCGCCATCGTCGTTCCTCCTTGCCGCCACGGCGCCGGAGCCGCAGCGGACTGCACGACGACGATGCCAGGTGGATGTGGGCATTCCTGGCGGCATCTGCGAGCAAGGTGTTAGGGCCTCGGGCGGCCGCACCGGTAGCGTCGCAGGAGTGGACGGCGACGTGGCTGGGGCGAGGGCGGCTGGGGCGAGGGCGACTGGGGGCAGCCTCGCCGAGGAGGTCGTGCGCCTGGATGCCCTCGTGCGCTCGGGCGCGACGGCGGATCTCGACTGGCGGCTCGACCAGCTCGCAGCGGTGCGCGACGCGCTGGTGCGCGGCGAGGTCGAGCTGACCCGAGCGCTGCGCGCGGACCTCGGCAAGCCGGTGGTCGAGACGACGCTCTTCGAGATCGGCGTCGTCGTGTCCGAGATCGACGACGTGCGGCGCAACCTCGCCCGCTGGGTGCGCGCCGACGCGGTGCGTGCCGGCGCCGCGGGCTGGCCGGGGCGCGCCGCCGTCGAGCGGTGCCCGGTCGGGGTCGTGCTCGTCGTCGCTCCGTGGAACTACCCGATCTACCTCTGCGTGCTGCCTGCCGTCTCGGCGCTGGCTGCAGGCAACTGCGTGGTCGTCAAACCCTCCGAGCGAGCGCCGGCGTCCGGTGCCGTGCTCGCGCGCCTGCTCGGTGACGCGTCGCACGCGGTCGTCGTCGAGGGCGGCCCCGAGGTGGTCCACGACGCTCTCGAGGCGGGCGTCGACCACGTGCTGTTCACCGGCAGCGCAGCGGCCGGCCGGGCAGTCGCCGAGGCGGCGGGCCGCCGGCTCGTGCCGGTCACCCTGGAGCTCGGTGGCAAGTGCCCCGCGATCGTGGACGCGTCGGCGCACCTGCCGAGCGCGGCGCGCCGGATCGCCTGGGGCAAGTTCGCGAACGCGGGCCAGACCTGCGTCGCGCCCGACTACGTCCTTGTCGAGGAGTCGGTCGCCGATCGCTTCACGTCCGAGCTGTGCAGCGCTCTCGTCGCGTTCTACGGCTCGGACGCGCAGTCGAGCCCGGACTACGGCCGGGTCGTCGACACGCGCGAGCTGGACCGGATCACGGCCCTGCTCGAGGGGCACGGCGGGACCGTCGTCACCGGTGGCCGGACTGACCGCGCCGACCGCTACCTCGAGCCGACGGTGGTCCGCCAGCCCTCCCTCTCCTCGCGGCTCATGCAGGAGGAGATCTTCGGGCCGGTCCTGCCCGTGGTCGGCGTGGCAGGCACCGAGTCGGCCCGTGCCGTGGTCGCCTCGCTGCCCGATCCGCTCGCCGTCTACGTCTTCAGTCGGGACAGCGCGGCGATCGCGCGGCTGCGCGACGGGACGCGCTCGGGCGGGTTCTTCGTGAACGTCGCAACGAGCCAGCAGGGCATCGCCGGCCTGGCGATGGGCGGGGTCGGCGCCTCGGGCAGCGGGGCCTACCGGGGCCGCGCGGGCATCGAGACGCTCTCTCGTCACCGCAGCGTCTACACGCGACCGGTATGGCCAGACCTCGCGGTCCACCACCCCCCCTACGGCTGGGCCAAGAGCCGGCTGCTGCGCCGGCTGCTGCACCTGCCCGGACGGCCCGTCCCCCGAGGATCGGGGCGCCCGCCTACGGGGCGTAGCTGAACGCGCCGGGGACCTTTGCCGTCGTGTCGAGCAGGAGCTCGACCCAGGTCTTGCCCGGTGCGAGGCCGACGGGCTGCCCCGTCGCGCTCGTGAAGGTCGTCGGCGCGCTGAGGTCCTTGCGGTGCCAGGTGACGGCGATGGCCCGGCCGTTGCGGAACACGTAGCCCGGACCCGTGCCCGTCGTCTTGCTCTCGACGTCGCCCGTCGCGCCGGGGCTCTCGGGGTAGGGCCCGTAGCTGTAGTGGACGATCTGGACGACGACGTTCGTCGCCGTGATCGGCTGGTTCGTCGCGGCGTCGACGTCGGGCACGCCGCTGTAGGTGTGCAGCCACGTCCCCGTCGAGGGCTGCCACTTCCACAGCACGTCGGTCCCGGCCGAGAAGTTGAGCGTGATCGAGCTGGCAGGCTTCGACCCCGCGGGCAGGGCCGATGAGTACTGGAAGATCGGCTGCGGTGGCGTCTTGAGCGACGGGAAGAGCTTCCACAGCGTCGAGCTGCTCGTGTAGAGGTTGTCCGGCGGGACGCGGTTCGTCGTGCGGTAGGCGGCCTGGGAGTAGTTCGTCAACAGGTCGATAGCCTTCACGTAGCGGAGCGACTCGACGGCGTTGACGTCGGGGTTGATGCCACCTGCGAAGGCGAGGAGCGACGTCCGGAACTCGGCGAGGATGTGCCAGTCGACCCAGCGCAGTGAGCGGACCGGTCCGATGACCGGGGCGTTCTCGCACTGGTAGACGGCGACATAGCGCATGATCCCGCCCTCGGCAGGCGTGTCGTAGACGACGTCGGCTTCGGACAGCCCGCTCTGGGGGCGGGCGCCGACAGGCTGGTTGCCGATCTTGACCGCGAGTGGGGGGCGCTTCGGGACGACGCCGCCCGGCGCCGGCGTGTCGGTGAGCGGGCAACGGTCGCTCGCGAGCGTCGGCACGGCCGAGGTCGGCGTCGTGCTCGAGCCGGTCGTGCGCCCGGGTCTCGTCGTCGAGGCGGTGGGCTTTTTCGACGACGAGCCGGAGAGCACGACGGCGAGCACGGCTGCCACGACGACGACGACGGCCGCTCCGGCGAGCACGCGGATGCGGCGGGCCCGGATCGTGGCCTCGGAGACGGTCTGCTTACGTGGGCTGTGGGAAGGCACGGGCGCACGGTAGCGGCTCGCGGGCCGGAGGTGGTGGCAATCGCGGCCATTCCGAGGGTCCGGGCAGCCCGCCGGTCAGCCGCCCGTCGCGCGGTCGAGCCCGCGCGCCCGCCGCGCCGGTCGGCCGGTGCGCTCCGCGACGGTGCCGGCCGAGCTCATGGCCGCAAGGGCTGCGTCCACGGCGAGACATCGGAGCGGCTCGGGCTCCCAGCGGCGGGAGCGGTGGGCGACCCGGGGCAAGCGGACGAGGTCCGAGTCGAGACCGCAGATCAGGTCCGCGAGCGTCCAGCCGGCGAGGTTCGCGGTGGCCACGCCGTCGCGAGCGCCGACCGGGTGCGGGCGAGCCGGGCCGCGTGCCGGTCTGCTCGTCGGAGTGCTCGCCGGGTCCGTCGTCGTCATCGTCTGGTCCCCCAGGTGTAGGTCTGCTTGGTCAGCTCGAGGTACACGAACGTCTCCGCGGCGCGCACCCCCGGCAGGGCTCGGACGGTCGAGTTGAGCAGCTCGAGCAGGTGGGCGTCGTCCTCGCAGACGACCTCGACGAGGATGTCGAAGGCTCCTGCGCAGACCACGACGTGGTCGATCTCGGGCACGGCGGCGAGCTTCGCGGCGAGCGTGCGGACGTCGCCCTCGGCGCGGATCCCGACCATCGCCTGGCGGGCGAAGCCGACCTGCTGCGGATCGGTGACGGCGACAACCTGGATCACGCCGGCGTCGCGCAGCTTCTGGACGCGCTGGCGCACGGCGGCCTCGGAGAGGCCGACGACGTCGGCGATCGCGGAGTACGGGCGTCGGCCGTCGCGTTGCAGCTCCTCGATGATCGCCCGGTTTGCGTCGTCGAGCATGTCCACCCCTGCCTCCCGCCACCAACGCTGCGTCACCGAGCACGCTCCCGTCAAGTGAATCCGTCGGCAAGGACGCATCGATGTACGAAATCGCTTGTCTGGCGCGTGCATCTCTGCGGGCGTGCCACCGTCGCGGGAGCGCGCCCGCCAGGCGGGACGCGACCGCACGGCTGCCACACGGGTCCTCGCCGGAGCCCGCGTCCACGACGCGTTCGTCCCCGCCCTCGCGCGGCGCGCCCTGGCGATGCGGGCCGCGGGCATGGACGTGGTCTTCGCCCAGCTCGGACAGCTCGACAGTGCGGCCCAGCTTGCCCGGGTCTCGGGCATTCTCGAGCGGATCCCGGAGCACGCGCAGATCGTGGCGGGGGCCGGCCGGTCGGCGAGCGGGGCTACTGCGCTCGACTCCGGCGCGATCTCGGTGAACACCCCGATCCCGATCGCCGCCGAGATGCCGCACGGCGGGTTCAAGCACT
>DAHWHN010000121.1 GCA_027335685.1 Acidimicrobiaceae bacterium
GCGGAGTCGAACGTCGCGATCGGGACCGTGCGCCTCGGCCACAGCGCCTCGTGGATCGGTCGGGTCGGCGACGACGAGCTCGGTGCCCTCGTCCTCGCGACGCTGCGCAAGGAGCGTGTCGACGTCGCACGAAGCGTCGTCGACGACGCGGCGCCGACCGCGCTCATGGTGAAGGAGAGGCGGATCGGCGACCTCGTCAAGGTGCGCTACTACCGCGACGGCTACGCAGGCTCGCATCTGTGTGCCGCGGACGTCGACGACGCGCTCGTCGCCTCGGCGCGCGTGCTCCACACGACCGGCATCACGCCGGGGCTGAGCGTCTCGGCGCGCGACGCGGTCACGCACGCGATCACCGTCGCTCGCGCGGCCGGTGTGCTCGTCGCGTTCGACGTCAACTACCGCTCGGCGCTCTGGGCGCCCGAGGCGGCCGCACCGGTGCTGCGCGAGATCGCCGGGCGCGCGGACGTCGTGTTCGCCGGCGAGGAGGAGCTCGAGCTGCTCGACCCGCAGTCGCCGGCCGAGGCGCGTGACACGACGGACGGCGGACGTCGCACAGGCAGCGCACACGTCGCGGACGTTGCGGCCGCGCGCCGGGTCTGCGGCGACGCGCCGCGCACCGTCGTCGTCAAGCGCGGAGCGGCGGGCGCGTTCTCCGTCGGCCCGGCCGGGGTCCGCGACGAGCCGGCCGTGCCCGCCGTCGCCGTCGACCCCGTCGGCGCGGGGGACGCGTTCGTCGCCGGCTATCTCGCCGCCCTGCTCGACGGCGAGGACGAACAGGGCCGGCTCGCGCTCGGCTGCCGTGTCGGAGCCTTCGCCGTCAGCGTGGTCGGGGACTACGAGGGGCTGCCGAGCCGCGACGACCTCGCCCTCTACGACAGGGGGGCCGGCACGACGCTGCGCTGAGCGCAGGCCGAGGGCGCAGGCCGAGGGCGCAGGCCGAGCGTCGTTGCCGAGCGCCGTGGGGATCGCCGGGAAGCTCAGGCGGCGAGTCGGTCGAGCGACCCGCGGCGGTGCGGCGCGAACCGCAGGTGCGCTGTGATCGCCCCGCTCGAGACGGCTGCCCACCCGCACCAGACGGACGCGAAGCCGTCGACCGTCAGTCGGGCGATCACGACGATGGCGACCAGGTTCACGAGGCCGAAGACCACGACGTGGCGGTCACCCGAGAGCAGCAGCGCACCGCAGACGGCGACGACGTAGCAGACGATCACGGCCAGCGCGTTGCCCATATGCAGCGAGTAGGCGATGTGGTACGGCCGGATCGCCGCGCTGAAGCCGTCCCGGACCATGGCGTGAGCGAGGATGCCCGCGACGGCCAGCCCGAGCGCGACGAAGGGGACCATCGACCACCTGCGCCGGCGGGTGGGCTCGAACGCGAGGACGGCGGCCGGGACGAAGACAGGCAACACGACGAAGGCGACGAGGAGATAGATCCACACGGCGACGTGCTCGACGGACCGGGGCACGTGGCCCTCGAGGCCGAACCAGACGAGCGACTCGTCGAGCTGGTGCGCCGCGAGCAGGAGCGGCAGCGCCGCGATCGCGAGGTGGCCGTGGCGCTTGTGGACGTGGCGCAGCGCGTCGACGCCGATCGCGGCGATGAGCGCTCCGCCCGCGAGATCGGCCTCGGGGGAGAAGCACACGCGGGCAACCTAGCCCCGGTGCGCTGTGGCCGCCTCGTCGACGCGGCACGGACTGGTCTCGAGTGTGCTCGCGTCGTCAATGTGACATTCGGCCCATGATCGCCACCACCGTCGCGTTCTAGGCTGCCGCTCGCAGCAACTGCTGCGGCACGTGCGTGGAGCAGCTATCCCCATGTAGCCAGCAGGTGCAGATAGGTTGTCGTACCCACGGGGCAGGGCGTCCTGCCGAAGGGGAGGGTGATGAGCGAGACCGCACCAAGCTCTGGCGGCGCGGCGGGGGAGGGATCGGGCACCGCCGGGCTCGCCGTCGGCGTCGTGAGGGAGCGATGGGCTCGGGAGCGCCGCGTCGCGGTCGTGCCGGACGACGTTGCCCGCCTCGCCAAGGCGGGGATGACAGTTCTCGTCGAGGAGGGCGCGGGCAGCGCGGCGTGGATGTCCGACGACGCCTACCGTGCCGCCGGAGCAGCCGTCGTCACCCGCGACGAGCTCGTCGCGCAGGCCCAGGTCGTCCTCACCGTCCGCAAGCCCTCCCCGGACGTGCTCGCCGGCCTGCGCCCGGGCCAGGCCGTGGTCGGTCTCCTCCAGCCGCTCACCGACCTCGATCTCGTACGCGAGCTCGCGGGGCGCTCGGTCACGGCGCTCAGCCTCGACGGGCTGCCACGCACGCTCAGCCGTGCGCAGACCATGGATGCCCTCACCTCGCAGGCGAACATCGCGGGCTACAAGGCGGCGCTCGTCGCCGCCGACAGCTTCGGGCGGTTCTTCCCCCTGCTCATCACCGCGTCGGGGACCTCCAAGCCCGCCGACGTCCTCGTGCTCGGTGCAGGTGTCGCGGGCCTCCAGGCGATGGGGACCGCGCGCCGCCTCGGCGCCCTCGTCACGGGCTACGACGTGCGACCCGAGACCAAGACCGAGGTCGAGTCCGTCGGGGCGCGCTTTCTCGTGCTGGAGACCGCCCTGTCGGGATCGGGATCGGGCGGCTACGCCCGTGAGCTCACCGCGGAGGAGCAGGCTGCGCAGCAGCAGCAGCTCGACAGCCACATCGCGCGCCGGGACGTCGTCATCACGACAGCGCAGGTGCCGGGGCGGCGGCCTCCGCTCCTCGTGACGTCGGCGGCGCTCGAGTCGATGCGGCCCGGCACGGTCGTCGTCGACGTCGCCGCAAGCGCCCTCGGAGGCAACGTCGAGGGCTCCGTGGACGGCGAGACGATCGTGACGCCCGGCGGCGTGACGATCGTCGGTGCGGGCAACCTCCCGGCCGAGGTGCCAGCCGCCGCCTCTGCCGCCTACTCGCGCAACGTCAGTGCCCTGCTCGCCCACGTCGTCCGGGACGGGCGCCTGGTGATCGACCTCGACGACGAGATCCAGGCGGGCGTCGTGGTGACCCACGGCGGCGCCATCGTCCATCCGGCGGTGGCGGCACTCGCCGGCGACCAGACCCCGGGAGCGCGTCCGTGACCACAAACCTGCTAGCCGACATCAGCATCTTTGTCCTCAGCCTCCTCGTCGGCTTCGAGGTGATCAGCAAGGTCCCCTCGACCCTGCACACGCCGCTCATGTCGGCAGCGAACTCGATCCACGGCATCGTGTTTGTCGGGGCGATGCTGACCGCGGCCCAGGCCCACGACACGGTCGGTTACGTCCTTGCGTTCGACGCCGCCACCTTCGCGGCGATGAACGTCGTCGGCGGCTACCGCGTGACAGGGCGGATGCTGAAGATGTTCCGACGGGCCCCGGCGCCTGCCCGGCGCGATCCCGAGGACGCGAGCGGGGGGACGGTCGCGCCGTGAGCACGATCGAGATCGTCACCTCCCTGGCCTACCTCGTCGCGGCGGTCGGCTTCGTCGTCGGCCTGCACCTCATGAACTCCCCGGCCACGGCACGCAGGGGGAGCCAGCTCTCCTCGGTGGGCATGGTCGTCGCCGTCGCGGCGACGGTCGCGAAGCTCGCGGACAACGGCGGGATCACCGGGACGGGATGGGCCGTCCTCGCCGGCGGGACCGTGCTCGGCGGCGCCGTCGGACTCCGGTCGGCCGACACCGTGAAGATGACCGCCATCCCGCAGCTGGTCAGCATCTTCAACGCAGTCGGTGGTGGCGCGGCGGCGCTTCTCGCCGTCGCGGACTTCGTCCGGATCATCGGCACGACGAACCCCTCGATCCCCACGCGGGTCATGGTGCCGACGGTCCTCGACGTCATCATCGGAGCCGTCACCTTCACCGGGTCGCTCCTCGCTGCGGGCAAGCTCCAGGGCTGGGTGCCGGGCCAGCCTCTCGTCTTCCCGGGCGTGCGGGTCGTCAACGCCGCCCTCGTCGCCGTCATGCTCGGCGGCGGCGCGTACCTCGTCTCCGGCTCCCACAGCGGCTGGGTCCTGCTCGTCGTGCTCGTGGCGTCGCTCGGCTTCGGCGTGACGATGGTCATGCCGATCGGTGGGGCCGACATGCCCGTCGTCATCTCGCTGCTCAACGCGCTCACCGGCACAGCGGTGGCGATGGCCGGGTTCGTGATCGACAACACCGCACTCATCATCGCCGGTGCCCTGGTGGGAGCGTCCGGGGCGATCCTGACCAAGCTGATGGCGGACGCCATGAACCGCTCGATCGCGAACATCGTCGTCGGCGGGTTCGGCACGGGGGACACAGCCACAGTCACGGCCTCGGCCGGTGGCGAGGTGCGCCAGATCGCGGTCGCCGACGCGGCGATCCAGCTCGGCTACGCGGCGAAGGTGGTCATCGTGCCGGGCTACGGCCTCGCCGCTGCCCAGGCCCAGCACGAGGTCGCGCAGCTGGCCACGGAGCTCGAAAAGCGCGGGACCGAGGTCAGCTTTGCGATCCACCCCGTCGCCGGCCGGATGCCCGGCCACATGAACGTCCTGCTCGCGGAGGCGAACGTCCCGTACACGGCGCTCCGGGAGATGGACGACATCAACTCGGAGTTCCCCCAGGCCGACGTGGCGCTCGTCATCGGAGCGAACGACGTCACCCACCCGGCGGCCAGGCGGCCCGGCACGGCGATCTCCGGTATGCCGATCCTCGACGTCGACAAGGCGAAGCACATCATCGTGGTCAAGCGCTCGCTCGGTCACGGCTACGCCGGGATCGACAACGAGCTCTACACCGACCCGCACACCGACATGCTGCTCGCCGACGCGAAGTCCGGCCTCACCGAGCTCGTTGCCGCGATCAAGTCGCTCGACGCGTAGCCGGCACGTATCGATGATGTTGCGATAAGGGGACATCTCCCTTCCTGCCGTTGACATCCGCCGTCGCGAGGCGCACGATGGACTCAGTCCCGAGGACGTGAGCCAAGGGGCAGACAACTTCCAGGATACGTGCAAGAAAGGAGAGTCGGCGTGAGAGCGTATGACTCGTCCGAGGAGGAAGATCCACCGGACTGCTGAGGCCCGGGGCGACACCCGGGCTGCGTTCGAGCTTTGCAGCGTGCTAGTCGGCGACACGAGTCATCGACGGCCGTCAGGGGCGCATGCCCGATCACGGCACAGACTTCGAAGAGCTCTCTCCGAGTTCGTGTTCGCTTAGGCAGTGCGCATGCAGAGGATGGGCAGCGCATGAGCACAGTGCGCCGTCCGTGATCATCACTGATGCGACAGAACGGACCAGCGCCGAGCTGGTCCGTTCTCGCGTCGTCGGCGACGGGCTGCGACGGGCGCCGTCAGCCGCACGGGTCGTGCGCGATCCCGTGTGCACGTATCGTGCGCGACTCCCGCCGTGGGGTAGGTCGGGCCGCGCTAGGGGACGTCGACGCTGTTCACGACCGGCGTGTCGGCTGCGTAGAAGCGGTGCCAGTTGCCGACGGACGGGCGGACCCGCGAGGCGGGGCCGCTCGCCAGAGTTGCGAGAACGTTGAGCGTGATGCGGGTGAGCGGGACGACCGCCGGCGAGACGCCGAAGCTCAACGCGTTGTCGAGCGGTCGCACGCCGTCCCAGAGCAGCTGGACCCAGCTCGCCGTGCCGGTCGCGAAGACGCCACCGCCGGTCGGCCGCGTGTAGTAGCTCGCGTCGGAGTAGAGGCGGCCCCCGACGCTCGTCGTCGGGGAGTGGCCGACGATCTCGACGTTGCGCGGTCCGGGCAGGAGGGGCTCGAAGCCGTCGACCTCCGACCCGACGACCTGCTGGCCACTGGGGGCGCCCGAGATCGTGTCGCCATCAGCGAGGCCGGTCCCGGCAAAGATCCACGAGGAGGCGTCCGCGACGACGAACGGCGCGCTCGCGCCGTAGGCCTGGTACATGACGCCGATCATCTCCGACTCCGGGTAGGGCACCAGGTCCGTCGCCCAGGAGGCGCCCGTCGCGAGCTTCGGGTCCGTCGCCGCGATCGGGTCGGCCGCCGCGTCCTTGTAGCAGATGACCCGCCGGTCCTCGCCGAGCGGCGACGGCTCGAGGCGGATCTGGCGGTAGCAGGCGTTCGCGCCGAGGAAGGCGACGTTCGTGCCGGTGGCGAGGTGGTCCATGACGCCGTCGAAGCGCATCTGCCACGACCAGTACTCGTCGTGCCCGAGGCTCACGAGGCAGCGATGGCGTGCGAGCAGCTCGGGGCGGCGGTGCAGGTCGACGTCCGTCCAGTACGTCACGTCGAGGCCGTGCCGCTCGGCGAGGTAGATGAAAGGGAACTCGTTGCCGAGGAAGTCTCCTGATCCGTTCTGGTCGGGATTGCGGTAGGGGCGGTCGAACGACACGATGCGGGAGCGGTCCGCAAGGGCGCCGGTCGGTGCGCCGCCGTAGAGGCTGTAGCCGCCCCAGAGGTTGTACGCCTGCCAGGTCGTGACCGAGCTCTGGACGACGATCGCCGCCGTGCTCGCGTCGTCGCGGACGCAGAAGGGCACGTAGTGGCGCTCGCCTGAGCTGGCGACGAGCTTCACGAGGTAGGCGCCGGGCGACCAGTCGGGCCCGACGGTCAAGGCCACCGAGCGCGGCCAGTCGCACTGGACCGTGTTCGTGGCCGTCTCGAGCGCCGGCACGGACCGGAGGCGTCCCGAGATCTCGCCGGTCGTCGCGACAAGGCGGGCGCCGTGACCCTGGTAGTAGCCCATCCGGTAGACCTCGGCCCGGAAGCTCGACGCCGTCGTGCTGACGTGGAGCCCGACCTCGTCGCCCGCGACGTAGCTGACGCGGTCCGCGTAGCCCTCGATCGCCGCCGGCCAGGCGGGAAGGACCCCCGGCGGGAGGGGCTGGGGGTGGATCACCCAGGCAAGGGTCCCCGGGCGCCGGTTCTCCTCGACGACCCAGTCGGCCACCGGGAGACCGTCGACCTCGTGGACCGCCGGCATCCGTCGGACGCCGCGCCGCGCGGCGGCCGTCTGGCGCGCCGCGGCTGTGCTCCGCCTGCCCGCGGTGGCCGAGCAGGCGTCGAGCACGCTCCCGGCGAGAACGGACCCACCGAGAGCGCCGAGCCCCTGGAGGAATCGGCGCCGGTCCACGTCGTCGATGGTAGGGGAGAGCCAACCGCAGTGGCCGGCGCGCGGCGGTCCCGACGGCGGGCCGCAGCGCGCCATACTTGGTCGCTCGGAGATGGAGGGCAGCCGGATGCGCACGGGGCGACGCCACGGGTCGAGCGGGCTGGTGGCCGCGCTCTCGGACCGGGGAGGGCTGCAGTGAGACCCGTGCCGGTCGCCTTCCACGTGGGTCCGCTCGAGATCCACACCTACGGCATCGGTCTCGCGCTGACGTTCTGGTTTGGCTACCGGTACCTGGCCAAGAGGCTCGAGGACCACGGCTACGGCTCCGCGTGGCTCGGACCGACCTTCGTCTGGATCGTCGTGACGGCCATCGTCGGCGCCCGGCTCGTCCACGTTGTCGCCAACTTCGGCTACTACGCGCGCGACCCGATCGAGATCGGCGCGATCTGGAACGGCGGCCTCACGTCGTTCGGGGGCCTGCTGTTCGCGATCCCGACGGCGATCCTCAGCGCGCGGCATCGCTGCCCCCAGCTGCGCATCGGGCGGTTCGCCGACCTCGCCGCGCCGGTCCTCGTCGCGTCCTGGGCCCTCGGTCGCCTCCTCGGGCCGCAGCTGATGATCGCGGGAGGCGGCAGACCCACGAGCTCGTGGATCGGTATGTACTACGCAGGAGAGATCGGGCGCCGGCTGCCGGTCCCGCTGTTCCAGGCGGCCGAGTGCACGGCCGTCTACCTCGTCGCGCTCGCCGTCGAGCGGCGCGTCGCAGGGCGTGCCGCCCTGGTCGGTGTCGTCGCCGCGGTCACCGCGGGGCTCTGGGGGTTGACACGGTTCTTCGACGAGTACCTCTGGCTCACCTACGACAACGGCACCGACGCGATCGAGGTGCTCGGGCTCGTCATGCTGGCCGCCGGTGGTGCCTACACCGCGTGGGTCCTACGACGGGCTCGGCACGAGGCCACGCCCGACGGCGCCGGGCAGGACGTCGACTCAGCGGTCGTGGCTGCGGGCCGTGAGCGATGACGGACGTCACCCGCGGCGCGCGCCATGGCAGTGGGCTCGCGCGCGACCCGCGCCGCCGGTGGGCGTCGCTCGCTCGCGGCGTCGGGCGCGAGGACCTGCTCGCCGGCTACCCGGACGAGCTGCTCGACGACCTCGCTCGATCGTGCGCGGAGCGCGTCCTCGACGTCGGTTGCGGCACGGGCACCGGGTCGGTGCTGCTCGCGCGGCGTGGCTGCGCCGTGCTCGGTGTCGAGCCCGACGAGGAGATGGCCCTTGCCGCACGCCGGATCGGTGTCGAGGTCGAGATCGCCCGCTTCGGGGAGTGGCACGCACGCGGCCGGCTCTTCGACCTCGTCGTGAGCGGCCACGCCTGGAGGTGGGTCGATCCGGCTGTCGGGCCCGCTCGCGCCGCGGCCGTTCTCGGTCCGCGCGGCAGGATCGCGCTCGTCGAGACGGCCGTCGAGCCCCCGGGCCGGCGCGCCCGGCAGGCGCTGCTCGGCTGCTACGAGAGCGTCGCACCCGCCCTCGTGGGCCACGCGCCGGGGCTGCGCACGCCGGTCGGAGGCGACGTCGTGGCGTCGCACGTCCGATCCCTCGTGCTGTCCGGCCGCTTCACGACGAGCCACACCGTGCGCTACAGCTGGGAGCGCCGGTACACGAGCGCCGAGTGGGTCGGCGTCGCAGCCGCCGAGTCCGGGCATGTCGCGCTCGACCCGGTGCGGCGCTCGGCCCTTCTGCGGCGCCTGCGCGCCGCCGTCGACGACCTGGGTGGCGAGATCGTCGTCCCGCACGCGACGACCTGCGTGACGGCCGCGAGGTCGTGAGAACGGACCAGACCTCGCCGGACGAGACCTCGCCCCCAGCTCGCCGCGATCGCTGCGAGGGCGGCCTCGCACGCGACGGGGTTGCCGCCGTAGGTGCGGCCGATGCCGCCCGCGTGCACCGCGTCCATGACGTCGGCGCGACCGGTCACGCCGGCGAGCGGGAAGCCTCCGGCGATGTCCTTCGTCGTCGTGACGCGGTCGGGAACGACGCCCCGTCGTCGCAGGCGAACCAGTCGCCCGTGCGCGCGAGCCCGGTCTGGATCTCGTCCGCGGCGAGGAGCACGCCGTGCGCTCCGCACGAAGCCGACAGCGCCGGAGGAAGCCGCGCGGGGGCGACGAAGCCCCCTTCGCCTCGGATCGGATCGACGACCACGCAGGCGACGTTGTCGGCGCCGACCCGTGACTCGATCATGGTCGTCGCGCGCTGTGCGGCCTCGGCGTCCGCCACCGTCTCGGGGTCGCGGTACGGGTACGACATCGGTGCCCGGTAGTTCTCGGGCGCGAACGGTCCGGAGCCCTCTTCGTACGGCATGTTCTTCGCCGTGAGTGCCATCGTGAGGTTCGTCCGACCGTGGTGCGCGTGGTCGAAGACGGCGACGGCATGCCGGCCCGTCGCACGCCGGGCGACCGTGACGGCGTTCTCGACCGCGTCGGCTCCGGAGCCGAACAGAGCCGACCGCTTCTCGTGCGAACCGGGTGTGAGCTCCTTGAGCGCCTCGCAGACCGCGACGTAGGACTCGTCGAGGCTCACCATGAAGCAGCTGTGGGTGAGCCGTGCCGCCTGGGCCGACGCCTGATCGACGACGGACGGCGCCGCGTGCCCGACCCCGACGACCGCGACCCCCGAGCTGAGGTCGACGAGCGCACTGCCGACGACGTCGACCGGGGTCGCGCTCGAGACCCCGGCCGCGACTTCCTCCCGCCGTCGGCTCTCGAGCTCCCTCGAGCGCGGTCCGGGCAGCTCGGTCACGAGCTATCGCCGCTGCGGGATCCTCGCTCCGTCGCCCATCGATCGGTCCCGCCTCCCCCGGCCTCTCAGCTCCCCGGTCGCTCGTTACGGGCGCGTGGCGACCAGCCCGGCGGGCCCATGCCCGCGCGCCGCGTATCTGTGCAGCTCCCGCAGCTCCCGCAGCCCCGGCCACCCGACGCCGTGGCTCGGCGCTCGGCGCGTCACGGGCAGACTGGGGAGATGGCGCCAGCGAGCTACCGGACGGTGCTCGCCACGCCCGGCGTGCGCCGGATCCTCGCCACGTCGCTCCTCGGTCGACTCCCCGCGGCCATGGTCGGGCTCGCGATCATCCTGCGCGTCGCGCACGGAACGGGCTCGTACTCGGCGGCGGGAGCCACGACCGCCGTCTACGTCGTCGGGGCGGCGGCTCTCGGCCCGGTGGTCGGCCGGCTGGCGGACCGTGTCGGCCGCCGGCCCGTGCTCGTCGCGACGGCGGTCCTCGACGCGGTCGCCCTGGTCGCGCTGAGCCGCGTCCCGGTCCACGACACCGCAGTGCTCCTCGCTGCTGCCGTTGTCGCCGGCGGGGCGACGCCACCGGTCGCCGCAGCCGTCCGCTCGTTGTGGCCCGTGCTCGTCGACGCCGACGCGCGCCATGCGGCCTACGCGGTCGACTCGACCTTGCAGGAGCTTACGTTCGTCCTCGGGCCGTCGGTCGTCGCGGGCGTCGGGTCCGCCTTCGGCACGGCGGCACCGCTCGTCGTGAGCGCGCTCTGCGGTCTCGGAGGCACCCTTGCCTTTGCTGCAAGCCCGGCCGTCGTCGAGCGGGTCTCGCGTGCGCGTCACGTACGGCAGCGCCTGGCCTCGACCCGGCTCACGATCCTCCTCGCCTCCGCCGGCCTGCTCGTGCTCGCGTTCGGGATGATCGACGTCGCCGTCGTCGCGTTCGCGGGGGAGCACCACCACGCGAACCAAGCCGGCCTGCTCCTCGGCACGTGGAGCCTCGGGTCCCTGGTCGGCGGGGCGACCTTCGGGGCGCGCGCCGGGATCGGAGGTGCGCGCTCGCTGCCGCCGCTGCTCGCTGCGACAGGCGCGAGCTTCGCCCTGCTCGCGTCGGCGCCCGGTCTCTCGCTGCTCTATCCGCTCCTCGCCGTCGCCGGTCTCGCGATCGCCCCGAGCTTCGGCTGCATCTACGCCCTGGCCGGCTCGCTCGCTCCCGAGAACAGTGCGGTCGAGGTCTTCAGCTGGCTCTCGAGCGCCGTCCTCGCCGGCGCCGCAATCGGCGCAGCGGTCGGAGGCGTCGTCGTCCAACACCTCGGTAGCGGGGACGACGAGCTCGGCGCCGCTGCTGCGGCGCTGGTCGCGGCCGGCATCACGCTCGGCTTGCGGCGACGGCCTCAGGCCGTCCGGGTCTGACCAACCGGGTCTGACCAACCGGCCGGACCGAGGTCCACGACCGTCTCGTCGGGCGACAGCTGCTGCCTGCTGCCAGCAGCTCCGCTGGACGAGCTTTTGATGGCAGCCAAATGGTAGCATGCTGCCATGGAGACGACGATCGATGCCGCCGGCCGGATCGTCGTGCCGAAGCCGCTCCGCGACGCGCTCGGTCTCGCGCCGGGGACCACACTCGACATCTCCTCGTACGGCGCTGGACTGGCGCTCGTCCCGCGCGGCCGCACCGCGCGACTCGTGGAGGAGGACGGCTTCCTCGTGGCCGAGGGGGGCACGACGGTCACCGACGAGGACATCTTCGCGCTAATCGATGCCGGCAGGCGCTGACCGCACGGTCGCAGTCGACAGCAGCCTGGCCATTCCGCTCCTGCTTCGCGACCACGAAGCGCACGCCCGGGCGGTCGCATGGCGCTCGGGGCGGCAGCTATCGATCTGTGGTCACGCGTGGATCGAGACCTACGCCGTTCTCACCCGGCTCCCCGGTGGCGCTCGGGTGCTTCCCGACGACGCAATCCAGCTGTTGGAGGCGAACTTCTCGCCTCCGCTGTCGCCGAGTCCGGACGTCTTCGTCGGCGCGGTCGCGCTCCTGGCTACGGCGGGCGTCGCCGGTGGGGCGAGCTACGACGGTTGGGTGGCGCTTGCGGCGCTCGAGCACCGTATCGTGCTCGCAACGAGGGACGCCCGGGCAGAAGCCACCTATCGCCGGCTCGGGATCGAGACCGACTCGGTCCCCTGAGGAGCGGGAGGTGACGTGACGGGGTCGGGGTCCCGCAGCAGTCGCCCGACGAACGCTTCGTGGACCAAGGCCTGGCCAACGGGGTCGGGCGCAGGTGCGTCAGCCGCGCTCGAGGATGACCGAGTGCGCGAGGTGTCGTGGGCTGTCGGCGTCGAGCCCGCGCGTCTCGGCGAGAGCGACCGCGAGGCGCTGGGCTCGGACGAGCTCCGCGAGCGGGTCACGCCCGCTCGTGACGAACGCCGCGCCCGTCGCCCGTACCTCCTGCTCCAAGCGAGGCGGGACCTCGCCGAGCGCCCAGACGCACGAGCCCGGTCCGGCGACGCTGATCGGTCCGTGCCGGTACTCCATGGCTGCGTAGGACTCGGCCCAGACCTGCGCTGACTCCCGGAGCTTCAGTGCGGCCTCGTGGGCGAGCCCCTCGGCCCAGCCCAGTCCGAGAAACGTGAACTGGGTGGCACCGAGCGCGCCCTCTGGCAGACCGGCACCGAGCGCCTCCTCGCACTCGGTGACGAGTGGAGCGACCGGCATGCCGAGGTGCGCGCGCACGAGCACGATGACGCTCGTCGCGAACCGTGTCGCGACGACCGCCTGCTCGTCCGCGAACTCGAGAGCGATCGACGCCGTGCCTGCGGCCGCGACCGGCGTGCCTGGCTGCGCGGTGATCGCAGTGCAGGCGACCCCGGAGCGGACCTGGTCCATCGCGTCGAGCACCTCGGTCGTCGTGCCCGTGCGCGAGATGAACACGAGGTGGTCGTAGGCCCGCTCGGCCGGGAACTGCGACGCGGCGAACGCGTCCGTCTCCCCCTCGCCGGCGCGCTCGCGCAGCGAGGCGTAGACCTGCGCGACGTTGCGCGACGTCCCGCACCCGACGACCGCGACGCGTGCGCCGGTCGGCGGGAGGTCCTCGCGGACCTTTGCCGCGCGCTCCGCGGCCTGCTCCCAGCACCAAGGCTGGCTCGCGATCTCCTGCGCCACGTGCGACACGCGCCACCGCCTTCGCTCCGCAGGCGGCGTGCCGCCACCCGTCGTCGTGATCATATGCGACGATTAAAAGGCAGTATCGCGCACGAGTGCGCATCGGGGTTCGCACGCCGTGAGCTGCGCCGCCTGACGCTGCGCCGCGTCGCGCTCGAGGCCGGCGGGAGGTCCGAGCGCGACGCGCGATGATGCGGCGGCCGGCGAGACGGAGGCGGCGTTGGGTCGAGGGCAGCGATGACGTCGCGCTACGAGCGCTGGAGCGCTCTTCTCGGCCTGCTCGCGGACGGCGGGGAGGTCGCAGTCGGCGACCTCGCCGTGCACCTCGGTGTGTCCGGTGCGACGATCAGGCGAGATCTCGACGAGCTCGCCCGCCAGCAGATGCTCGTGCGCACCCGCGGCGGAGCGGTGGCGAGCAACGTCGCGTACGACCTCCCGCTCACGTACAAGTCCGCCCGGCACGCACCGGAGAAGCAGCGGATCGGTCGAGTCGCCGCGGGCCTCGTCGCCGCCGGGTCGACGGTCGCGCTGAACGGCGGCACGACGGGCACCGAGGTCGCACGGGCGCTCGCGTGCCGCCCCGACCTGCGCGGGGACGCCGGCACGCCGGCGATCACGGTCGTCACGAACGCCCTCAACATCGCGAGCGAGCTCGCCGTGCGCGCCCAGGTCAAGATCGTCGTCACCGGTGGTGTCGTCCGGCCGCAGTCCTACGAGCTGATCGGGCCGCTCGCGCTCGCGCTTCTCGACGGGCTCGCGTTCGACTACGCGGTGCTCGGTGCCGACGCCCTCGACGTCGAGGGCGGGGCGAGCGCGCACCACGAGGGCGAAGCTGCCGTCAGCGCGTCGATGGTCGCGCGGGCGCGCACCGTCGTCGTCGTGGCCGACAGCTCGAAGATCGGTCGACGCGCGTTCGCCCGCGTCTGCCCGACGCGTCGGATCGACGTCCTCGTGACAAGCCCCGGCGCCGATCCGTCACTGCTGGCGGGCCTGGAGGCAGCCGGAGTCGACGTCCTCGTCGCCTGACGTGACGGCGGCCCTGCCGCCCTGCAGTGCTGCGGCCCTGCGGCCCGTGGTCGCTGCCGCCCGGGCGGCTCAACCCGTGAGGAGGCGCTCGAGGAGCGCGTCGAGCTCGACGGTGAGGATGCCGACGCTCGCGTCCGACATCCCGTAGGGCACGACGAGCGTGCCCGCGTGCAGCAAGGACCCGCAGGAGTAGACGACGTTCGGCACGTACCCGTCGCGCTCGTCGGCTGCGGGCACGACGAGTGGACCGGCCAGCTGGCCGAGCACGCGGGTCGGGTCCTCGAGGTCGAGCAGCTCGGCACCGATCGAGTAGCTCCGCATCGGTCCGACCCCGTGGGTGAGGACGAGCCAGCCGGCGGCGGTCTCGATCGGCGACCCGCAGTTGCCGCGCTGGACGAGGTCCCACGCGCGGCGGCCCCGCTCGAAGGGGACCGGATCCTCCCAGACCGTCAGCGAGTCGGAGGTCACGAGCGAGTTGTTCTCGCGGTCCCAACGTGACAGCGCGACGAAGCGGCCGCCGATGCGACGCGGGAACAGCGCCATCCCCTTGTCGACCGCGGCGGTCCCGGTGAGCTGGGTGCTCCGGAACGTCGTGAAGTCGGCGGTCTCGAGCAGGTGCGGGGCGACCCGTGCGCCGTCGTAGGCGGTGTAGGTCGCGAGGTAGGTGACCGAGCCGTCGTCCTCGACAAAGCGGACGAAGCGGGCGTCCTCCATCCCGCGGCTCTCTGCCGGTGTCGAGGGGAGGAGGACGCGCTCGGAGATCGACGCGCACTCCGGGAAGGTCACCGCGTAGTCGGCCGCGACCGCGAGCCGGACGCCCTCGATCGCCTCCTCGGCATCCCGCCGGGTCACGACCTGGTCGCGTAGGGCACGCAGGGCGCTCTCGAGATCGGGGGTGTCGAAGGTCTCCGGTAGCGAGTCGAGCACGTAGGTCGCGCTCGAGCCCTCGGCGCCGCGGTCCCGCAGCGCTCGCCGGAGGTGCTCGCGGTCGTGGCGGCGCGCCACGGTCCGGCCGACCGCGAGGTGGCGCCTCGGCTCGTCCAGCAGGAACGACCCGCCGGCGCTGGCGACGCCGGTCCGGAACTCGACGGAGGAGATGTGACCCTCCCCGACGGCGCGCAGGCTCATCACGCACCGGAGCTCGCCGTGGCGGGTCCCGCTTTGGTCGGGGTGTGCGACGAGCGACGGG
Source organism: Acidimicrobiaceae bacterium (assembly GCA_027335685.1). Lineage (GTDB taxonomy): Bacteria > Actinomycetota > Acidimicrobiia > Acidimicrobiales > Bog-793 > JAJZCK01. The sequence goes on from DAHWHN010000121.1 coordinate 15,207, forward strand.
TTGCAGAGCGCCGCTGCCTCCACGGCGAGCTCATGGGTGAAGTACGACCCGACAAGGCGGCGCCGCTCGTCGGACAGCTCGAGGGGCTGGGAGAAGCGGTGTGCGACGAGCTCGAAGTGCTCCTCGAGCAGACCGTCGAGATCCCGGTGGCGGCCGGCGAACCGCTCGTGGACTCCGGCGAGCGCGACCTTCGCCGTCGCGTCGTCGAGAGCGAGGATGCGCTCGACGACCGAGCCGGCGCGCGACTCCCCGTCGAGAAGCCCCTCCTGGCCCGGGACGAAAAGCCTGGCCACGACGCGGCTCGCGTCGGGCCGCAGCCGCAGCGCGGTGCGGGTCACCGAGACAGCCGGCTCGAGGCTCGCCCCGTCGCGCGCGGCGACGCCCTCGAGGTCGCGAGGCGTTCCGCTCGTCATCGGGGCACGAGGTCGCGCGCGTGCTGCAGGGTCGCCACCATCGCGAGGGTCGACTCGGCGCCCTGGTTGGTGTTGCAACCCTCGCGCGTGAGGCCGTCGAAGCCTCCGTGGGTCTGCGGGTCGTAGAGAGGGCAGCTCGCGTCGTTGCCTCCGAGGAACCACCCGATCGCGAGCTCGAGACCGCTCGCGAAACGTGGGTCCCCCGTCACCCGCCAGGCGCGCGCGCAGGCGTCGGCGAGCGCGGCGACCTCGATCGGCTGCTGGTCGAAGCCGGGTCGGCCGTCGCCAGGTCCGCGGCCTCCGACGGGAACGACGGACAGGTGGCCGTCGAGAGTCTGCTCGTCGAGCAGCCAGCGCAGCAGGCGCAGCCCGTCGTCGAGCGCGCGGGCGTCGCCGAGGAGCTCACCGGCGGCCACGAGCACCTCGGGGATCGCAGCGTTCGCGTACTCGAGGCGCGGCCACGGCCAGGGCCAGGAGGTGCCGGGCCCCGGGTGGCCGATCGCCGCGGCCGCCGCCGCGAGCAGCGCTCGTGCCCGGCGGTCTGCGGGCACCACCGCCAGCACCTCGGCCGCGCCAAGCCCGGCGAAGGCCATCGCGTGCACGTACGGCGAGCGCTGCCCGGCCGCGAGGGCGAAGTGGTCCCGCGCGCGCCCGCGCTGCGCGGGGCTGTGCCCCCTCGCGGCGGTCGTGCCGAGCGCCCACAGCGCCCGCCCCCAGCAGTCCAGCAGTCCTGGTTCGTCCCGCCAGCGGCGGTCGAGCCCGAGTCGGTTGCGGCTCCGGCCGTCTGGTCCCTGCGCGCACACGACGAAGTCGAGGTAGCGCACGGCAAGATCGCACAGCTCGGCGTCGGGCTCGCGCTCGCGTCCGACGACGAGAAGGGCGCGGGCCACGTCGTCGACGCAGTAGCCGTGGTGGCGCTCGGGGACCGCCCCGGTCGCGTGCTCGAAGATGCCGACGTCGTCGCTCAGGCGCTGCACGTGGGCGAACGGAGCGTCCCGGGGGATCACGCCACGACCGCCGATCGGTGCCGCGCGAGCTCGGCACCGAGCGCCCGGTAGCGAGCAGCGACAGCGGGCCAGAGCAGGTCGCCCGCGATCTCGCCCGCGTGCCGCGACATCTCGCGTGCGAGGGCAGGCTCGACCAGCACGCGCCGCAGCGCCGCGGCGAGCGCCGCAGGGTCGTCGTGGTCGACGACGAGGCCCGCTCCGGAGCCGAGTAGCTCGCACGCGTGTGCGAACGCCGTCGCGACGACGGGCTTGCGCGCCGCGATCGCCTCGATGAGCACCCCAGAGGTCACCTGCTCGTGTGAGTCGTAGGGCAGCACGACGATGTCGCAGGAGGCGACGACGCGGCGCAAGGCCTCGACGTCGAGGTAGTCGGCACGCCAGGTCACCATGTCGGCGACACCGAGCCGTGCGGCTCGCTCGCCCAGTGCGTCACGGTAGCGCTCGCCTTCGCGCTCGAGGACCTTCGGGTGCGTCTCGCCAACCACCAGGTAGTGCGGACGCGGGCGCAGGTCGCGCAGGGCCGGGAGCGCGTCGATGACGCGCTCGACGCCTTTGCCCGGTCCGAGCAGTCCCCAGGTCAAGAGCACGGGCGGGCCGCCGGAGGCCGCCAGCCGGGCCGGTGGCGGGGCGCCGTGGGGGACGACGACGACCTTCGAGGGGTCGACGTCGTAGCGCGACACGAGCCGGTCGTGCGCGGTCGCGCTCATCGTGACGGCGACGGTTCCCCCGTCGACGACGCGCTCGAGGACGTCCTTCTGGTGGGGGGTCGGGTCCGTGAGGACCGTGTGGACGACGACGATGCTCGCGACGTCGAGCAGCGCCAAGACGCCGACGACGCTGTCGCCGTCCGGCCCGTCGTAGATGCCGAACTCGTGCTCGACGACGGCGACGTCGAAGGTGCCGAGGGCCGCCGCCGCTCGTCCGACTGCTCCGGTGTCGCCGCGGACCATGTGCCCGACGACCGCCGGGTCGACGGACTTCTCGCCCTTCGAGACGACCCGGACCACCCCCGTCCGATTCCCCGCGGCGGCGAGCTCAGAGCGCAGCGCTGCCGTGAAGGTCGCAATGCCGCACTGCGTGGGGGGATAGGTGCCGAGGAAGCCGAACGACGTCGCCATGTCCATGACCTCCAGGCTCGGGCTCAACCGTCGGCGACGGCTGCATTGTGCCGCGACGGCCAAAGAACCAACGGCATGCCGATCGCCACGGACGTGGCCGGCAAGCCTCCGATCAGAAGGTCGGTGCGTCGTTGATCCACGATCTGGACCGGCAGCCGGACCTGTGTCCGAGGCGCCGAGCCAAATCTCCAACTATTTGCAGTCTATCAGTACCTCTGGTCCCGACCGGTCCGGCAGCGCGCGCAGCCCTCCGCCAGCCGGAGCGCCCGCTTCGGCTACCGCTCCGCTGCGACCGGCACCCTCGGCGGCTCGACGCCGCTGCCGAGCCCGGTCTCGACGTCGTCGCCGGAGAACACGAACGGTGTCGAGGTGCGGTGCTTGGTCCACCAGGCGAAGGCGACGCCGAGGCCAAGTAGCGCCGCGAACGTCTCGTCGACGCCGTGGCCGATCGCCTTCGGGCCGTAGATGAAGAACGCGACGAGCAGGAACGCCATGACGGCGCTCGAGAAGATCGAGCCGACGAGCAGCAGCCGGTGCGAGTGACGGTTGAGGCGGACGTCGGGGAGCCGCCGGTGACCGACCGTGAGGAAGACCGCCGCCGTGAGCGAGTCGAGGAAGAACTCGGCGAGGAGGAAGAAGCCGGCCGCCGACAGCACGAGATTGAAGAACGACGCCAGGGAGGAGACGAACAGCTGCAACGCGACGACAACTGTCGCGCTCGCGAGGGTGACGAGTATCGCGACGTAGGGGACGCGATGGCGGTTGAGCTTCGCGAAGCTCTCGGGTATCAGGCTCTCCCGGCCCATGGCGAACAGCGCGCGCGTGAGGATGTAGCTCGTGAGCCAGAGTCCACCGGCGGTCGAGAGCAGGATCGGGACGAGCATGAGCCATGGTGCCCCCGGAACCAGCCGGTGCGACCACACTGCGAGGGGGTCGACCGAGTTCGCGAGCGACGACAGGGGAGTTTCGCCGAGCATGAGCGGGTAGAGGATGGCGTAGAACAACAGCGCGCCGATCGCGCCGACTATGCCGCCGATCCCCGGGTCGCTCCGGGGCTTCACCGACTCCTCGGCCGCGTAGCTGTCGATCTCCCAGCCGTCGAGGATCGTCGCGGCGACGACCGCGACGATCAAGATGCCGCCGATCGGCGGTGAGCCGAAGTGGATCGGGACGGCGAGCCGGTGCCAGCTCAGCGCCCCGAAGATACCGAACGCCCCGAGCGAGATCATCTCGACGGCGAAGAACACCTGTGTGATCCGCGCCGTCGGGCGGCTCCCGAGCAGCAGCGGAACCGAGGCGAACACGATCCAGAAGAGCGCGACGGCCATCGTGACGGCCGCAGGGGCGCGGTAGTGGGGCGCGACGAGTGCCAGCGTGTAGGACCCCGCGGGGATCGCGATCGGCGGGATCGAGAAGAAGTAGGCGAGGATCAAGATCCACGCCTGGTAGCGGGACACTCCCCGGCCGATGATGCGCGCCGACCAGTGGTAGGACGCACCGGAGTGCGGGAAGTGGCGGTTCAACAGGCGGAACACGAAGCTCGAGATGATGAACGGCACGGCGAGCAGAGCGATCGCCGGCAAGGTCCACCAGCCCGCTTCTGCGGCCATGACGCCACCGGTCGCGGCGACCGAGAACATCGGGCCGACGCTCGAGACCGAGAGCGGGACGAGGTCGCGGAGGTGGAAAGCCTGGGCGAGGCCGTCGTCGACGGCGGCGGAGCCCGTGCGCGACTCGCCACGGGCGGCCGTGAGCTCGGGAGGCGATCCTGGCGTCGGAGTTGCTCGATCTCTCGGCCTCACAGAGTCGAGAGCATATCCTTGATGCGAAGCGTTCCTATCGCGCGTGACGCGTCACGGCTCGGCCGCGATGGCGAGTGTCGCCGGGTCGACCTCGTGCGCGAGGGGCTCTCCTGCCAGGTAGCGGCGGAGCTCTCCGACGACGGTGTCCCCGAGCCGCCGGCACTCGGGACCGAGCGAGCCTGCGACGTGTGGCGTCACGACGACGTTCCCGAGACCGCGCAGCGCGTGGTGCGGCGGCATGGGCTCGGGATCGGTGACGTCGAGAACAGCCTGGAGATCCGGCCGCGACGCGAGCGCCTCGGCGAGCTCGTCGTGGCGGACGAGGCCACCGCGCGCCGTGTTGACCAAGGTCGCGCCCGTGCGCATCGAGTGCACGAGGGGACCCGTGACGATGCCGCGCGTCTGGTCGTAGAGGGGGGCGTGCACGGACACGACAGCCGAGCGTGCGAAGAGCTCGTCGAGGCTGACGAGGTCGACACCGAGAGCCGCCGCCTCGGCGTCGGCGCAGTAGGGGTCATAGGCGAGCACGGTGACGTCGATCGTGCGGAGGCGGTCCGCCACGAGCCGGCCGATCGCACCGAGCCCGAGCAGGCCCACGACCTCCTGGTACGCGCCGAGGACGTCGTGACGCCGGGGATCGCCCGGCCCGAGCGCGCCGCCGAGCAGGGACCAGACGCGCTTCAGCGAGAGCACGACGAACGCGACGGTGAGCTCGGCGACCGGGATGGCGTTGGCGGCGTTCGCGCTCGACAGCCGGACGCCACGGTCGAAGAGCGCGTCCGTCGCGAAGCCGCGGACCGCACCGGCGCCGTAGAAGACTGCAGCGAGCCGGGGGGCCCGGCGCAGGAATGCGGCGTCCATGAGGGGCGCCCCCCATCCCGAGAGCAGGATCTCGGCCTCGGCGAGCAGCTCGGGCTCGGCGGCGAGCTGCTCGGCAGTCAGCGGCTCGGCGAGGCCGTCGACCATCTCGGCGATCGCCGCCCGTTGCGCCGGGCCGTAGACGAGGCTCTGCGCGCGCTCGTCGAGCACGTAGAGAGCGTGCAGCCGGTGCACGTCTCAGCGCTGCCTCGCGCCGGCGCCCACGGACCTCCGGGACCCCGCCGGCCCATCCCGCCGCCGGTCGCGGCCGGCGGCGGCAGCCCTGCTCAACGGGCCTCCCTCTCGATCGCAGGGGTGTCGTCGAGGTAGGTGCCGTGGCCTTGGACGACGAGCGGACCGTCGAAGACGAGCACCTCGCTCACGAGCGAGCCCCGCTGGTTGCGGTACTGGATCACCACGGTGCTCACCCCGAGGTAGACGGCGACCACCTCGACGTGGAGGTCGGGGATACGGCGGATGCCCTCGCTCCAGTACGCGCGCAATGCCGGCTTGCCGCGCAGCACTCCGTCGCGTTCCTCGAGGAGTTGTGCGGCGACCGGTGAGGTGAACACGACGTCGTCGGCGAAGTGGTCGAGCAGGCCGTCGAGATCGTGGTCGTTCCAAGCCTGTTCCCAGCTCGCCGCGAAGCGCCTAGCCTCTGCATGGTCCATTTGCAGATTGTAGGTGCTTCGGTCCTTCGAGTGCCCGGGTCGTCGAGCATCTGCACCGCAAACCCGGGCCCACCGGCGACCGGCAGCGGACCGCGGCTCGCCAAAGACGGGGCGGCAAGCGGGTCGACTGCTCCGGACGGGCTCTCGCGAGATCGGATTGCGGCATCGTCGCCGGCGATGACGTGCCTGAGCGCTTCGCGGTGATCGAACGCGTCGACACCTCGGCCGCCGACACGTTCCAGGGCGCGGTGGTCGACCCGTGCTTCGACCCGGACGACACCACCGCGCTCGAGATCGTTCGCCAGCGAGCGGGTTCTGCCGCCCCGTCGGTCGGGGCTTCGGCATCGGCCGCTCGGTCCTCCGACCTGGCTTCGGAGCGTGACGTCGGGTCTCCTTTGGCACGACTCGCCATCCATCTCGGGGCCTGGGAGGGCGTCCCGGGCAGGACTGGACGAAGTGGTGATGACGCTAGCGGTGGTCGCCGCTGCTCCTCGACCCACCGTCGGATGTCACCGAGGTCGAAGCGAACGAGCCGCCCGGCCTCGACCGGCGTCACGCGACGCTCCGAGACCATGCGCCGTACGCAGCGCTCACCAACGCCGAGAGGCTTGGCAAGGGTGTTGATGTCGGTAAGCCCCGGGAACTCCGGCTGCCCGTCGCCAATCACCACGGACCTCCTTGTGTCGCAGGCAGTATGGCAATCCCTCGAGCGCCCGGGAGGGTGCGTGACGCGTCGGCGTGCATGCACAAACTCTCGCCAGCAGGAACACTGGCAAGCACACGACGACGCTCGACAAAAGGAACGCCGTTCCGGCGTTCTCGCGCATCCCGCCGCGCCCAGAACGCCGCGCCAGAACAGCGACCGTCGCCACCAGGGGCCAAGCGCATAACGCCACATCCGACGCCGCGCTCTCGGGCTGCAGGGCTTCAGGCCCAGGGGTTGAGGATGTCGAGCTCTGACCCTGATTCTGCGGAGGGCGATAGTCGTGGTATTCGGGCTCCGATGAGCGGTTCGGTCCCGTTCTTGGGCAGGATCCCCCCGTCCGTGTCGTTCGTCGTGGTCGTCGGGCTCAGGTGAAGGCCGGCAGGGCCCGCAATTGCCCCACCGCAACGATGAAGGCTCTCGCGTGGGGATATGCGCGGGCGA
>DAHWHN010000128.1 GCA_027335685.1 Acidimicrobiaceae bacterium
GACGCACCCGTGGCACCTGCGGCGGTCGGCGCGACCGCGGCCGGGCGCGCCGCCGGCACAGCGTGCGCGGCGGGCCCGTCCGGACCCGTCGGCGCGGCCGCCGCCAGCTCGACTGGCACGCGGCGTGGCTGCTGCGCGACGTCATGCGCCGTCGCGAGCGCCGACGCCTGCCCCGCGAGCCCGGTGGAGCGGACGTGGACGACCGCGGGACCGCCGCTCCGGCCCGGGCGTGCGGGCTCGGAGTCCGACACGGCGTGCAGGCCGGCATGGCGGGCCGGCAGGCCGACGCCGACGAGCGGCCCCGCCTCCGCCGGCGCGGCGACAGCCGGTGGGGCGACAGCCGGTGGGGCGATCTCGGCCGGTGGGGCGGCATAGTCCGCGTCGAACAGGGAGGCTTCGACGGGCTCGTCCCCGCCGAGCCCCGAGGCCTCGTCCAGACGGCCCTTGATCACCTTGAGCGGCAGGAAGTGCTCGCGCTGCTGGCGCAGGATCCAACGGAGCCGCTCGACGTCGGTGTCGTAGAACTTGCGGTAGCCCGAGGGCGTGCGCTCGGGACGGATCAGTCCCTGGCTCTCGAGGAAGCGGATCTTCGAGATCGTCACGTCGGGGAACTCGACGACGAGCAGGTCGAGGACCTCGCGGATCGACAGGTGCGTGCGCTCGCTCACCACAGCGGACCGCACCGTGTCGATCCCACCTGGTCCACCCCCCGCCCGCGGCTCAATGCGCGTTGGCCGCGACGAAGACGAGCTTGAACTTGCCGACCTGCACCTCGTCGCCGCTCGCGAGGTCCACCTCGTCGATGCGCTCGCGGTTGACGTAGGTGCCGTTGAGCGAACCGACGTCGCGGACGAGATAGCCACCGTCTCGACGGACGAACTCCGCGTGCCGCCGCGAGACGGTGATGTCGTCGAGGAAGATGTCGCTCTCCGGGTGACGGCCGACGCGCGTCACCTCCTTGTCGAGGAGGTACTTCGCGCCGGCGTCCGGGCCCCGCTTGACGAGCAGCACACCGGTGCCCTCGACGAGCTCGCCGACCGCGATCCCGAGCTCGTCGTCGCCGAGCTCGGCGGCCGGGTCGACGGGCACGAACGAGACAGTCGTGTCGGCGCTCGGCACGAGAGCTGCTCCGCACGAGGAGCAGAAGTTGACGTCAGGCGGATTGCGGTGGCCGCAGTTGTGACAGAACACCGGCCTTACGGTAGTCCGTCGCTCGCCGGCGCGTACCCGGCGCGTCGCTCAGGACTGGGTGAGCGCGCGGTAGCTTTCGGCGTCCAGCAGGTCCGTGCCGTCTGCACCCCCGGCGACCTCGATGACGCACAGCCAGCCGAGGCCGTAGGGGTCGGCGTTCAGCCGCTCGGGCACAGACGAGAGCTCGGCGTTGACGGCGACGACCGTGCCGGCGAGCGGCGCGTACACCTCCGAGACGGACTTGGTCGACTCGACCTCGCCGAGCGTCGCACCGCGGGCGACCTCCGTCCCGACCTCGGGCAGCGCGACGTAGACGACGTCGCCGAGGGCGGACTGCGCGAAGTCGGTGATCCCGATCGTCGCCCGACCGTCTTCGAGGCGCACCCACTCGTGGTCGTCGGTGTAGCGCAAGGTCTCGGGCGTCTCCATCGACACGATCCTAGGTCGCGGCGCGCCCGCTCGGCCCAACCCGGCCCGGCCCAACCCGGCCCGGCCCGGCCCAACCCGGCTCGAGGTGTCAGCTCAGCTGGAGGATCCGGCGGACCTCGCCGGCCGCGCGCGCGACACGCTCGGTGGCGTCGGGCCCGCTCCACCCCTCGGCGTAGACGTGGGTGGTCGGGCGGACCGCGTCGGGCGCGACGAGGGTCCACGTGCCGTCGCCGTCCACGCACTTCACCCCGTCGACGAGGACGAGGTCCTCGGCCCGCGCACGCTCGAGCACGTGGCGCATGACGCTGCCTTTCAGCTCGAACGGCGTCGCCACCTCCTCGTGCGCGACGAAGGTCGCGGGCAGGGACGCGACGACCTCGGACAGCGCACGCCCGTCCGCGCTCGCGAGCTCGAGGAGGTGGACCAGGGCCGCAACCGCGTCGGGCGCGCGCAGGTGCGCCGGGAACGCGAAGCCGCCGCGGGTGTCCGCGACGAGGTCGGCGTCCGCGGGGTCGTGCTCGCCGGCGACAGCGGCCCCGCCGAGCGTCGTGCAGGCGAGCGTCGCACCTGCGCGTGCGCAGATCTCGGCGACGGCGCGCGTCGCGTTGACCGGCGCAGCGACCCGCGCGCCGCGGCGCGCGGCGGTGACGAGCGACGTGAGCAAAAGCAGCGACTCGGTGTCGTCGAGGACATGCCCGGTGTCGTCGACGAGCCACAACCGCTCCCCGTCAGGGGCGATGACCGCGCCGAGGTGCGCGCCGGACGAGCGGACGAGCTCGGCGAGGCGCGCCGTGTGGACGTCGCGGTCGTAGCCGATGACACCCGGGGTCGAGACGAGCGGGTTCACGACGAGCACCTCGGCGCCGAGCTTCGCGAGCACGCTCGGCATGACGAGGCTCGCCGTGCCGTAGGCGTAGTCGAGCACGAGCTTGAACCGCGCCGCGCGGATTCGCTCGAGGTCGACGTCGCGGACCAGCGCGAGCGTGTACAGCTCCGCGGTGCGCGGGGGGAACTCGATGTCGCCGATCTCCGAGGCGAGGACCCGCCGCGACTCCTCCCGGTAGTAGAGCCGCTCGACCGCGCGCTTCGCGGCGTCGTCGAGGTCGTTGCCCTCGGCGTCGAGGAAGCGGATGACGACCGACTGCGGGTCGTCGGGATCGAGCCGGATGGTCACGCCTCCCCGGCTCTGGCCCGAGCGCACCTGGAACCTCGTGACCGGCACCGTTGCGGCCTCGAGGTCCTCGACGTTCAACCCGGCGGCGTTCACCCCGACCATGACCGCGCGCTTGAGCACGCGCGCCGCGCGGCTCGAGTCGCGCGAGACCGCGATGGTCGAGCCCTTCGGCAGGGCCGTCGCGTAGGCCATCGCGACGCGCACGGCGAGCTCCGGCGAGAGATCGACGTTCGCGAGCCCCGTCACGCCGACACGGCCGAACAGCGCGCGCGCCGCCCGCGACTCCCAGACGACCGAGGTCGTGACGAGGGCGCCCTCTTCGACGGTCTTGCTCGGGTAGACCTTCACCGAGGCGGCGATGAGCGCGTCGGCCCCGACCCGGCAGCCGTCGCCGAGCACGGCTCCCTCGTCGAGGCGGGCGCCTTGCCGCAGCTCGCAGGAGCGACCGACGACGCTGCCGCGCGCCCGCACCCGCGCGCCGAGGTAGCAGTTGTCGTGGACGACGGTCCGGACGAGCTCGGCACCCTCGCCGACACGCACGTTCACGCCGAGCACCGCGTAGGGACCGATGCGCGCGTGCGGGCCGACGCGGCAGTTCGCACCGATCAGGGCCGGCGCCTCGACCTCGGCCGTCGGGTCGATCTCGACGCCCTCACCGACGAAGACCCCCGGTCGGACCGGGAAGGCGTCGACACGCAGCCCGACCTTCGCGTCGAGGATGTCCGCGTGTGCCCGCAGGTAGGCGTCGAGGGTGCCGACATCCTCCCAGTAGCGGTCCGTCAGGCAGCCCTGGATGCGCGCGCCGCCGGCGAGCAGCGCGGGGAACACCTCGGAGGAGAAGTCGACGGCACGGCCCGGCTCGATCACGTCGAGCACCTCGGGCTCGAGCACATAGATCCCCGTGTTGACCGTGTCGGAGAAGACCTGGCCCCAGGTCGGCTTCTCGAGGAAGCGCGCGACCCGGCCGTCTGGGTCGGTGATGACGATCCCGAACTCGAGCGGGTTCTCCATCGCCTTCAACGCGAGCGTCGCGACCGCTCCTGCCGCGTCGTGCGCGCGCACGAGCTCGCCGAGGTCGACGTCGGTCAGCACGTCGCCGGAGATGACGAGGAAGCGCTCGGTGAGCTCGTCGCGCGCGTTGAGGACCGAACCGGCCGTCCCGAGAGGCGTCTCCTCCGTGGCGTAGACGATCCGCACTCCGAACTCGGACCCGTCGCCGAAGTACGTCCGGATCGTGTTCGCGAGGTACGCGACCGTCACCACGATCTCGTCGAAGCCGTGGTTGCGCAAGAGCCCGAGGACGTGCTCGGCCATCGGCCGGTTCGCCATCGGGAGCATCGGCTTGGGCTGGCTCATCGTGAGCGGCCGGAGCCGGGTCCCTTCACCTCCGGCCATGATGACGGCTTTCACGGCACCGCCCCGGCGTCGACGGACCCGGACGACCCCTCACCCGGGCCGTCTCGGCTCGGGACATCTCGGCTGGGGACATCTCGGCTGGGGCCGTCCCGACCGGCCGCGCCGGCACCCGTGCGGCCGGCCGCGAGGGCGTAACGCGCCTCGGGGACGTAGGCCGCCGCGGAGTAGAGCGAGGCGCCGAGAGCGGGGACCGCGACAACCCAGGTCAGGTCCGTGAGCACGCGCGCCCAGAGCCCGGGCCCGTCGCCGCCGAGGAAGAGCGGGAAGCAGACCATGAGACCGAAGGTACTGGCCTTGCCGACCCAGAGCACCTCGATGCGCCGCGCGCCCATCGCCGCGAGCACGAGCACGGCGACGCTCACGAGCACCTCGCGCCCGAGCACGACCGCCGTCAGCCAGATCGGAACGGCGCCGTAGACGGTGATCGAGAGGATCGACGTCACGAGCACGACGCGATCGACCGTCGGGTCTAGGACGGCTCCAAGGCGCGAGACCTGGTGGAAGCGACGGGCGATGTAGCCGTCGAAGAAGTCCGTCACGCCTGCGGCACCGAGCAGCAGCGCCGCGGCGACGCGGTCGTCCGTCGTCACGAGCAGCCAGACGAACAGCCCGAGGAAGACGAGCCGGAGGATCGAGAGCGCGTTCGGCACCGTGAGGACGCGGTCGAGCCCGGGGCCCGCGTCCGCGTCCGTCATCGGCACGAGTCTAGGAGACACGCCCCGGGGCGAGAAGCCCCGGCGTCACCGTCCCCGCAGGATGTTCCGGAGCACGAGGGCGCAGACGGTCACGACGGCGCCGACGCCCGTCGCGGAGCGGACCGTGCGCGCACCGCCGCCGGCCCGCACGAAGGCCGCGACGAGCAGGTCCTCGTCGCGCGGGTCCGGAGCGGGCACGAGAGACGCTGCCGCCTCGCGCACCGTGCGCTCGTCCGGCCGGCGGTGCAGGAACGTGCTCTGGCTCAGCTCGAAGTGCACGTCTCGCCGCAGCTCCGCCGCGAGCTGCTCCGCGCTGCGCTCCCGGCGCCAGTCGCAGGGGTACTCGCGGCCGGCGAGCTGCTCCTCCCACCAGTGCTGGAGGAACCGTCCGAGTCGCGCCGTCCGCCTGCTCACGGCAGACCATCCTACGCTCGCCGTGGCGAGCAGGCCTGCTCGCGCGAAGGAGGTCGGACGATGGCAGACCAGCAGGAGATCCTCACGGCGATCGGCGGGCGGATCCTCGCCCAGATCGAGGCGGGCGCGACGAGCGACACGATCCTCAAGCTCGCGGAGGCCTACGCGTGGATCGCTGCGCCGGACAACGGCCACGGGGGCTTCGACGCGAGCTGACCGGCGTCGCTCCTCTGGCCGACCGCTCGGCGCGGCGCGCTCTGCGCGCGTTCACGCGGGAGCACCCTCGCGGGCTCTCGCAAGCGGGCGCGCTCAGGCGGACGCGAGGAGCCCGCCGAGCCGGGCGAAGAACGCGGACCGTGCCAGCACGCGGCGGCACCCGGCCTCGCGGGCAGCGCGCATGAGCTCGCGGTCGACGTGGCTCGCGAATCCGATCGTCTCGCAGCCCGCGAGCGACGCGAGCGCGTCGAGGATGCCCGGGCGGCTGAGGTCGGCGACGACGAGCCCGACCGAGTCGGGCGTGGCGTTGTCGGGCGCGGCTCGCACGCTCTCGCCATGGCGCGCGGCGCGCGTGACGAGCTCCCCGGGCGTGCGCACGAGGTCGATCTCGACGCCCGTCGCCCGTGCAGCAGCAAGGAGCCGCGAGCGGTCGAGCAGGTCGGGGACATAGGCGACGACCGCACCGCGCACCGCGACGCGCGACCCGGTCGCCGTGGCCGTGATCACGCCGGCCGAGGTGCCGGTCGAGGTGCCGGTCGCTGCGCCGGATAGCGCTCCGGATAGCGCTCCGGGAGCGGCCATCATCGCCTCGATCGCCGGCCGCAAGGACGCGACGAGCTCGTCGGGCGCGATCTCGCCGCCCCCGAGCAGCCGGAGGTAGGCGTCGCCGACGGTGTGCCAGCCGAGGACCACAGCGGCCCCGAGCGCGGACCGGACGCGCGCATCCGTCGGACCGAGGCGCTCGGCCACGAGCTCGGCACCTCGCCGGAGGTAGGGGAGGTCGACGCCGAGGGACGCGAGGTCGTAGCCGTCGAGCAACGCGCGCACGATCACGAGCAGCTGGAGCGGGCGCGGCTCGCTCTGGGTGGCAAGGTCGACGATCAGCCGGGCAGGGTCGTCGTAGGCGTCGACGTCGGCCTCGTCGACACCAGGTCGAGCACGCAGCACCGCTGTGAGCAGGTCGTCTTTCGACCCGACGTGGCGGTGGATCAGCCCGAGGTTGACGTTCGCCGCCGCGGCGACCTCGCGCAGGGACACAGCGGCCGGTCCGCGCTCCGCGAAGAGCAGCGACGCGGCACCGACGATCGCCGCGACGCACGCGTCGCGCCCGCGCGGGCGCGTCGCGGCGCCGGCGACCCGGGCGTCGCCAGTCGGTCCGCCTCCCCGTCCATCTTGCTCGCCGACTCCTGGTCCAGCTTGCTCGCCATCTCCTGGCACCGCACCCTCCTTGGCCCGGCACGCGCACGCGGCTGTCCGATCTTTGTAGACACACGTATACACTGGCGTACACGACCGTCTACAACGCAGCAAGCTACCACGGTCCGGCGCACCGCCTGCGCCCCGACGGAGAAAGCGAGATCGTCACGATGGCGCCCCCCGGCACCGGTCGGTCCTGGCACCGAGACGGCGACGACGCCGAGCTGGTCGGCGGCTCCCTCGTCGTGCACTACCAGCCCGTCGTCGAGCTGACGAGCCGTAAGGTCCACCTCGTCGAGGCTCTCGCTCGCCTCGACGTGGACGGCGTCCTGCTCGCGCCCGAGCACTGGGTGCCGGCGGCCGAGCACAGCGGCACCATCGACGAGCTCGGTTGCCGGGTCCTGCGCCGCGCCGCTGCGGACGTGCTCGGCACGGACGGTGACGGCACGGCCGGCAGCGTGCTCGGCGTGTCGGTCAACGTCGCACCGCGCCAGCTCCACGGCCCGTCCCTGCTCGACTGCGTCGCGCAGCTCGCCGCGGACGGCGCCGCCGTCGAGCGGCTGTGCCTCGAGATCACCGAGAGCGCGGTCGTCGAGGACGCCTGCGCGATGGAGACGGTCCACGCGCTGCGCAGCCTCGGTTGCCGGATCGCGATGGACGACTTCGGGACCGGCTACAGCTCGCTCCACGCGCTGAGCGAGCTACCGCTCGACGTCTTGAAAGTGGACCGGCGCCTCGTCGCGCGGCTCCCCGGTCCCAAGGCGCGCGCGGTGCTCGCCTTCGTCGTCGACCTCGCCGGCGCACTCGGGCTCGAGGTCGTCGCGGAAGGCGTCGAGACTCCCGCGCAGCTCGACGCTCTCCTCGAGCTCGGCTACAGGCTCGGCCAGGGCTACCTGCTCGGCGCGCCGGCTCCGCTCGCGAGCGCGGCACGGCACCGGTGCGGTTGAGGTTGAGGTTGAGGTTGAGGTTGAGGTTGAGGTTGAGGTTGAGGTTGAGGTTGAGGTCCCAGTCCCAGTCCCCGTCCCCGTCCTCGTCCCAGTCGAGGTCGGGGTCGGGGTCGAGGTCGAGGTGCAGTTGAATCGGCGGCGCGACGCGAGTTGTATTCAAGGTGGGTCTGCGTGGACGCGACGGCCCGGGGAGGCGACCGGACATGGCAGCTGATGCGCGCGCACACACAGCGTCGGTCCTCGCGATCGTGCTCGCAGGCGGGCGCGGCCGGCGGCTCGACCCGCTGACGGCCGACCGCGCGAAGCCTGCCGTGCCCTTCGGCGGGTGCTACCGCATCGTCGACTTCGTCCTGTCCAACCTCGCGAACGCGGACTTCCGCAAGATCGTCGTGCTCACGCAGTACAAGAGCCACAGCCTCGACCGTCACATCAGCCAGAGCTGGCGCCTCTCGCCGCAGCTCGGCAACTACGTCGCGACCGTGCCGGCCCAGATGCGCCAGGGCCCGCGCTGGTTCGCCGGGTCGGCCGACGCGATCTTCCAGAACCTCAACCTCATCCGGGACGAGCACCCCGACCACGTCATCGTCTTCGGCGCCGACCACATCTACCGGATGGACCCCCGCCAGATGCTCGACGCCCACATCCAAAGCGGCGCCGACGTGACCTTGTGCGGGCTGCGCGTGCGGCGCAGCGAGTCGTCGGCGTTCGGGATCATCGAGGCCGCAGCGGACGGCAGGGCGGTCGGGTTCCTCGAGAAGCCGGCCGATCCGCCCGGGCTCGCCGACGACCCGGAGAGCGCGCTCGCGTCGATGGGCAACTACATCTTCCGCACCGACGCGCTCGTCGAGGCCATCACGGCCGACGCGGCCGACGAGGACAGCGCGCACGACATCGGTGGCGACATCATCCCGCGCCTCGTCGCCGCCGGCCGGGCCCGGGTCTACGACTTCGCGGCCAACGAGGTGCCCGGGGTCAACGACCGCGAGCGGGGCTACTGGCGCGACGTCGGGACGCTCGACGCCTACTACGACGCGCACATGGACCTCGTCTCGGTGCACCCGATCTTCAGCCTGTACAACAGGAGCTGGCCGATCCTCAGCTGGTACCCGCCGATGCCGCCGGCGAAGTTCGTCTTCGACGACGACGAGCGGCGCGGCCAGGCGCTCGACTCGCTCGTGAGCCCCGGCGTCATCGTCTCGGGTGGCACCGTCCGGCGCTCGGTGCTCTCCGCCGGCGTGCGGGTCGACAGCGGTGCGCTCGTCGAGGGCTCGGTGCTGCTCGACGACGTCCAGGTCGGCGAGGGCTCGGTCGTGCGCAACTGCATCGTCGACAAGCAGGTCGTCATCCCGCCGAAGTCGGTGATCGGCGTAGACGCCGACGCGGACCGGGCCCGCTTCACGATCTCCGACGCCGGGATCGTCGTGATCAAAAAGCGCCAGGTCGTGCCCCCGGCATGAAGGTGGCCCTCTTGACCCGCGAGTTCCCGCCCGAGGTCTACGGCGGTGCCGGCGTCCACGTCGAGGCGCTCGCCTCGGCGCTCGAACCCTTCGTCGAGGTCGCCGTGCACTGCTTCGGCCGGCCGCGCTCCTCACCCGCCGTCGCCGGCACCTACGAGGCGTGGCCCGCGATCGCGGCGCTCGCAGGCGACGACCCGCTCGCGAGCGCCCTCGGCGTGCTCTCCGTCGACCTCGCGATGGCCGCCGGTCTCGGGGACGCCGAGCTGTGCCACTCGCACACGTGGTACGCGAACATGGCCGGCCACCTGGCGAAGCTCGGGCGCGACATCCCCCACGTCGCGACGACGCACAGCCTCGAACCGCTGCGACCGTGGAAGGCCGAGCAGCTCGGCGGGGGCTACGCGCTGTCCTCGTGGTACGAGAAGGTGGCGCTCGAAGGCGCCGACGCGGTCATCGCGGTCTCGCAGGCCATGGCCGCCGACGTGCGCTCGTGCTACCCGGCGGTCGACGAGGAGCGCATCGAGGTGATCTACAACGGCGTCGACACGACGAGCTGGCGGCCGGACCCGGCGACGGACGTGCTCGAGCGGGTCGGCCTCGACCCTGCGCGGCCCCTCGTCGTCTTCGTCGGGCGGATGACCCGCCAGAAGGGCCTCGCCTACCTCCTCGAGGCCGCGCCCGCGATCGACGGCGACGCGCAGCTCGCGATCTGCGCCGGGGCGGCCGACACGCCCGCGCTCGCTGCCGAGATCCATGCGCTCGCCGACGTCGCGCGCGGGCGTCCGGGCGGCCTCTGCTGGATCGAGGAGATGCTCCCGCGCCGCGACATCGCCCAGATCCTCAGCCACGCGACGTGCTTCGTCTGCCCCTCGATCTACGAGCCGTTCGGGCTCGTCAACGTCGAGGCGATGGCGTGCGGCACGGCGGTCGTCGCGAGCGCGGTCGGCGGCATCCCCGAGATCGTCGTCGACGGCGAGACGGGGCTGCTCGTGCACGTCGAGCTCGACGACGGCCCCGACCGCGCGCCGGTCGCGCCCGAGGCGCTCTCCCGAGACCTCGCCGTGGCCATCAACGCCCTCGTCGCCGACCCTCTGCGTGCCCGGTCGATGGGACGCGCGGGGCGGGCCCGCGTCGAGGCGATGTTCTCCTGGCCTGCCGTCGCCGCGCGCACCGCCTCCTGCTACGACAGGGTCGTCGCCTCGCCCCGCTGAGGGCGCGCACGGGCGAGATAGGGGCCGAGCAGCGACCGGTCCCCCGGGCTCAGGCGGTCCGGCGCCTGGCGCGCCTGGTGCCAGTACGGGTAGACGAGCCGCAGCGCGCTGACCTCGTCGAGGAGCGCTCGCGCCTCGTCGGGCAGCACGACGTCGGCGGCGGCGAGGTTCTCCGCGATCTGCTCCTCGGTGCGCGCGCCGAGCACGAGCGAGGTGACCGCCGGCTTGCCGAGCAGGTAGGCAAGGGCCGTCACGGCCGGCGACCAGCCGAGCGAGCTGGCGACGTCGACGAGCCGCTCGACGACGTCGAACAGGTGGTCGTCGTCGTAGACGGGCGGCTCGCTCGCGGCCGTGCGGACCGACTGGCGCGCGCCCGGCGGACCCGGCTCGTTGCGACGGAACTTCCCGGTGAGCAGGCCGCCGGCGAGCGGGCTCCAGACGAGGATGCCGATCCCCTCGTCGATCGCGAGCGGGACGAGCTCGTACTCGACCTCACGGTCGAGCAGCGAGTAGTAGATCTGCTGGCTCACGTAGCGGACGAGCCCGAGGCGCTCCGAGAGACCGAGCGCTTTCATCACGTGCCACGCCGAGTGGTTCGAGCAGCCGACGTAGCGCACCTTGCCCTGGTGGACGAGGGTGTCGAGGGCGTCGAGGGTCTCCTCCGTCGGCGTCTCGCCGTCCCGCTCGTGGACCTGGTAGAGGTCGATGTGGTCGGTGCCGAGCCGACGCAGGCTCGCCTCGCACGCCCGGACCAGGTAGCCCCGGGACAGGCCGGCGTCGTTCGGGCCGTCGCCGCGGGCAAAGCGCGCCTTGGTCGCGAGCACGACCCGGTCACGCCGGCCGGCCAGCACCGCACCGACGACCTGCTCCGACCGGCCGTCTGCGTAGACGTCCGCCGTGTCGACGAGGTTGACGCCTGCGTCGAGCGCGCAATCGACGATCCGCCGCGCCAGCGCGACGTCGGACGCGAGCGGCACGTCGCCACCTCCACCCGCGCCGAACGTCGCCGTCCCGAGCGAGAGCGCGGAGACCCGCAGCCCGCTCCGCCCGAGCTGTCGGTAGTCCATCGGTCCCCCATCTCGTCGTCGGTCCCTCGCCGGGCGCTCGACCGTCCGGCGGTCACGGCAGGCACACGCACCGTCGTCGCCGGCGCCCCTCGGGCCGGCACCTCGGCGCGTACCTTAGGCCGCGCCGGGATCTCCTGCCCGACCCGCGTGCCGTCCGCGGGTCACGAGCCGGGGCGAGGACGCCCCGGTGCCTCGCCACCGAGAGCGGAGCGCACCCCGGCTGCGCTCACCGCGAGCGAGAGGAGCTGCAGCAGCCCCGCGACGAGGAAGGTCGGGCGGGTCCCGATCGCGCGCGCGAGCAGGCCGGCGCTGAGCGCGCCGACGGGCACGAGACCCATGATGCACATGCGCATCGCGTTGTTGACCAGGCCGAAGCGCTCACGGGGGATCAGCTCCTGGCGCATCGTCACGTTCGCGACGTTGCCGGTCGCCGTGGCGACCGTCTCGAGCAGGAGGGCGAGCCCGGCAACGGCGAGGACCGACGTCGCGCCGAGCAGGACGTACGCGCCGCCCGCGACCACCCCGGCGACCACGAGGATCCTGCTGCCCCCAAAGCGCGCGTAGGCACGGTGCGCCTGGAGGTTCGTCAGCACGTCCGCGACGGCCGGCACGGCGACGAGCAGGCCGTAGCCGGTCGCGCCGAGATGCAGGTCGTGGGTCGCGTAGAGGACGAGCACGGCGAGCACCATCGCCTGGCAGAACGCGAGGCTGCCGACCACAGCCGCGAGGACCCGCAGCGGGCGATTGCCGAGCAGCCAGCGCATCCCCGAGGTGACGTCCGTCCAGATGCCCGCGACCCCGGTGACCGCGTCCGCCGCATCGGGTCGGGCCGTGCCCGCGAGCGGATCTGCTCGGGAGGGGTCCACGCGGGCAGCGCGCGGCTCGCTTGCGGGCGTGCCGACGCGCTGGACGAAGCCCGACACGACATAGCACGCAGCGTCACCGAGGAACGGCACAGCGCGTGCGAGCGAGAACAGCACGCCACCGACCGCCGGCCCCGCGAGCTGGCCTCCCACACCCTGCGCGGCCGCGACGGCACCGTTCGCCTTCGCCCGGTCCTCCGGCTCGACGACGAGCGGAACGCTCGCGCGGGACACCCCCGAGGCGACTGTCTCGCCCGCCCCGACGAGGAACGCAGCGGCGTAGACCGCCACGATCGGCAGACGGGAGGTCGTCGCGCCGAGCGCGACGAGCGCGACGACGACGGCGCGGGCAAGCTCGACGAACAGCACGAGGCGCTTGCGGTCCCGGCGGTCGACCAGCGCCCCGGCCGGCAAGGCGACGAGCAGCCACGGCAGGCCTTCGGCGACTGCGACGCCGGAGATGAGCAGCGGGTTCGCGGTCAGCCGGAGCGCGAGGAGGGGGAACGCGACGACCCCGAGCCCGGTGCCGAGCCCGGAGGCCCCGACACCGGCGACGATCCAGCGCAGGGCTTTGCCGGCACGGATCTCTGCGGTCGTGGACGTCACGCGAACCTCGGGCTAAACATTTCCATCGACGACGTCGTTAGCACACACACGGCCGGCCAACCGTGGCTGGCCGGCCGTGTCGGTGATAGGGGGTGACGCTCCATCAACCACGCCCAGGCCTTGCACACCGAGACGTGTGGAACGCCGCCCCTACCTCAGTCGAGGACCCGCGAAGCGGGACGTCATCAGGACCAGCGGTCACGTCGTGTCATGTCGCACCTCCTTTCCTTGGACGAGAGGGAGGTCGTAGGAGCGGGCGTCCCCGACAAGCCGGAGATGCCCGCTCCGGGCACGGCGGCGCGCGCCGACCGGGATCGTCGCCGGGCGCGGGGCCACCTGCTCGCCGGCGATGCAGCGGGGGCATCACGCGAACCTCGGGCGACGCTGGACGTGCCCGCCCGGGAGCGGCCAGGACAGGACGCACGCTCGGAATGCGGGCCACCAAGACCGATCTGTGACACGTCGCGGTCCGCGGGGCACAAGTCGAACAGTAGCGGTGTCCGGCGCCCGTGACTAGGGGCGAATGGCGGGAACGCGTCGCGAGCTGGTCGTGGTCGTCGACGATCGCGATCTGGGCCGTCACGGCGCTGCTCGGCGGCATCGCGCTCGCCCTCGGGCTCGGCTGCGCGCGCCACCTCGCCGCGGTCCCGGCTCCTGTTCACCTCGTCTGGCCGCTCGTCGCGCTCGGCTTCGCCATCGGCCACCTCGCGAGCATCCGCCTCGAGTTCCAAGGTCAGAGCCACACGATCGACCTGACTGACGTCGTCCTCGTCCCCGCGGTCGTCCTCGCCGGCTCGAGCCCGAGCGCGGTCGTGCTCGCCGCCGCCGTCGGCACGGCCGCGTACTCGGTCGCCATCCGCAGCCTGCCGGTCAAGGCCGCGTTCAACACCGCCGCCCACGCAGCAGGCGCCTCCGCCGCACTGCTCACCTTCCACGCCGCGCTCGGCCACGCCTCGGCGCTCTCGCCGGCCGGCTGGCTCGCCGCCCTCGCCGCGGTGCTCGCGTCCCAGACGATCATCTACGCGAGCATCCGCGTCGTCATCAGCCTCTCGACCGGACACGTCGCGCGCGTCGACCCGCGCGAGCTCGTCGCGAACTTCCTGAGCGTCTCCGCGGTCAACTTCACGCTCGGCCTCGCGGCCGTGCTGCTGCTCTGGGCGAGCCCCCTCGGCGGCCTGCTCTTCCTCGCGGTCGCCGGCGCCGTCGGGGTCGAGTACGCGAGCCACGGGCGACTGCGCGTCCGCCATCGCCTGCTCGCCCAGCTCTACCACTTCGAGCGAGCGCTCGCCGGGATCGCCGAGCCGGAGCTCGTCGTCGCCGCGGTCTTGCGCGAGGCGCTCGGGCTGTTCAACGCCGAGCTCGTCGAGCTCGTGCTCGTCGGGGGCAAGGGCAAGGGCGAGGGCACACGGTGCTACTCGTTGCGGCTCGGCGAGAGCGTGCCGGCTCGCCGGGACGGCGCGCACCCCGTGGCCACGCTCCTCGACGCGGTCCACACGAGCCTTCTCGCGCCCGCGCCGACGCGCGACGTCCCGACGCGGAGCGCCCTCGACGCCTGCGGCTTCCGGGATGCGATCGCGCTCCGTCTCCCGAGCGACGTCGCCGCGACCGAAGCCGTCCTCGTCGTCGCGAACAGGCTCGGCGGGGACCACGTCACCTTCGACAAGGAAGACATCGGCCTCGCCGAGAGCCTCGTCACCTCGACTGCGATGGCGCTGCGCAGTGGCGAGCTCCTCACCCGGCTCCGCCAGGAGATCGCCGAGAAGGAGTACCAAGCCTCCCACGACGGTCTCACCGACCTCGCCAACCGGACCCTGTTCTCCGCCGAGCTCGACGTCGCGCTCGCGCAGCGTCGCCAGGGTCGCTACGTCGGCGTCCTGCTCATCGACCTCGACGGGTTCAAAAGCCTCAACGACACCCTCGGCCACGAGGCCGGAGACGCGTTCCTCCAGGCGCTCGCGGCGTCGCTGCGCGCCGTCATCGGGGAGCGGGGGCTCATCGGTCGTCTAGGAGGCGACGAGTTCGCCGTCGTCGTCTACGACTCGCCGAGCCCGGCAGAGGTGGTCGCCCTCGCCGAGTCGGTCAGCATCGCCGCGAAGGCACCGGTCGCGATCGCCGACACCGAGGTCGTCCTGAAAGCGAGCATCGGGGTCAGCATGGCGCCCCTGCACGGCGACGACCGGTTCACGCTGCTGCGCCACAGCGACCTCGCGATGTACCGCGCGAAACAACGCGGCGGAGGCGTCGCGCTCCACGACGACCACCACGACCACCAGATCGACCGACCGTCGCTGATCGCAGCCTTGCGCGAGGCGATCAACACCTCGACGCTCGAGATGCGCTACCAGCCGAAGGTCCGCTTCGACACCGGTGCGGTCGCCGGCGTCGAGGCCCTGCTGCGCTGGAGCCACCCCCGCTACGGCGTCATCGATCCCGAGCAGTTCATCGGGGTCGCCGAGACCTCCGGCCTGATCCGTCCCCTCACGCGCTGGGTGCTCGGCACCGTCATCGCGCAGGCGAGCACGTGGCACCGCGCGGGCCTGCCGCTCAACGTCGCCGTCAACCTCTCCCCTGTCCAGCTCGACGACCCGTCCATCACGGCCGACGTCCAGCGACTGCTCGAGCTCCACCACCTCGAGCCGTCCGCCCTCACCCTCGAGATCACCGAGTCGCGCGCCCTTGCCGGGCAGCCCGACGACGACCACCACGTCCTCGGGCCCCTCGCCGATCTCGGCGTCCGGCTGTCGATCGACGACTTCGGCGTCGGGACCTCGTCGCTCGCGCGGATCAAGCACCTCCCGGTGAGCGAGGTCAAGATCGACAAGTCCTTCATCACCGACCTCGCCTCCGGGTCGGCCGACGACGCGATCGTCGCCTCCGTCATCCAGCTCGCGCACCACCTCGGCCTGCAGGTCGTCGCCGAAGGCGTCGAGACCATCGCGACCTACCGTCGGCTCGAGGCGCACGGCTGCGACATCGCGCAGGGCTTCCTCTTCCGCGGCGCGCTGCGGCCGGAGGACCTCGTCGCGTGGATCGCCGACCGGTCCGAGGACGAGCAGGAGATCCCGCCGGCATCGAACGTCATCCCGCTCCGCCAAGCGGCGTCCGGCGACTCGGGCGGGCGCCCGGCCCCGACGCGCGCGCCCCGGACCGACCGCACGGGCAACGACAGGGACAAACTCGTCACGCCCGACTGAGCACCGCGCCCGTCCACCGCGCCCGTCCTCGCCGCACTCGTGGGTCCGGCGCTCAGCGGACGCCCGCGGGCCGGAGCTGGATGCTGATCCGTGCGCCGACGGGCTTCGCCGTCTTCGCGATCGCGTGCTCCCAGGTCCGCTGGCAGCTCCCGCCCATCACGAGCAGGTCGCCGCTTGCGAGGTCGAACCGGCGCGACGGACCGCCACCGCGCGGACGTAGCAGGAGCCGCCGCGTGGCGCCGAGCGAGACGATCGCGACGACGACGTCGCTCGTCGCGCCGAGCCCGATCGTGTCGCCGTGCCACGCGACGCTGTCCTGCCCGTCCCGGTACAGACAGAGCCCGACGGTGCGCAGCTCGCCACCGCTCTCGGCCCGGTAGTGGGCGCCGAGCATGTCGAGCGCGTCGCCGAGGACGGGATCCGGCAGCTCCGCTCCGACGTCGTAGAACGCTGTCAAGCGCGGCACGTCGACGATGCGGTCGTACATCCGCCGCCGCTGCGCGTGCCAGTCCACCTCGGCCGCGAGGCGCGCGAACAGGCCCGACGACCCGGCCACCCACGACCGCCGGACGTCCACCCAGGCGCCCGCGTCGAGGAGCTCCCGCTCGACGGTGCGACCGAGCCGGCCCAGCCGAGCGCGCAGGGACACCTCCGGGCCCGCCTCCGGTCCCCCGGCGCGGCCCAGGTCGCCGCGGCCGCCGCGGCGGAACCGAGCGGGCAGATCCCGGTCGAGGTCAGAGTCGAGGTCAGGGTCGAGGTCGAGCAGTGATTCCTGGATCGCGAGCACGCAGCAGTCTAGCGCACACGACCCTCGCGACACGAACACACGTTCGTCCGCTGGCGCACGGGATCATGGCGTCGTGCACGCATGCGTCCTGTCCGTCGAGATCCACATCCCGTCGAGCACGTCGCTGAAGGCGAAGAGGTCCGTCGTCCGTCACCTGCTCGACACCGCACGCGCGCGCTTTCGCGTCGCCGCGTCGGAGGTCGGCTTCCACGACCAGTGGCAGCGCAGCGCGATCGGCTTCGCGGCGGTCGGGCCAGACGCGACGCAGGTCGAGGAGGTCCTCGACTCCGTCGAGCGGTTCGTCTGGTCCCATCCCGAGGTGGAGGTCCTCGCGACCCGCCGGCACTGGATCGACACCGACCGCTGACGCGACGGGCGCGCGCTCGACGCGCTCGGTACCCCAGGGGGTATGATAGAGTGCATCTCATGCAGGTAGAGAACGCGACGGCAGACGATGTCACCCGGCGGCTACGGCGCGTCGAGGGCCAGATATCCGGGATCATCCGGATGATCGAGTCCGGCCGCGAGTGCGACGAGGTGCTCACCCAGTTGGCGGCCGCGAGCCGGGCCCTCAGCCGTGCGAGCTTCAAGCTCGTGGCCTCCGGCATGCGCCAGTGCCTCGACCCCTCCCGCCCCGGCGGCGCGTCGGCGCTCGACGCGGAGCAGATGGAGAAGCTCTTCTTGTCGCTCGCCTGACCCGCCGGCCACCGCCTGCGCGCGGCGAGGTGCCAGCCAAGCGCGGGACTGGCGCCGCGCTCGAGCCGTGTGCGCGGCGCGCTGCGTCCTCGCCGGCTCGTCCACCGCGCCGGCTCGTGCACCGCCTCGTGTCGTACCGTGCGCGTCGCAGTCGTGCCCGGCCCCCTGACAGCCCGATGCGCACGCGCCCCGTCACGGACACGCCGCAAGCTCATATACCCTACCCCGTACTGTTTCATTTGCCGTCTTGCCTGTTCCCGTTGCCGTTCCCGACCCACCCGCTGGACCACGCACCCGAGGAGGAGCACGCCCCATGACCGTGACCGACGCTCTCGAGCTCGACCGCACGCCGAGCCAACCCGAGCGCACCCCGGCGGGATCCCGGCCGCCGGGGACACCGCGCGGGCTCGCGCGCCTCGGGCGCTGGACGGCGACGCACGTCCGCCACGTCCTGCTCGGCTGGCTCGTCGTGCTCGCGGTGTTCGGCTACTTCGCACCCCACGTCGAGACCGCGCTCGCGGGAGCTGGCTGGGAGGACTCGACGAGCCAGTCCGTCGCCGCACGGTCGATCATCCAGAAGGACTTCCACGGCCTCGGCTCGACGGCGATCGAGGTCGTCGTCGCAGACGGGCGCGGGCCGATCGCGGGCGATCCGGCAGCGCGCGCGACGGTGGCGCGCGTCGCCGACATCCTGCGTGCGAACCGGAGCATCTCGACCGTCGTCCTGCCGCGTGCGGGATCGAGCCTCTCCGCGAACGGGCGCGTCGCGATCGTCACCGGTGGCGCTGCGGTCGGGCCGAACGCGATGGTGCGCGCCGCGACCGCGCTCGAGCCGCCACTGGCGGCGCTGTCGCGCGGTCCGGTGAGCGTCGAGCTCACCGGCGACAGCGCGCTGTGGAGCCAGTTCAACGCGGCGAACCGCAGCGCGATGCTCCGGTCCGAAGTGCTCTCGTGGCCCGTCACGATGGTCATCCTCGTCCTCGCCTTCGGCAGCCTCGTCGCGGCCGGCCTTCCGCTCATGCTCACGATGGCCGGGCTCCTCGTCGCCGCAGGCGCCCTCGTCATCGCGACACACGTCGCACCGGTCTCGATCTGGGCCCTCAACTTCGCCCTCATGTTCGCCCTCGCGCTCGGCATCGACTACGCGCTCTTCCTCGTCGTGCGCTTTCGCGCCGCTCTCGAGCGCCGCAAGGTCCAGCCCGGTGACGTCGAGGGCGTCGTCGCCTCGGTCGCCGAGACGATGGCGACGGCAGGCAAGGCGGTCGCGTTCAGCGCGGTGACGGTGCTGCTCTCGCTCTCGAGCGTCTTGTTGGTCCCGAGCCCTGCGTTCCGGAGCATGGCCCTCGGCATCATGGTCTCGGTGATCGCCGTGCTCGCGGCGACGCTCACGCTCTTGCCTGCGGTGCTCGGGCGCCTCGGGCTGCGGGTGAACGCAGGCCGTGTCCGGCTCCCCGGGCGGGCACGCAACCGGCACCTGCCTGCCGGGCACGCGATCGAGCGTCACCTCCACGCCTGGGGCGGCCTGCTCTGGCGCCATCCCCTGCGGGCGGCGCTCGTCGCGCTCGTCGCGCTCGGGCTCGTCGTCGCCCCGGTGTTCGGCCTGCGCACGAGCATGCCCTCGATCACGATCATCCCGGCCACCTCGAGCGCGCGCATCGGCTACGGCGAGGTGAGCAGCGCCTTCGGGCCCGGTGCGCCCGGCACGCTCCAGGTCGTCGTGCCCGCGGCGACGCAGCACACCGCGCTCAGGACGCTGTCGCACCTGCGCGGCGTCGCCGCGGTCGCCCCGGTCGGCGTCGCGCACGGCTACGCCCTCGACCAGGTCGTCCCGACGACCGGGCCGTCCAGCGCGCAGACCGGGGCGACGATCGGCGCGATGCGCCGTGCGCTGGCTCCGGGCAGCCTCGTCGGAGGGGCAGCGGCGGAGAACGTCGACCTGCAGCACGCCCTGTCGGCGAAGACCCCGATCGTGTTCGGCCTGCTCCTGCTCATCGGCTTTCTCATGCTGCTCGTCGCGCTCGGCGCTCCCCTGCTCGCACTCGCCGGCGTCGTCGTGACGGGACTGTCCGTGGCCGGCGCCTTCGGCGTCGCGCGCCTCGTCTTCCAAGACGGCACGGGAGCCGGCCTGCTCCACTTCACGCCGCAGGGCTTCGTCGACGCCTGGGGACCGATCTTCTTCGGCGCGATGGTCACCGGCGTCGCGATGGACTACACGTTGTTCTTGCTGTCGGCCGCCAAGGAGATCTACGAGACACACGTCGACCCGGAGCACGCGATGGTGTCGTCCGTCCGCACCTCGGGCCGTGTCGTGCTCTCCGCGGCGGCGGTCATGGTCGCCGTCTTCCTGACCTTCGCGCTCTCCGGCCCGCTCGCGCCGAAGGAGATGGGCGTCATCCTCGCGGTCGCGGTCGCGCTCGACGCGATCCTCGTCCGGATGGTGCTCCTCCCCGTGCTTTTGCGCCTCGGCGGCCACGCGATCTGGCGCTCGCCCGCCTGGCTCGCGCGGCTCATCCCCGAGGTGCGCTTCAGCCACTGAGACAACGGCGTCCCCGTGACGCCGGCCGACGACGGCCGAGTGGAGCGGACGGGCGGGCGGTGGGACCGCCCGCCCGCCGCCGTCAGGCGAGGTCTCCGAGCCAGGGCCGTTCGGCCGCGAACATCCGGTCGACCATCTCTCGAATCCGCGGCAGCGTGAGCAGCGCGCCCGACAGCGGGTCGAGCGCGACCGCGGCGTAGACGAGGTCACGGTCGCCGTCGAGCGCAGCGCGCACCGCGAGCCGCTGGACGTTGACCTGCACCGTGTTGAGCGCTGCGCACGCGGCCGGCAGGCTCCCGTAGCGGACAGGTCGGACGCCGAGGCGGTCGACGACGCACGCGACCTCGACACAGCAGTCCGCCGGCAGGTTGTCCACCAGGCCGCGGTTCGCGACGTTGCCGTAGATGACGCGCCGCGTCCCGGTCACCGCCGAGTCGATGATGTAGGCGCCGTACTCCTCCGACGGGTGCAGGCCGTCGCGCACCGAGCCGTCGACGTAGTCGTCGACGTTGTGGTCCGGCGAGTGCGCCGAGCAGATCTCGTAGTAGTCCCAGCGGGCCGGGAGGTACTCGCCGACGAGCGCCGCGTCCTTGCGGAACCACGGCCAGTACTCGCTCGCGTGGTGGCTCGACTCGGTGTGGAAGTACCCGGTGAGGCGCATGAGCTCGGTCCGGACCCGTTCGTTGCCGCCGGCGTAGAGCTCGTCGGACGCGAGGCCCGTCGCGGCGGCCTCGAGGTGCCGCGCCGTCATCACCTCCCGGATCCTCGGCAGCAGGTCCTGCGAGCCACGCCGGAACGTCGTGAACCACGCCGTGTGGTTGACGCCCGCCGAATCGAAGGTCACCTCCTCGTAGGGCACGTCGAGCTCACGCGCGAGCATCTTCGAGGTGTGCTGCACGCTGTGGCACAGCCCGACGGTCTCCACCCCGAGCTCGGTCGAGGCCCAGCAGTTGATGGACATCGGGTTCGCGTACTGGATGAGCAGAGCCGCCGGGCAGAGCTCGCGCATGTCGGCTGCGATCTCTTTCAATGCCGCCACGGAGCGCAGCCCGCGGAAGACGCCGCCCGGGCCGAGGGTGTCCCCGACGGGCTGGTCGATGCCGTACTCGCGCGGGATTCCGACGTCGACGCCGTAGGCCTAGATCCCGCCGACCTGGAACGTGCAGATCACGAAGTCCGCACCGTCGAGCGCCTCCCGTCGGCTCGACGGCACCTCGATCTTCGCGCCGAGGTGGTGCGCGTCGACGAGGCGCCGCGCACCGCCGGCCGTGATCGCGACCCGCTCGGGGTCGGGATCGTAGAGGCACAGCGTGCTCTCCTGCAGCGCCTCGAACGCGAGGATGTCGCGCAGCAGCGTCAGGGGGAACACGTAGCCACCAGCGCCCACGATCGTTATCTTTGCCATCTCGTCTCCCTCGTCGGTGTTCCGTCGTGCAAAGATGCTCCGCCGGGCAAAGATGCGCCGTCGTGCCCAGGTTCTCCGGCATCGGCAGATGCTCCGCCGTCGGCCCGCCTCCCAACGACGGCCTGCTCAGTCCCCTGCCGGTGCGTCGCCCGCACGCCGGTCACGAGCCCGCAGCCGGCGGATCGCCGAAGTCCGGGATCTCGAGGCGCGCCGCCCCGTTGCGGGCCGACTCGTGCGCGACGATGCCGGGCAGGGTGTAGCGGGCCGCCACCCATGCGTTCACCGGGGGCAGGCTCGCCGTGACCACGGCGCGCACGAAGTCGTCCGCGAGGAAGTGGTGCGAGCCCTCGTGCCCGCTGCGGATCCCGGCATAGCTCGCAGGCAGGCGGGAACGGTCGTGCACCCGGGCGCCACCGTCGAGCTCGCGGCGCACCTCGAGGACGTCGGACACGTCCGTGACGCCCTCCTTGGTCTGCCACACGCTCACCTCGGCGAGCTGCTCGAAGCTCGCCTCGGTCCCGAAGTAGCGGTAGCGAGACTCCCGGATGTGCGAGGGGTAGCCGACCCGGCGCATCTCGTTCGTCCGCATGATCGCGCCGTCGGAGAGCTCGAAGAGC
>DAHWHN010000029.1 GCA_027335685.1 Acidimicrobiaceae bacterium
TCGTAGCCGACGACGACGGCTGCGGGTGCCCGGTCGCCTCGCTCCGGTTGCCCGGAGGCGGGCCGGGGCTCCTCGTCGCCTCCCCTGCTCACCGCACGAGCTCGGCGACGAGCCGGGCGAGCGACTCCTGCCACGGCGGCAGGAGCGGCATCCCCGACAGCCGCAGGGCTGCGTTGTCGAGCACCGAGTGCTCCGGGCGCGGCGCACGACGAGGTGGGTCGAACGACGACGTCGCGATCGGCTCGACGCGCGCCGGGTCGAGGCCGGCCGCGGCGACGACCTCGCGGGCAAAGCCGTACCAGGTGGTCTCCCCCGTGTTGGTCACGTGGAAGATCCCGGGCCGGCGCGCCAGGGCGAGGTCGACGAGCCGGGCGGCGAGGTCGTGCGCGATCGTCGGGCTCCCGTGCTGGTCGTCGACGAACCGCAGCGGTGCGGAGGACTCGCGGGCAAGGCGTAGCACGGTCTTCGCGATGTTCTTGCCGGTCCGCCCGCACACCCACGAGGTCCGCACGATCGTGGCGGACGGGTCGAGCTCCTGCTCGCCACCGAGCTTCGACGCGCCGTAGACCGAGAGCGGGTGCGGCACGTCCCACTCGGTGTAGGGCCGCCCGGCGGTGCCGTCGAACACGTAGTCCGTCGAGACGTACGCGACGTGGGCGCGGACGACGCGCGCGGCCTCCGCGACGTTGCGCGTCCCGAGCGCGTTCACGGCGAAGGCCCGGTCGGGGTCGTCCTCGCACGCGTCGACCGCCGTCCAGGCAGCCGGGTGCACGACGACGTCGGGCTCGAGGGCGGTGACGGCCGCGAGCACCTCGTCACGGTCGGCGACGTCGAGGCGCGAGCGGTCGGCCGCGACGACGTCGAGACCCGGGCCTTTCACCATCTGCTCCGACCGTCGCTCGAGCTCGGCGACGACCTCGGAACCGACCTGGCCGCCCGCACCGGTGACGAGGATGCGCACCTCAGTGCGACGCCGTCGCGCCGCTGGTACCCACGGCCGCGGCGCTCCATGCACCCTCGACGACCGGCGAGCGGCCGAGAAGAGGGCGCCACCAGGGCTCGTTCGCCGCGTACCAGGCGACCGTCGCGGCGAGCCCCGGCTCGAACTCGACCTCCGGCGACCACCCGAGCTCCGTGCGGATCCGCGTCGAGTCGAGCAGGTACCGGCGGTCGTGGCCCGGCCGGTCCGGGACGACGTCGACGAGGGAGTCGGGCTTGCCCGTCGCGGCGAGAACGGCCGCCGCGATCTCGGCGACGCTCGCCTCGCGGCCGGAGCCGACGTGGTAGGTGCGCCCGATCTCACCCTTGTCGAGCACGAGCTCGACGGCCCGGCAGTGGTCGTCGACGTGGAGCCACTCTCGGCGGTTCGCGCTCGACTGGTACACGGGCAGCCGCTGGTCCTGGAGCGCCCGCGTCGTGAACAGCGGGATCACCTTCTCCGGGAACTGGTACGGCCCGTAGTTGTTGCAGCAGTTCGTGATCGTCACCGGCAGGCCGAAGGTCTCGAAGTACGAGCGCACGACGTGGTCGGAGCCGGCCTTCGACGCGTTGTACGGCGTGCGGGGCCGGTAGGGCGACTCCTCGTTGAACGACTCGTCGCTGTCGAGGTCGAGGTCGCCGTAGACCTCGCACGTCGAGATGTGGTGGAGCCGCTCCACGCCGGCCCGCCGCGCGGCGTCGCAGAGCCCCTGGGTCCCGAGGACGTTCGTGCGGTAGAAGCGAGCCGGGTCGAGGATCGCGAGGCTGTTGTGGGACTCCGCGGCGAAGTTGACGACGACCTCGAGGTGGCGGGAGCCGAGAAGGTGCTCGACGAGCTCGCCGTTGCCGATGTCGCCGCGCACGAAGCTGACCCGACCCTCCGTCTCGAGCTCGGCGATGTTCTCGCGGTTGCCCGCGTAGGTCAGCGCGTCGAGCACGACCACCTGCTCGCCCGGATGGCTCGCGACGTAGTGGCGCACGAAGTTCGATCCGATGAAGCCGGCGCCGCCGGTGACGAGGATGCCCATAGTCGGTGAAGGCTAATCGCGGCGCCGCAGCGGGCGACGGCGTCGCCGGACAACCTGCCCGGCGCTCCCCGTGGACCCCGTGGACCCCGAGCGTCCGGGACGCGTGCTCACCGGAGGTGGACCACGTCGCCGGCATCGAGCGACCGGCGGCGTCCATCAGACAGCTCGACGACGAGCCGGCCGTCGTCCTCGAGGCCGACCGCTCGCCCTTCGAGGGTCTCCCGGTCGAGCTCGACCCGCACGCGCCGATCGAGCGTCGAGCACGCGCCGCGGTACTGCGCGGCGACGCGCGCCCGACCGCCAACGCTGTCGAGATCACGGGCGCGGCGCGAGATCGCGTCGAGCAGAGCCTTCTCGACGACCTCGCGCCGCAGCGCGCGACCGCACTCGCGCTCGAGGGTCGTCGCCGAGCCGGCAAGACCCGCGAGCGGTCCTGCCGGCGGCCAGCCGGGCGGCCAGCCCACGTTGAGGCCGATTCCGACGACGAGCACGCCTGGTCCCCCGATCATCTCCGACAGGATCCCACCCAGCTTGCGGCCGCCCACGAGGACGTCGTTCGGCCACTTGAGGGACGCCTCGACGCCACAGCAGGACCGCGCCGCGTCGAGAGCGGCGAGGCCGACGACGGCCGGAGCGAGGTAGGCGTCGCGCGCCCCGAGGCCACTGCGGAACAGCACGGAGCAGAGCACGGCCGAGCCGGGCGGGCTGCTCCAGGTGCGCTCACGCCGGCCCCGGCCTGCGAGCTGCTCCGCGGCGAGCACAGACGTGCCGTGGGGCGCACCGGCCACGGCGGCGTCGCGCAGCCACCGGTTCGTCGAGTCGACGACGGCGAGGCGGACCGGGCTCGTGAAGCCCGGGAGCCAGCTAGCCTGCTCACTCGAGCCGGGCCGGTCCTGGCCGTCGTCGGCTGCGCCAGCGCCCGGACTCCGCACAGGCGCACGTTAGGCCGAGACGCGAGGAGTCCATAAGGGGTCGACCGGGTGTTCGCCAAGGTTCTCGTGGCCAATCGGGGCGAGATCGCCGTGCGGGTGATGCGGGCCTGCAGGGAGCTCGGCGTCGTTGGCGTCGCCGTCTACGCGGAACAAGATGCCCGTGCGATGCACGTGCGCTTCGCGGACGAGGCGTACGCGCTCGACGGAGACGGCGCGCCGGCCTACCTCGACATCGACGCCATCGTCAAGGTCGCCCGCAGATGCGGAGCCGAGGCGATCCACCCCGGCTACGGCTTCCTCGCCGAGAACGCGTCCTTCGCGCAGGCCGTGGCCGCCGCCGGCATCGTCTTCGTCGGCCCGCCGCCGGCGGCGATCGAGACGATGGGCTCCAAGCTGAGCTCGCGGGCCGCGGCTCTCGCGGTCGGCGTGGCCGGCGTGCCGGGCCTCGGCGACGCGGTGACCGACGCCGCGGTGGTCGCCGCGTTCGGCTCCGAGCACGGCTGGCCGGTCGCGATCAAGGCGTCCTACGGCGGCGGCGGTCGTGGCATGAAGGTCGTGCACAGCGCGGCCGAGGCCGAGGCCGGTCTCGACCAGGCGCGCCGGGAGTCCCTCGCCTCCTTCGGCCGGTCGGAGGTCTACCTCGAGCGCTACCTCGCAGCGGCACGCCACGTCGAGATGCAGGTGGTCGCCGACCGCCACGGCACCACGCTCTGGCTCGGCGAGCGCGACTGCTCCAGCCAGCGCCGCCACCAAAAGCTCGTCGAGGAGACGCCTGCTCCGGGGCTCGCGCCGGGGGTGCGCGAGGCGATGGGCGCTGCGTCGGTGCGCGTCGCCGCCGCCTGCGGCTACGAAGGCGTCGGGACGGTCGAGTTCCTCTACGAGGACGGCCAGTTCTACTTCCTCGAGATGAACACGAGGCTGCAGGTCGAGCACCCCGTGACCGAGCTCGTCACCGGGCTCGACCTCGTCGAGATGCAGCTGCGCGTCGCAGCCGGCGAGCCGCTCGGGATGACCCAGGACGACGTCGCCACCCGCGGCCACGCGATCGAGTGCCGCGTGAACGCCGAGGACCCGGCGCGCGGCGCGTTCCTGCCGAGCCCGGGAA
Organism: Acidimicrobiaceae bacterium; assembly: GCA_027335685.1. Classification (GTDB taxonomy): domain Bacteria; phylum Actinomycetota; class Acidimicrobiia; order Acidimicrobiales; family Bog-793; genus JAJZCK01. The sequence continues at coordinate 4,044 of DAHWHN010000029.1, forward strand.
CCCTCGAGGTCCTGCGGCTCCCCGCCGGACCCGGCGTCCGCGTCGACGCCGGCTACGAAGCGGGCGACACCGTCAGCCCGTCGTTCGACAACCTCGTGGCGAAGATCGCCGTTTGGGGCGCGGACAGGGACCAGGCGCGACGACGCATGCTGCGGGCACTGCGCGAGACCGTCGTGCAGGGAGTCACGACGACGATCCCGGCGGAGATCGCCATCCTCGAGCACGAGAGCTTCGTCGGCGCCCACCACTCGACGCGCTTTGTCGAGTAGGAGCTCGACCTCTCGGGCCTCGCGCCCGGAGCGCCAGGAGCGACGCCGGACGGGACGCGCCGCGAGGACGGGACGACGCTGCGGACGGTGGACGCGGAGGTCGACGGCAGGCGCTACCGCGTGCGGCTCTGGCTCCCGGAGACGACCGGGGGCGTGGCGACCGCCCGGACCGGCACCCCTGCGCGGCGCGAGCGCCGGAGCGACGCAGCGCCGGCTCCCGACGGGACCATCGTCGCGCCGATGCAGGGAACGATCGCCCAGGTCCTCGCCGCTGTCGGCGACGGGGTCGCGCCAGGTCAGACCGTCTGCGTCCTCGAGGCGATGAAGATGGAGAACTCGATCACCTCGCCGGTCGCAGGGATCGTCACCGAGCTCCGGGTGAGCACGGGCGACGCCGTCGGGCCCGGCGACGTCATCATGGTGGTCCGATGACCGGTGCTCCGGCGACGGCCCTGCCGGTCGCAGGGACGACCGGACGAGCCCGACAGCGGTCAGATCGCCCGAAGGAGACCAGATGAGCGACGGGCGTGCCGGGACGAAGGCCGCCGCCGCCGCCGCCGTGCGCGGCGCGACCGCAGGGCTCGTCGACCTCTCGCACCGCATCCACGCGCATCCCGAGCTCTCCTTCGAAGAGGAGCAGGCGTCCGGCTGGTGCGCGGACGCGCTCGCCGACGCCGGCTTCGGCGTGACCCAGGGGATCTGCGGCCTGCCGACCGCCTTCTCGGCCTCGTTCGGCAGCGGACCGTTCGTCGTGGGGATCTGCTGCGAGTACGACGCGCTCCCCGAGATCGGCCACGCGTGCGGGCACAACGTGATCGCCGCTGCCGCAGTCGGCGCAGGCATCGGGCTCGCGCGCGTCGCGGACGAGATCGGCTGCACGATCAGGGTGCTCGGCACGCCGGCCGAGGAGGGCGGCGGCGGCAAGATCACGATGCTCGAGCGCGGTGGCTTCGACGGCATCCACGCGTCCCTCATGGTCCATCCCTGGCCGTCCGAGCTGATCCAGATGCCCTGCCTCGCCGTGTCGCACTTCGACGTCGAGTACACGGGGCGGGCTGCGCACGCGTCGGCCTTCCCCGAGCTCGGCGTGAACGCCGCCGACGCGATCACCGTCGCCCAGGTCGCGGTCGGGCTCCTGCGCCAGCATGCGCACCCCGGCAACCAGGTGCACGGCATCGTCACGCTCGGTGGTGCCGCGCCCAACATCGTGCCCGCGCACACCCGGGCGAAGTACTACGTCCGGGCCAGCACCCTCGAGGAGCTCGCGCGCTGGGAGCCGCGGGTGCACCGCTGCTTCGAGGCCGGGGCCGTCGCGACAGGCGCCGATGTGGCGATCGTCCCGCAGGGGCCGGTCTACTCGGAGTTCCGCGCCGACGACGCCATGGCGGCGGTCTACAAGCGCAACGCGGAGGCGCTCGGCCGCCGGTTCGCCGAGACCGGCGACAAGGTCGTCGCCGCCTCGACCGACATGGCCAACGTCTCGCTCGCCATGCCCGCGATCCATCCGACGCTCGGCCTCGACTCGCTCCCGGCGGTCAACCACCAGGCAGAGTTCGCGGCCCATTGCGTGACCGCGATCGCGGACGAGGCGGTCGTCGACGGGGCGATCGCGATGGCGTGGACGGTCGCGGACCTCGCGACGGACGCCGAGCAGCGGGCCCGACTCTGCGCCCGTGCGTACAGCTCGACCTGACGGCAGCGTCCAGGTCACGCGAGCCGGACCACCGGCGCTCTCGGTTCCCCGGTCGTGGTCGGCGTTCACCCCCGACTGGATGACCCGCGCGCTCGCCCCGAGCTTCCCGGGTGCGGTCGTGCGTCGGGTGACGCGACGCGACGCCGTGAGCGGGACCAACCGGCGGGCCCGGCTGCTGCTCGCCTACGACGCCGGCGACGGTCCGGCGAGCGTGTTTGTCAAGCGCGAAGGGAGCTGGCCGAACCGGCTGGCACTGCTCGCGCTCCGAGCGCTCGAGAGCGAGGCGCTGCTCTACTGCTCCGGGGCGCCGCTGCCGCTCGAGCACCCGGCGGCGTACGCGGCGGCAGTCGACCGCCGGCGGCTCGCCGTCGTCGTGGTCCTGGAGGACGTGACGCAGCGCGGTGCGCAGCCGCACGCGTTCGAGCGACCGCTCACGCCCGAGCAGGTCGCGAGCGGCTGTGCGGGCCTGGCCAGGCTGCACGGCGCCTACTGGGACCGGCCACGTCCTCGAGCGCTCGACTTCGTGGGCCCCTGGCGGCTCGGGCGCCCCCTCGCGCCGATCTCGTGGGCCAGCCTGCGACGGGCGCTCCACCTGCTGCGCACAAGCGGGCACGGAGACCTGCTGCGCCCCGATCTCGACGCCGGCTCCCTCGAGCGCGGGTTCCGGAGGTGGGCGACCTGCGCGCGCGAGGGCCCCCAGACGCTGCTCCACGGCGACCCGCACCCGGGCAACGCCTACGCGCTCGCCGGCGGCGCGACCGGCTTCTACGACTGGCAACTCGTCCGCAGCGGCAGCTGGGTGCACGACGTCGGCTACTTCGTGGTCTCCAGCCTGGCGGTGGCCGATCGCCAGGCTCACGAGCGCGAGCTGCTCGCCGGCTACCTCGCTGAGCTCGCCCGTGCCGGGGCCCCCGCGCCCGACCCCGCCACCGCCTGGGACCGCTACCGCCAGACGCCCGTGTTCGGTCTCGGCACGTGGCTGCACACCTTGTCCGGCGGCGGCTTCCAGCCAGCCCGGACCTGCCTCGTGGCGATCGAGCGCTTCGCCGCCGCCGAGGCGGACCGTGCGGCCGGCCGCTGAACCCCGCTGCTCTCGCCCGGCCGCAGCCAGGCGCGGCGCGGCCTCCTCTCAGACCGTCGCGTGCCGCCGCGCCACGTGGGGCATGCAGAGCTGGTCGTACTCCTCGATGACGATCTCGCCGGCGTCCGGACCGCATGCCGGGCACGCAGGATCCCGCCGCATCGTGAAGGTGCGGACCTCCTGCGAGAGCGTGTCGTAGGCGAGGAGCCGGCCCACGAGGGTGTCGCCGATGCCGAGCAGGACCTTCAGCGCCTCGACGGCCTCGATCGAGCCGATGATACCGGGCAAGACGCCGAGGACTCCGGCCTCGGAGCAAGAGGGCGCGAGCTCGGGCGGCGGCGGCTCGGGGACAAAGCACCGGTAGCACGGCCCGTTGTAGGGGTCGAAGACCGTCACCTGGCCCTCGAAGCGGAAGATGGAGCCGTGGACGACGGGGATCCGGCGGAGCAGGGACGCGTCGTTGACGAGGTAGCGGGTCGGGAAGTTGTCCGTCCCGTCGACGACGAGGTCGTAGCCGTCGAACAGCTCGAGGATGTTGTCGGCCCCGATGCGGACGTCGTAGGTGCGCACGTCGACGTCGGGGTTGAGCGCCTGCAGCGCAGTCCTCGCGGACTCGACCTTCGGCTTGCCGACCCGGTCCATCGTGTGCAGGATCTGGCGCTGGAGGTTCGACGCGTCGACGACGTCCATGTCCACGATGCCGATCGTGCCCACGCCGGCCGCCGCGAGGTAGAACGCAGCGGGGGAACCGAGACCACCGGCGCCGAGGAGCAGGACCTTCGAGTCGAGCAGCCTCTGCTGGCCCGCTTCGCCGACCTCGGGCAGGAGCAGGTGGCGCTGGTAGCGGTTGCGCTGGTCGGCGTCGAGGACACGCGGCACGCTCCAGGGGTGGCCCTCGTCCTTCCACTGGTTGAAGCCCCCCGTCATCGACACGACGTCGGTGTAGCCGAGCTCGGCGAGCACCTGCGCGGCAAAGGCCGAGCGCACACCGCCGGCGCAGTACACGACGACCGCGTCCGACTTGCCCGGCACGGCGCCTTCGACCTGGAGCTCGAGCATGCCGCGGGGCAGGTGGACGGCTCCGGGGATCGTGCCCTGCGCGTACTCGTCGGCCTCACGGACGTCGATGAAGACGGCGCTGCCGAGACGCGCGGCCGCGCCCGCCGGGTCCGTCTCGCGTATCTCGGCCTTCGCCTTTGCCAGCAGGTCTCTCAAGCTCGGCACGATCGCGCTCCTTGGTCGTCACCAGCGTGCCACCGTCCCACCATGCGGCACGGCGCCGTTCGCTCGGCAAAACACTACCAGCGGAGTCAGCATTACCTGATCCAACCGACCCGCCTGCCGGCCCCGCCCGATCTGTACGGTACCGGCATGGGGAGACGACGATGGAGGCGGCCGAGGAGATGGCCGCAGGGACGGCCGTGGAGCTGACCGAGGCGATACGGCGACGGCGCATGCAGCGCAGCTTCTCCGACGCGGCGGTCGACGGCGGCGTGCTCGACTCCCTCCTCGCGACCGCGCTGCGGGCACCGTCGGCCGGATTCTCGCAAGGCGTCGACCTGCTCGTTCTCGAGGAGCCTGCGTCGCGGGCGCTCTTTTGGTCGTGCGCGAGCGACCGCGCCTGGCGCGACGGCGACGGGGCGAGAGCCCTGCTCGCCGCGCCCGTCGTCGTCGTGCCCGTCGCCGACCCGGACGCCTACGTGGCGCGCTACGCCGCGCCGGACAAGGCGACGTCTGGCCTCGCCGGTCGACCCGCCGAGCGCTGGGACGTCCCGTACTGGACCGTCGACGCGTCGTTCGTCGTCATGCAGCTGTTGCTCGCCGTGACCGACGCCGGCCTCGGCGCGCTCTTCTTCCGGCTCCACGGCGACCCGGACGCGCTCCTCGCCGCATTCGGCGCGCCGCGCGGCCGCCAGGTCGTCGGCGCCGTCGCGATCGGCCACGCAGCCGCGGCCGGGCACAGCCGAACGCGGGACCGGCGCCGGCGGCCGGCCGACGAGGTCGTCCACCGCGACCGCTGGTAGCCGGGCGCGCCGCCCTAGGCTGCACCCGGTGAACGGTCGCCCCGAGTCGGGAGCTCCCACGCGGGCGGGACGCAGGGCCGGCGCTGGCCTCCGCGAGCTCGCGCGCAACGACCCACGCCAGTACGACGATCTCGCCGACCAGTGGTGGGAGCCGCGCGGTGCCCTCGCCATGCTCCACTGGATTGCGCGCGCACGCGGGGGCTCCGTCCCGCCCGCCACGAGAGCCGGGGCCGTGCTCGTCGACATCGGCTGCGGGGCCGGACTGCTCGCCCCGCACCTCAGCGGGAAGGGTTACGACCACGTCGGCGTCGACGTCTGCGCCTCCGCCCTCGCGCTCGCGCGCTCCCACGGCGTGCGCTGCGCCCGCGGGGACGCGCTCGCGCTGCCCGTCGCCGACGGCGCGGCCGACGTGGTGAGCGCCGGGGAGATCCTCGAGCACGTCGTCGACCTCGACCGTGCCGTCGCGGAAGCATGCCGGGTCCTGCGCCCCGGCGGCACCCTCGTCGTCGACACGATCGCCTCGACCCCCCTCGCTCGGCTGCTCGCCGTCACCGTCGCGGAGCGGCTGCCCGGAGGCGCGCCGCGCGGGATCCACGACCCCGCGCTGTTCGTCGACCGGCGGCGCCTCGTCGAGCAGTGCGCTCGCCACGGCGTCGCGCTCCGCCTCCGCGGCCTGCGCCCCGCGCTCGGGGCACTGATCGCCTGGCGCCTCGGCCGCCGAGCCGAGGTGCCGATGGTGCCGACCTGGTCGACGGCCGTGCTGTTCCAGGGGATCGGGGTGAAGCAGCGGTGACACCGGACGGCCGCGCGCGCCGCGCCATCCCGCGCCTCGACGGCGCCGGCTCCGCGATCGCAGCCGCGCGCCACCTCGTCGACACCCTGGCCGGGCGCGCTGAGGCGCACGACCGGTCCGGGTCGTTCCCCCTCGCCGACATCGAGGACATCGCCTCGGCGGGCCTGCTCGGGGTCATGGTCCCGACCCGGCTCGGCGGACCGGGGGCGACCTTTGCCGACTACGCGTCGGTCGCGTCGGCCCTCGGCGAAGGCAACGGGGCCACGGCGCTCGTGTTCAACATGCACGCGTCGGTCACCGGAGCCCTCGCGCAGACGCCCGACGCGCTCGCGCGCGCTCTCGGCGCCCCGGACTCCTACTTCACCCGGCGCGACGAGATCCTCGCCGGCGCCCTCGACGGCCGGCTCTACGCGGTGGCGATGAGCGAGCGCGGCGTGGGCTCGCGACTCGCACAGGTCGCGACGCGCTACTCCCGCGTCGACGGCGGCTTCCACATCGTCGGCGCCAAGGCGTTCGTGTCGGGAGCAGGCCACGCGGACGCCTACCTCGTCGCGGCCCGGGAGGCAGCCCCGACGGACGCGCACGGGCCGGTGCCCGACGCCCCCACCGCCGCGGAGAGCCCGCGGATCTCCTACTTCCTCGTCCCGTCCGGGCCCGGGCTCACGGTGCAGCCGAGCTGGGACTCCCTCGGCATGCGGGCGACCGCGAGCCACGACCTGCTCCTCGACGTGACGGTCGGTCCGGAGGCGCTCCTCGGTGGCGTCGAGGGCACCGCCCTGCTCCTCGCGCAGGTCATGCCGCAGTGGCTCGTCGCGAGCTACGCAGCGGTCTACGTGGGCGTGGCGCGAGCGGCGATCGCTGCGGCCGTCGCGCACACGACCGAGCGCGGCACTCGCCGGATGCCGGCCGTCCGGGCGCGCATCGGTCGGGCGGACGCGGCAGTCGCGGCAGCACAGCTGTGCGTCGCCGAGGCGGCGCGACGGGTCGACGCGGCGCCGGGCGACCGCGAGACGAACCGCTGGGTCTTTCGCGCCAAGCTCCTCGCGGGCGAGACGGCGGCGCTCGTCGCCTCGTCGTTGCTCGAGGCCGCGGGCACCTCGGCGACCCGCCGCGGGCACCCGCTCGAACGGCTCTTTCGCGACGCGCACTGCGGCTCGCTCCAGCCAGCCACCTCCGACGTCTGCGCCGACTGGCTCGGCCTCGCCGCCACGGGCCAGGACCCCGACCACGCAGCGGAGACCCCGCGCTGGTAACCGGGGGTCAGCCGCCGCAACCGATCCGAGCCGCGTCGATCACCGGCTTCGGGCACGCCTTCCCCGCGTCCACCGAGCAGAGCGTCCTCTGGGCCGGCTTCTTCGCCGCGCACTTCGCGAACCGGCGCTCCGCCGAGGCGGCGTTCGCGACCTCGGGCGTCACCCGTCGCGGCGCTGCCGTGAGCCCGCTCGTCGAAGACGTCTCCCGCTGGTCGACCGCCCGACGGATGGACCGGTACGTGCAGGAGGCCCTGCCGCTCGCCACGGCCGCCGTCGCGGACGCCCTCGCGGACGCAGGCGCCGACGCCGGCGAGCTCGGGCTGCTCGTCGTCGCCTCCTGCACGGGCTACGCGACACCCGGGCTCGACGTCCTGCTCGCCCGGGACCTCGCGACGTCGACTGCCATGCACCGCCTCCTCGTCGGGCACGTCGGCTGCCACGCGGCGCTCCCGGCCCTCGCGGCCGCCCGGGACTTCGTCGCGACGCACGCGCAGCCCGCCGCCGTCGTCTGCGTCGAGCTGCCGAGCCTGCACCTCCAGCCGCCGACGCGCGACCTCGACCAGGTCGTCGTCCACGCGCTCTTCGGCGACGCCGCCGCTGCCGTCGTGGTGAGCCCCCGTGCGGCGACCGGACCGGGTGCGCGCGCCGCAGCGCACCTCGACCTCGTCGACGCGTCGAGCCGGAGCGTCGTCGAGGCGGCCGGCCAGATGACCTGGGACGTCACCGACGAAGGCTTCCGCATGGGCCTCTCCCGCCACGTGCCGGACGAGGTGGGCGCCCACGTCGTCCCGCTCGTGGACGACCTCCTCGCGCCGCACGGCATCGCCCGCCGCGACGTCGCCGCCTGGGCGGTCCACCCGGGCGGCCCGCGCGTCCTCGACGTCGTGCATGAGCGCCTCGGCCTGCCGGCGACAGCCCTCGACGCCTCGCGTGCGACCCTTGCCGAGCACGGCAACTGCTCGTCCGCGACGATCCTCGTCGTCCTCGAGGAGATCACGCGCGTGCAGCCGGTCCCCTCGGGCGCCGCCGTCGTCGCACTCGCGTTCGGGCCAGGGCTGACGCTGTGCGCGACGCTGCTGCGCGCCCGCTGAGCCGGGCAGGCAGGGCCGGGCCGGGACAGGCAGGGCCAGGACAGGCAGGGCCGGGGCTCCGGGCACCGAGACCGGGTGTTGGCGTGCTAGGCAGGGGGACATGGCACGAGTCGAGGCCCACGCAGAGCGCACGATCGACGCCCCGGCCGACGTCGTCTACGGCTACCTCGCGGACATGCGGACCCACCACCCCCGCATCCTGCCCCCCGCGTTCACCGACTTCGCCGTCGAGTCCGGTGGCGTCGGCGCAGGCACCGTCGTCACCTACACCGTGAACGCGGGAGGACGCCACCGTCCGTGCCGGATGGCGGTCACCGAGCCGGAGCCCGGCCGCGTCCTTCTCGAGTCCGACACGTCGTCGTCGCTCACCACATCCTTCACCGTGGTCCCGGCCGGCGGCGCTGCCGTCGTGACGATCTCGACGAGCTGGAACGGCGCGCAGGGCGTCGGCGGCTTCTTCGAGCGGCTCTTCGCGCCGCGCGCACTCCAGCAGATCTACGCCGACGCGCTCGACCGACTCGAGGCCTACGCGACGGCACAGGCTGCCGGCGGCAACAGCTAGGCGCCAGCCACAGCGGTTGCGCGCCGCCCCATTGCGGGGCGCCACCTCCGGGGTGGATCGGGTGCGCTAGGGCTCGAGCACGAGCCAGCCGCGCCGCTGGAGCTCGGCCGCGAGATGTGCCGACGGCACGTCACGCAGCACACGCAGCGCGGCGGCCGAGACGGGTTCGGCCGGCGACGGGTCGGCCGGCGACGGGTCGGCTCTGTGGCCTGCTCCCCCGACGTGCGACACGGCGCCACGTGCACGGCCGGCACCGCTCCGGCAATCGGGCTGGATGGGCTGACCGAGCTGGCCGAGCTGCTCGATCAGCGCAGCCGCCTCGGCGCGCGTGAACCGTCCCGCGGCCTGGCGCTGGTTGAGCCCGAGGGGACCGCGTGCGTCCCGGAAGTCGGCATGGCCGGCCTGCTCGACGAGCGCACGCAGCTCCTCGAGCTGGCGAGGCGATGCTGGTGGACCGGCGGGCTGCCCGAATGCCATGGACGCAGTCTCGCGGACGGCTGCGACACCGCGCCTGCGACAGGCGCCGCGGGCTCGTGCCGGTAGGCGCACGAGTACGGCCGGTCGCGACGCTACGCCGTCAGCTCGCACGACACGCGCTCAGGAGGTTGCGATGTCCTCGCTCGCAGGATTGGTGGACACCGACGTCATCGGGATCGACGCCTGGCGCGATCCCCTCGTCGACGCCTACGGCCACGATCCCCGGTCGCTCTACGTCGAGACGTTCTGGCTCCCGGTGCTCGGTCCGTCGACGACGTTGCTTCTGCGCCGGCTGGCCGCGTGTCTCGAGGCCTCCCCGACGGGCACGGCGATCAACGTCGCGGCGACGTCGCGTGCGCTCGGCCTCGGCGAGCGGACGGGCCGCAACGGCCCGCTCATGCGGACCGTCGCCCGCATGGTGGACTTCGAGATGGCCCGGCTGAGCGGCCCGTCGTCGATCGCCGTCCGCACGTCGCTCCCCCCCTTGCCGAGACGGCACGTCGCCCGCCTGCCCGAGGCGCTGCGCGACGAGCTCGCCCTGCTCGACCGGCCGGCCAGCGCGCCGGCTGCGCCCGGGCCCGAGGAGCTGCGCCGGCGCGCACGCCAGCTCGCCATGAGCCTTGCCGACCTCGGCGAGGACGAGGCAGCCGTCGAGCGCCAGCTGCTCCGCTGGCGGGTCCACCCGGCGCTCGCACGGGAGTGCGCGACCTGGGCGGCCCGTGCGCACGCCGCCGGTACTGTACAGGTGCGATGCCCGGCTACCTCGATCTCGTCCGCGAACGGGTCGTGATCTTCGACGGCGCGACCGGGACGAACCTCCAGCTGCGCGAGCTCGGACCCGACGACTTCGGCGGCCCGAGCCTCGAGGGCTGCAACGAGGCCCTCGTCGTCTACCGGCCCGACGTCATCGCGGACCTCCACGCGTCCTTCCTCGACGTCGGCGTCGACGTCGTCGAGACGGACTCGTTCGGCGCGTTCCCGACCGTGCTCGCCGAGTACCAGGTCGCGGAGCGCGCGGCGGAGTTCGCCCGACGCGCGGCGGAGATCGCGCGCGAGGTCGCGCACGGCTACTCGACGCCCGACCGCCCGCGCTTTGTCGCCGGCAGCATCGGCCCGGGGACGAAGTTCCCGACGCTCGGGCAGATCCGCTACGCCGACCTGCGCGACTCCTACGAGGTCGAGGCGCGTGCCCTCCTCGAGGGCGGGGTCGACCTGCTCCTCGTCGAGACGGTCTTCGACCTTCTCGGAGCGAAGGCCGCCCTCGTCGCGTGCCGCCGCGCGATGCGCGCCACCGGCCGGGACGTTCCCCTCCAGGTCCAGGTGACGATCGAGCTGACCGGCAGGATGCTGCCCGGGACGGAGATCGCGGCCGCGCTCGCGTCGCTCGACGGGCTCCACCCCGACGTCGTCGGCCTCAACTGCGCGACCGGCCCGGCGGAGATGTACGAACCGCTCCGCTACCTGACCGAGCACGCGCGCATGCCCGTCTCGACGCTGCCCAACGCCGGCCTGCCGTCGGTCGTGGACGGCAGGATGCACTACGACCTCACCCCGGACGAGCTTGCCGACCACCTCCACGGCTTCGTCACCGAGCTCGGCGTCCGCGTCGTCGGCGGCTGCTGCGGCACGACGCCGGCCCACCTCGCGCGCGTCGTCGAGCGCGTCGGCGGGCTCGTGCCGCGTCGCGTCGAGCCGGTCCACGAGCCGGGGGTCTCGTCGCTCTACAGCTTCGTGCCCTTCGCGCAGGACAGCTCCGTCCTGCTCGTCGGTGAGCGGACGAACGCGAACGGCTCGAAGCGCTTCCGCACCGCGATGCTCGAGGGCGACTTCGACACGACGTCGGAGATGGCACGCGAGCAGGTGCGCGAGGGCGCGCACCTCATCGACGTCTGCGTCGACTACACGGGCGCCGACGGCGTCCACGACATGGACGAGATCATGAGCCGGCTCGCCACCCAGTCGACCGTCCCGATCATGGTCGACTCGACGGAGCCCGCCGTCGTGCGGACCGCCCTCGAGTGGCTCGGTGGCCGCTCCGTGCTCAACTCGGTCAACCTCGAGGACGGCGACGGCCCGGGCACGCGGCTCGACTCGATGCTCTCCCTCGCCCGCGAGCACGGGGCAGCGGTCGTCTGCACGTGCATCGACGAGGAGGGCCAGGCGCGCGACGCCGCGTGGAAGCTGCGCGCCGCGCGCGCGATCCACGACCTCGCCATCGGCCGCTACGGCCTCGAGCCCTCCGACCTGCTCTTCGACCCGCTCGCGCTGCCGCTCTCGACGGGGATGGAGGAGAGCCGGCGCGACGGGATCGAGACGATCGAGGGCATCCGACGGATCAAGGCGGAGCTCCCGGGCGTCCAGACGATCCTCGGGCTGTCGAACGTCTCGTTCGGGCTGTCCGGCGCCGCCCGCCAGGTGCTCAACTCGGTCTTTCTCCACGAGTGCGCCGCCGCCGGCCTCGACGCCGCCATCGTCCACGCCTCGAAGATCCTCCCGCTCCACAAGATCGACGAGCGGGCTCGCGAGGTCTGCCTCGACCTGATCTACGACCGGCGCCACGATGGCTACGACCCGCTCCAAGAGCTGATCGCCCTGTTCGCAGGCGTGCGCGACGCGGCGACGACCAAGGAGGACCGCAGCGGCTGGACCGTCGCGCAGCTGCTCGAGCGGCGCATCGTCGACGGGGACCGCATCGGGCTCGAGGACGACCTCGACGCAGCGCTCGCCGCCGGTCAGGCGGCGCTGTCGATCGTGAACGACATCCTCCTCGCCGGCATGAAGACCGTCGGCGAGCTGTTCGCGACCGGGGAGATGCAGCTGCCCTTCGTGCTGCAGTCCGCCGAGACGATGAAGGCCGCCGTCGCGCACCTCGAGCCCCACATGGACCGCGCCGACAGCTCGGGGCGGGGCCGGGTCGTGCTCGCGACCGTCAAGGGCGACGTGCACGACATCGGCAAGAACCTCGTCGACATCATCTTGACGAACAACGGCTACGAGGTCCACAACCTCGGGATCAAGGTCCCGATCGGGGACATGCTCGCCAAGGCCGACGAGGTCGACGCGGACGCGATCGGGATGAGCGGCCTGCTCGTGAAGTCCACCCTCGTCATGCGCGAGAACCTCGAGGAGATGAACCGCAAGGGCTCCTCGCACATCCCCGTGCTACTCGGCGGGGCTGCCCTCACGCGCAGCTTCGTCGAGCAGGACCTGCGCAAGGTCTACGACGGCAAGGTCTTCTACGGCCGCGATGCCTTCGAGGGCCTGCGCACCCTCGAGCAGATCATGGAGATCAAGCGCTCCGGCGTCGACGACCCGAGCTTCGGCACGCTGCCGAGCGGCCGCGTGCTCCCCGAGCGCAAGAGCGCCCGTCTCGCGCGCGTCGACCCCGCGACGCTCCCGAGGCGCTCGCCCGAGGTGGAGACGGACAACCCGGTCTTCACCCCGCCGTTCCTCGGGTCGCGGATCGCGAAGGGCGTCTCCCTCGACGACATCCTCCCCTACCTCAACGAGACGGCCCTGTTCCGCAACCAGTGGGGCTACCGGCCCGAGCCGGGCGAGAGCGACGCAGACTTCAAGACCCGGGTGCGCAGCGAGCTGCGCGGCCGGCTCGACGAGGCCAAGGCGGCCGACGTCCTCGTGCCGCAGGTCGCCTGGGGCTACTTCCCCGCCGCCTCCGACGGCAACACCCTCGTCGTACGCGCCGGCGAGGGCGACGGGCGCGAGCTCGCCCGCTTCGACTTCCCGCGCCAGCGGGAGGCACCCTATCTGTGCATCGCCGACTTCTTCCGCGACGTGGGCTCGGACGAGACCGACTACGTCGGCCTCGTCGTCACGACGATGGGCGCCCGGGCCTCGGAGCACGCGCGCACGCTGTTCGCGTCCGACCGCTACGTCGACTACCTCGCCCTGCACGGGCTGTCCGTCGAGATGACCGAGGCGCTCATGGAGTACTGGCACCGCCGCATGCGCGAGGAGTGGGGCTTTGCCGGCGAGGACGGACCGAGCGTGCAGGGGCTGTTCCGCCAGCAGTACCGGGGGGGGCGGTACTCCTTCGGCTACCCCGCGTGCCCGTCGCTCGAGGACAACGCGACGGTGGTCGACCTGCTCGGCGCGGGCCGCATCGGCGTGTCGGTGAGCGACGGCACCCAGCTCGAGCCCGAGCAGACGACCCTTGCCGTCGTCTGCCACCACCCGAGGGCCAAGTACTTCGTCGCGTGACGCTCGGCTGCGGCGCCCGCCCCGGCCGCGGGACCAGCGCCGCCGGGGCGGGTCGGCGGGGTCGCCGGGGCGTCAGTCGAGGTCGGCCGAGGTCGTCACCCGGTCGCGGCCGTCGCGCTTGGCCCGGTACATGTTCCGGTCGCCCGCGGCGATGAGGGCACCGATGTCGCCCTCGGGGCCGATCGTCGACACGCCGATGCTCACCGTGACGGGCCAGGTCCCGACGTCGTCTCGCCACGGGTGCGCGCGCATCGCCGCGCACACCTCCTCCGCGACCGCCGCCGCCGCGTCGGCGTCGCAGCCGGGGAGCACGAGGAGGAACTCCTCGCCGCCGAAGCGCACGACGAAGCCCGTCGGCTCGACGACACGACGCATGAGCTGCGCGGTCGCGATGAGCACACGATCGCCCACCTCGTGGGAGAGCTCGTCGTTGATGCGCTTGAAGTGGTCGAGGTCGGCCACCGCGACCGACAGGGGACGACCCGTGCGCCGCGCGATACGCGTCAGGCGCGGCAGTCGGTCGCTCAGGTAGCGGCGGTTCCACAGCCCGGTGAGCGGGTCCCGCTGCGCGAGCTGTTCGAACTCGCGGCTCCGACGGCGCGCGAGCTCGGTGTCGTAGAGCGCCTGCAACGCGGCGGCCTGCGCCTCCCCCTCCGTCGCCCGGAGCTGCTCCCAGCGGTCGTAGAAGGTGACGTGCAGCCGATAGGCCCGCTCGAAGTCACCGTCCGCGGCGTGGACGCCCGCGAGCTCCCGCAGTGCCCGCGCCTCCAGCTCGAGCAGCTTGCGGGCCGACGCGAGCTCGAGGCAGGCCTCGAGGGCCGCGCGTGCGGCGGCGGGTCCCTTGCGGCTCTTGACGATCTCCGCGAGCGACAGCAGGGCACCCGGCAGGGCTGTCGAGTCCGTCTGGGGTGCCGGATCGGGTCCGTCGATGCCGCCGCGCAGCAGCTCCTCCGCGCCGGCGACGTCGCCGAGCTCGAAGCGGACCCGGGCGACCGTGTCGATCACCGAGAGGTTGAGGCGGGTTCCGCTCGCGGCCGCGACCCGGAGCAGGTCGTCGACCGTCGAGCGCGCGGCGTCGAGGTCGCCGGACTCGTAGCGGACCCACGCCATGTTGTTGAGCACGGCGAGCTGCATCGTCGGCTCGCCCAGGCGGTGCGCGAGCTCGAGCGCCCGGTCGAACAGGTCGAACGAGACCGCTCCCGAGCGGAACGAGCTCGTCAAGAGCGCGAGCGTCATGGTGTGGTCGAGCTGGAGGTGCAGCGGGCTCGAGTCGTCGAGGAGCTGCACGGCCCGCTCGGCCTCGTCGAGGGAGTTGACCCGCGCGCCGAGACGGTCGAGCGCGTTCGCCATGATCGCATGGCAGCGCGCGAGCACGACCCGGTTCCCCTCGCTCCCGGCCACCTCCTGGACGGTCCGGATCAGCTCGACAGCCGCGATGACGTCGTGGCTGCGAGCCAGGACGTCGGCCTCCACGAGACGGCAGCGCAGCTCCGCGGACCGGTCTCCCTGCTCACGCGCGCGCGCCGCGAGCAGGCGAGCTTTGTCGGCGAGGCCCTCGAGGTTCGAGTAGACGTCGATCTCGAGCCGGGCGACCTCCGCGGCGATGGCCTCCCCGCCGCCGGCGGGAGCAGCCAGTTGGGTCGCGGCGAACCCCGGCCCGGCAAGGATCTGCCCGACCGGGGCACGAAGCGGCTCGCGCGCCCCGTGCGGCTCGTCGCTCTCGTCGTCGCGCGTCTTGCCCATTGCCGCCCCAGGCACCAAGTCCCCGTCCACCCTACGCCAGCTCCCCCACGCCCTGCTCTTGTGCTCCCACTCGCCGTGACGGTCGGGTCCGAGGAGCTGCAGCTCCAACCGGACCGAGGAGACCATCGCGACCGACGCGACGCCACCAGACGGACGAGCCGCGGACGCACTGCCGAGCGTACCCGCCGCCTCGGCCCGGGCAGCCCGGCAACGGCGTGCCGAGAGTGCACGACGGCGGCGAGCGAGCAGATAGCGTCGAGGCATGGCTGTCGACGTGACCGATCAGAGCTTCGAGAGCGACGTCCTGGCCCGCTCCGACGACGTGCCCGTCGTGGTCGACCTGTGGGCTCCGTGGTGCGGGCCCTGCCGGACCCTCGGACCGATCATCGAGCGGGCCGTGGAGAAGACGGGCGGCAAGGTCGCGCTCGCGAAGGTGAACGTCGACGAGAACCCCGAGGTGTCCGCGGCGTTCCGCGTCCAGTCGATCCCGGCCGTCTTCGCCCTCGACAAGCGCAAGGTCGTCGACAGCTTCGTCGGCGCGCTCCCCGAGAAGGCGGTCGAGGAGTTCGTCGGTCGCCTGCTCGCGGCGCCGAGCGAGGTCGACCTGCTCGCGGCGGCGGGCGACGAGGACTCGCTGCGCCGCGCGCTCGAGATCGAGCCTGGGCACCCCGCGGCGGTCGTGGCGCTCGCCGAGCTGCTCGTCGACAAGGGGGACGCGGACGAGGCCCTTGCCCTGCTCGCCCGCATCCCCGAGACCAGCGAGACCCGCCGGGTCGCCGCGCTCGCGCGCCTCACGGCCTCCGACGGCGACGCGGCGCGCGCCATGCGGACCGGGACGGTCGAGGAGCGCCTCGCCGAGCTGCTCGACCACGTCAAGCAGGACCCGGCGGCGCGCCAGGAGTACGTCGACCTGCTCGAGACGATGCCGCCAGACGACGAGCGTCGCGAGCGGCATCGCCGGGCACTCGCGTCGCGGCTGTTCTGAGCTGCGCGCCCGCGCACGACAGCGGACGGACGCGTTGAGCCAGCCAGGGGCAGGACCGGGCGCAGGTCGCGTGACGGTCCCGACGGTGCGGATCGAGCTCGCGCTCGGCGACCGCCTCTACGACTGCACGCACCGGGCGCTTGTCATGGGGATCTGCAACCGCACCCCGGACTCGTTCTTCGACCGCGGCGCGACGTTCGCCCTCGACGACCTGCTCGCCCGAGCAGATGCGCTCGTCGCGGCAGGTGCGGACCTCATCGACGTCGGTGGCGTGAAGGCGGGCCCGGGCCCGGAGGTGTCCGAGGAGGAGGAGCTCGAGCGCGTCGTGCCGACCGTCGAGGCCCTCAGGGCGCGCCTCGACGTCCCGCTGTCGGTCGACACCTGGCGAGCGAGCGTCGCCGCGGCGGCGTTCGCCGCGGGCGCCGTCGTCGGCAACGACATCAGCGGCTTCGCCGACCCCGACTACCTCGGTGCCGCGGCCCGTGCCGGTGCGACCGTCGTCGCGACCCACATCCGCCTGCGTCCCCGCGTCGCCGACCCGGAGCCGAGCTACCCGGACGACGACGTCGTCGGCGCGGTCGAGCAGTTCCTGCTGGACCGGTTGCACCGTGCTCTCGACGCCGGCATCCCCCGGGAGCGGATCGTGCTCGACGCCGGGCTCGACCTCGGCAAGAGCGCGTCGCACTCCCTCCGGCTGCTGCGCGAGTCCGACCGGCTCGCGGCCATCGGCCAGCCTCTTTTGCTGTCGGCGTCGAACAAGACCTTCCTCGGCGTCGTGCTCGACCTCGAGGTCACCGAGCGCAGGGACGCCTCCCTCGCGGCGGTCGCCCTCGGCGTCGCGCGGGGCTGTCGGGTCGTGCGTGTCCACGACGTCGCGGGCACTCGGCGCGTCGTCGACCTCCTCGCGGCGATCTGCGCGCCATGAGCGACGCGGAGCCGCCCCGAGCCGCCTACCTCGTCCACGGCGAGGACGTCGGGCTCGTCAGCCAGGAGCTCACCGCCCTGCTCGCCCGGCTCGTCGCTGCCGACGGCCACGGGGGACCGACACCTGTCGAGGAGTACGGCGAGCCGGGCCGTGGCGAGCCGCGCCAAGGCGAGGTCCCGGCCGTGTCACTCGCGCTCGGCGCGTGCCGGACGCCGCCGTTCCTCGCGAGCCGCCGGGTCGTCGTGCTCCGTGACGCGGCCGGTCTCGACGCGAGCCAGCTGAAAGACGTCGTCGGGTACCTCGCCGAGCCGCTTGCGACGACGGTCCTCGTGCTCGCCTGCGCGGGCAAGCAGGCTCCGGCGGCGCTGCTCAAGGCCGTCCGCACTGCAGGCGTCGTCGTCGACGCCGCGCCCGCGCCGGTCGGCAAGGCGCGCAGCGCCTGGTTCACGCAGCGCCTGCGCGATGGCCCGGTCCGGCTCGCGCCCGCGGCGGCGCGCCGGCTCGCGGAGCACCTCGGGGAGGACATCGCGCGCCTCGACGGCGTGCTCGCGTCCCTCGGCGACGCCTACGGCCCGGGGAGCGCCGTCGGCCTCGAGGATCTCGAGCCGTTCCTCGGGTCGGCGGGCGGCGTCGCGCCGTGGGACCTCACGGACGCGATCGACTCCGGAGACGCGCGTGCCGCCGTCGCGGCGCTCCAGCGGATGCTCGCCGGCGGCGAGCGCCACCCCTTGCAGGTCCTCGCGACGCTCCACCGCCACGTCGGCGCCATGCTCCGCCTCGACGGCAGCGACGCGACAGACGAGGCGTCGGCTGCCGCGCTGACCGGGCTCCGCCCCTACCCGGCGAAAAAGGCGCTCGCCCAGTCACGCCGGCTCGGCCA
This sequence comes from Acidimicrobiaceae bacterium, assembly GCA_027335685.1. Taxonomy (GTDB): domain Bacteria; phylum Actinomycetota; class Acidimicrobiia; order Acidimicrobiales; family Bog-793; genus JAJZCK01. The sequence continues at coordinate 22,038 of DAHWHN010000029.1, forward strand.
CGACCGCATCGTCCAGGCCGTCCTGCTCGTCGCCTCTGCCGACCTCGACCTGCGCGGCAGGCTCGGCTGGCCGGACGGTCTCGTGCTCGAGGTGCTCGTCGCTCGCCTCGCCCGGCTCGCGCGCGGCCGAGCGTCGGCCGGGCACGCGGCCCGCTGACTACCATGCGGGCGGCGCGTGGGCTCACGCGTCCGGCAGATACCGAAGGAGACTGCGCGTGGACGTCGACGTCGTCATCGAGATCCCGAGAGGGCAACGCAACAAGTACGAGGTCGACCACGAGTCGGGACGCATCCGCCTCGACCGCACGTTGTTCACCGCGACGCGCTACCCGGCCGACTACGGCTTCGTCGAGGACACCCTCGGGCGGGACGGCGATCCCCTCGACGCCCTCGTGCTCGTCGAGGAGCCGACCTTCCCCGGCTGCCTGATCGGCTCGCGGGTCGTCGCGATGTTCAAGATGACGGACGAGAAGGGGCCGGACGACAAGATCGTCTGCGTGCCGGCCGGCGACCCGCGCTACGACGCCATCGCGGACCTCGGGGACATTCCCGACTACGAGCGCCAGATGATCCAGCACTTCTTCGAGGTCTACAAAGCCCTCGAGCCGGGCAAGCAGGTCGAGAGCGCGGAGTGGGTCGGGCGCGCGGCGGCCGAGGCCGAGGTCGAGGCCTCCCGCGCACGCCAGCGCGCGCACTGACCCTCCGGAGGACCCGGCTCACAGCCGGACGTGCCAGACCCGGTCGATCTCGTCGATGACGCCGGACGCGAGCAGGTCCGTGCCTCCCGGGGCGTCGATGTGGACGCCGTCGGGGTCGCGCACCTGGACGAGGGTGCCCGACGCGTCGGGCAGGTACTCGCTGTACTGGCCGGTGCGCGTCGCGAGCAGCCGCCACGTCGAGAGGTAGACGGTGCCGCGGTGGCGCCGCGCCTCGCTCGCGTAGACCGCGTTCTCGATCTGCATGTCGGTGTTGGACAGCACCGACTGCGGCGACATGATCGGCATGCCGACCCACAGGACCTGCGCGCCCGCGCCAGTCGCCTCGTGCATCATCGTCGCGACGCGCGCCCCGTAGATCGCGTGCCACAGCGCGCTCCCGAAGCCGACGTAGGTCGACCCGACGTCGAAGCTCTGCGCGTCGTTGCCGCCGAGCATCACGACGACGAGCTGCGGGCGGATCGCACGGAGCTCGCGCTCGAGCTCGACCGGCCAGTCGTAGTACCCGACGGCAGCCAGTCCGGTCGAGCCGACCGCGTCCTGGACGACGCGGACGTCAGGCTGGTTGCCGAGCAGGTTCGCGAGGCCGATGCCGAGGTCCTCGCCGATCGAGTCCCCGACGACGAGGATCGTGAGGACATGGCCCGGTCGAGGCTGCACGAGCGGGGTGGTCCACGTCCGGACGGCGCGCGTGCCGACGGCGCGCGTCGCCTGGCCTGCCCGGACGCCGGCGAGCGCGGAGCGGCCCGATGCGGTCCGCGGTGCCGCCGGCGCACCCGCGTGGCCGGACGGCCGGGGACGAGGACGCGCCGGCAGCGACGCCGCAGGGCCGCCGGGCGCCGGCCGCCTGGCGAGCAGCACGTCGGCCCCGTGGACCGGTTGGTCGAGGCCCAAGGCGTCGCCGAGGCGCGCGACCGGACGGAGCACCGCGACCGCCACGTCGCGGCGCGCACCGGATGGCGAGGCGAGCGCGGAGGCGTAGAGGCGGTGGGCGTCGAGGAGGAGCCAGGTCGCGAAGCAGACGAGAGCGACGCCGAGCACCTGCCCCGCGGCGACGAGGCGACGGCCCCTCGTCGTCGCACGCCGACGCCTCGAGTGCGCAGTGCTCGCCCGGCGCATCCGCCTCACGACCTCCAGGCTCCGCTCAGAACCGGATAGTGACAAGCGGGGCGACGCCCGCCGGCCCGAGCGTCGTGACGACGAGCATCGCGACGCCGAGGACGACCCCCTTGGCAACCGTACCCAGTTCGACGAACAGCTCGCGCGCGCGTATGCCGACGTGGCGCGGGAGGAGCTGGACGCTCAACGCGAGCACGACGGCTGCGACGACGGGGAGGCGGACGAGCCGAGCGGGCTCCCCCCAGGTCGTCGCGAGCCTCGTGAGGAGGGTCACGGCGCCGTGGACGTCGCGCGCGCCGAAGACCAGCCAGGCGAGGCTCACGAGGTTGAACGTCACGAGCCGCTCCAACCAGCGTGCCGTCGTGCCGTCGCGCTGCGGGCTCCGGCCGGCGCGCGCCCGCCGGGCGCGCCGCGCGTGGCCGACACACCGGCCGATCCCGATCAGCGCACCCCAGGCGACGAAGGTCCAGCTCGCTCCGTACCACAGGCCCCCGAGGAGCGTCGTGACGACGATGTTGCGGTACGACGCGGCGCGGCTCGAGCGGTCGCCGCCGAGAGGAGCGTCGAGGTAGTCCCGCAGCCAGAGAACGAGCGTCATGTTCCAGCGTCGCCAGAACTCCTCGAGCGAGCGCGCCGCGTACGGCGCGTCGAAGCTCCTCGGGAGCTGGACGCCGAGGAGCAGCGCGCACCCGATCGCCATGTCGGTCAACCCGCTGAACTCGCAGTAGACCAGGACGCTGTAGCCGTAGGCGGCGAGGAGGATCTCCGGGGCGCTGTGCGCGGACGGGGCGGCGAGCACCGGCGCCACGATCGCCTTGGAGACGTAGCTCGCGACCACGACCGCCTTGAACAGGCCCCCGAGGACGAGGAAGGCTGCCTCGGTGAGGTCGAGGTGACGTTGGTCGCGCTGCGCGCTCCGGGCGATCTGCGGCAGAAGCTGGTTGCCGCGCACGATCGGTCCCGCGACAAGCAGGGGAAAGAAGGACGAGTAGACCGCGACGTCGAGAAGTGGCGCTGTCCGCAAGGACTCGCGGTAGACGTCGACGACGTAGGACAGCCCCATGAGGGTGTAGACGCCGACGCCGATCGGGACGACGACGTGCGCGGCGAGCGGGAGGGGTGTCCCGTGCAGCCCGAGACGGCGCAGCGCGTCGTCGGCCGTGAGCGAGAGCAGCCCGTCGTACTTGAACCCCGCGAGCAGGGCGATCTCCGCGGCGACCGTCACGGCGAGCCACCGTCGGCGCGCCGTCGGGCTCCGCGCCGCGTCGATCAGCCGGCCACCTGCGTAGGTGATACCGGTGGACCCTGCGAGGAGCGCGACGTCGTGCCAGTCGGCCCACGCGTAGAACACGTAGCTCGCGACGAGGACGAAGATCTTCCACGAGGTCGGGTGGGGAGCGAGCAGCCAGTTGCCGACGAAGACGACGCCGAAGAAGATGGCGAAGTCGATCGTCGGGAACAGCACGCTCCTGCCCTTCCTCGGCCAGACCCCTGGTCGCTCGAGTGGAGCACACTACCGGCTCGCGAGCCGCGAACCGGGGATGGTCGCCGCGACTCGCCGCGCGCCGCGACTCGCCGCGCGTACCCCGCACCGGGGACGACGGGTCCGACGCGCGATCCCATCCTTGATCCGCAGGCGACCCGGGCGTAGCATGACCGCCGCCAGTCAGTGCTCGCCGCCCGAGGACAGGGCAGTTCACACGGCGCGGGAGCGGGGGGCCGCCCTGCCTTGTGAACAGATGCACATGACGGGTGGGACGCGCCATGGCGGCGCTGCACGTGAGGAGGCACTGTGGCCCTCAGCTGGAACAGGTCGATCGACTGGGATGGCGACTTCTGGCGCGAGCGGGCATCGTGCCGAGACACGGACCCGGACCTCTTCTTCCCGATCGGCTCGACCGGTCAGGCCGTGGAGCAGATCGAGGCGGCCAAGGCTGTGTGCCGGTCGTGCGACGCCCAGAGCGAGTGCCTCGAGTTCGCCCTCGCGACGAACCAGGAGTCGGGCGTGTGGGGCGCGACGTCGGAGGAGGAGCGGCGCAAGCTGCGCAAGGCCTGGCTCGCCCGGCAGCGACGCGCGTCGTGAGCGGGCACCTGACCGTGGGGACCGGTCAGGTGAAGCTGAGCTCGGCGCCGCCGGGCGCCGTCACGACAGGCACCGCGATGCGCACGATCGCTCCGCCGTCCGAGCGAACCTCGATCGAGCCCGAGAGCTGACTGCGGACGAGGTCGCGGACGATCGAGAGCCCGAGGCTGCGGGTCCGGTCGACGTCGAATCCAGGCGGGAAGCCGCGACCGTTGTCCCGGATCTCGACGAGCAGCTGCCCGTCGGCGCTCGCGAGAGCGAGGTCGACCTCCGGGCCGTCGGGCGCTGCGTCGAGGAACGCGTGCTCCACCGCGTTTTGCAAGAGCTCGGCGATGACGACGGCGAGCGGCGTCGCGACGTCGGCCACGAGGTCGCCGGCGTCGCCGTGCACCGTGATGTCGACGTGGCGCGCCGAGACGTTCGCGTCCCGGGCGAGCTGGACGAGGGCCGGCACGATCTCGTCGAAGGGCACCTGCTCGCCAGGATCGCGGGCGAGGATCTCGTGGACGAGGGCGATCGCCCGGATCCGCCGCTCGGCTTCGAGGAGAGCGACCCGCGCGGCGGGGTCCTCGAGCCGGCGCGACTGGAGCCGCAGCAGCGAGGAGATCGTCTGGAGGTTGTTCTTCACGCGGTGGTGGACCTCCCGGATGGCCGCGTCCTTCGACAGCAACAGCCGGTCGCGGCGGCGCAGGTCGGTGACGTCGCGCAGCAGCACGAGAGCACCGGTGACCATCCCGTCGTCGACGAGCGGGATGCAGTGGAGCAGCACGATCACGTCGGGTCGCCGCTCGAGCTCCTCGATGACCGGCACGCGCCCGTTGTAGGCCTGCGAGACCGCCTCGGCGTCGACACCGAGCGACGCGAGGTCCGAGCCCACGATCGACGAGACGATCCCCATGCGGTGGAGGGCGTTGACGGCGTTCGGCGAGGCGAAGGCGACACGACGCTCCTCGTCGAGGACGAGGACGCCGTCCCCGACCCGGGGTGCCTCCTCGAAGCCGGCGTCGTCGGTGACGAACGGGTAGAGGCCGGACGCGACCATGACCGCGAGCCGGTCGAACAGGCGGAGGTAGACGCGCTCGAGACCTCCGGTCCGCCGACCCCCCGTTGGCGACCAGACCCGGCTGAGGACGCCGACCACCTCCCCCGCGCACCGCACCGGGATGCACTGGTCCCGCCAGGTTCCCTCGTCGCTCGCGGCGGGACGCTCACCCGTCTTGATCGTCCCGCTCCGCCACGAGTCGAGCACGAGCGGCAGCTCGCCGGCGGCGACGACCTGGCCGACGAGGTCGAGCTCGAACAGCGTCGAGCTCGTCGTCGGGCGCATCTGGCCGAGCACGACGAAGTGCAGGCCATGCAAGGCTGCCCCCTCCTCCTCGTCGACCCCTGCCGGCGGGCCGTCCGGCGCGCCGTGCGCGACCGCGAGCGAGAACTGGTCGAGGGGAACGTAGAGCAGCAGGTCGGAGAAGGACAGGTCCGAGAGCATCCCCCACGCTCCCATCAACCTCTCGAGGTGCTTGCGTGCGCCGATGTCCAGGCCGGTGTACTCGCGCGCGAGGTCGGCGGGCGACGTCACGCCGGCACCGCGCCCCGCAGGGGGACGTCTCGGCCGACCCGGGCGCGAAACGCCCGCAGCGTCGTGTAGCCAGCCGACTCGGCAAGGTGCGCGAGGTCTGCCGCCCGGTCCGCGACGTCGCCCGGCCCGTGGCTGTCCGACGCCGTCGTGACGGGCACGCCGAGAGCACGAAAGCGCTCGAGCAGGCTCGGCGCGGGGTACGCCTCGCCGACCGGCTTGCGCCAACCCGCGGAGGAGATCTCGGCCGCCATGCCCGACGCCGCGGCGGCGACGGCGATGCGCTCGTGGCACTCCGCGAGCAGGGCGTCACCGGGGCGTCGCCCCGAGACCTTCACGAGGTCCGGGTGGGCGAGCACGTCGCACGAGCGGGTCGCCGCGAGCTCCTCGAGCGCGCCGGTGTAGCGGCGCCACGCGTCGTCGGCCCCGTGCAGCCGCCACTGCGCCTCCGACGTCTCGTCCCCGACGTCGTCGAACAGCCAGGCACCGAGCCAGTGGACCGAGCCGAGCAGGACGTCGAACGGATACCCGGCGAGCAGACGCCCGATCGCGTCCATGCGGCCCGGGCAGTAGTCGACCTCGAGCCCGACCACGACCGGGAGGCCAGCAGCGCGCGCCTCGAGCGCAGCCGTCACGTACTCGTCGAGGTCCGCCGTTGCGTGGTGGTCGAAGTAGGACTCCATCGTCGCGCGCAGGACCGGGTCCTGCTCGCCCGCCGCGACGTCGCCGATGGCCGACCGGCCGGCCCGGAACCGGAAGAGGTGCTCGGTCAGCGCGATCTCCTCGACGCCGGCCTCCGCAGCGCGCGCACAGTACGCGGCGAGCGCCTCGAGGCCGTACTGGGCCGAGCTCGCACGCTCCGCGTGGGGCCAGAGATGGACGTGGTAGTCGAGCAAGGAGCCCATCGTAGGCGGCACCCGGGCACGCCCGGACGTGGCCCCGGACGGCCGGCTAGTCGACGCTTCCCTCGAGGACGTGGCGGCCGATCGCGAGCAGGCCACGCAGGTCGACGACGTCGGACGCGAGATGCGGGACGGTCGCGGTGACCTCGTGCGCGGCCGACATCTCGGCGAGGAGCTCGCGCTGGCGGCTCGCGACGAGCCCGAAGCTCGCGAAGCTCCGGCCGATCTCGGCCAGCACGCGTGCGACCATCTCCTCGCTCGAGCCGGCGAGCCCGCCCGGCAGCGCGGCAAGAAGGGCGCGGGCGCGCGCCGCAGGCTCTCCCTGGAGCGCCTCGGCGACGGCGACCGCCTCGGGATCCGCGAGGCTCGCCGGGAGGACCTTGTTGACCACGAGAAGGCCGAGGTGGAGGCGTCGATCCGCGAGCGCGGCGGCGAAGCGGGTCGCCTCGACGGCCGGCACGGTCTCGAGCGTCGTCACGAGCATGAAGGTCGTGCGCGCGTCGCCGAGCAGCGAGCCGACCGCCTGGGCGCGGCTTACGAAGCCGTCGTACATGCTCTGGAACAACAGGAAGAACTCCGTGACGTCCCCCAGGAACTGCGTCCCGAGGATGCGATCGACGACCTGGTAGAACGGCCGGGACGCGAGGCCGACGAGGCGCGAGCGGGCCGGCGCGACGAGCCAGCGCAACAGCCCCGAGGCGAAGAAGTCCGCCATGCGCCCCGGTGCGTCGAGGAAGTCGAGCGCGTCGCGCGTCGGCGGCGTGTCGACGACGACGAGGTCGTAGGTGCCCTCCGCGTGGATCTCGTAGAGGCGCTCCATCGCGATGTACTCGTGGCTCTGCGCGAAGCGACCGGTGATGTTCTGGTAGATCGGGTTGGCGAAGATCTGGGCGGCGGTCGTCGCGTCGGGGGCGTGCCGGCTGACGAGCGCGTCCCAGGACTGCTTGGTGTCGAGCATCGCCGCCCACAGCTCGCCTTTTTGCCGCACGCCTGCGGCCGAGAACGCCGCGGACGGGACTTGTGACGCCGTGTTGCCGATCCCCGCCACGCCGAGGGCGTCGGCGAGCCGGCGTGCCGGGTCGACGGTGAGGACGAGCACCTTCGCCGCGGTGCGGACCGACACCGTCGCCGCGATCGCGGCGGCGGTCGTCGTCTTGCCCACGCCACCGGGTCCACAGGCGATGACGACCTCGCGCGACCCGAGCAGCCGCTCGAGCGGCGACCGGGCGGCACCGGCGCGGGGAGAGGAACTGGCGCTCACTCGGCGAGCTCCTCGGCGAGCGCGTCCGCGACCTGCCGGACGGCGCGAGCCCCGTCCGCCCGCGTGAACAGATAGGGAACGTACGCGAGGGGGCAGGACGCGCCGAGGGCGGCGTGCAGCCGCTCGAGGTGCCCCGCGCCGGTCCGGCGGATCCGGACGGCGAGCGCGGCGGCGCCGAGCACCTCGGCGACGGCGGCCTCGGATCCTCCGCCCGGTCCGGCGCCGAGGGCTGCGACGGCCTCCGGCTCGCCGAGGGCGTCGAAGACCTCCTCCTCGCCCCTCGAGAACAGCTCGGGGAGCACGCGGTTCGCGACGAGGGCCGCGAGGTGCACGCCTGTCTCGCCCTCGAGGCGCCCGGCGAGGTCGATCGCCTCGTTGACAGGCATCTCCTCGGGAGTGGTGACGATGCAGACCCCTGTCGAGCGCGCGTCCTCGAGGATGTCGAGCATCCAGCGGGTCTGGGAGCGGACGGCGCCGACCTTGACGAGCTCGTTGATCCCGACAGGGGCCGCGAGCTGGCCGACGATGTGCCCGGTGGCCGCTGCGTCGACGACGACGAGGTCGTAGTGGCCCTCGCGTACCTCGTAGCAGAGCTTGCCGACGGTGAGGATCTCGCGTACCCCGGGCGCGGCGTTCGCGACGAAGTCGAACGCCCGGGCCACGGGCCCGATGCGCCCGACCGTCGGGAGCCGGAGGTTGAGGCGCAGGTACTCGCGCAGCGACGCCTCGGTGTCCATCTCCATGACATGGAGGCCGGGCGCGACCTGGCGCGGGACGAACCCCGCCGGCGCGCACTCGTAGGCGGCGGCGACGTCCCCCTTGGGCTCGACCTCGCAGACGAGGACCTGCTTGCCCCGCGACGCCCCGAGCATCCCGAGCGCCGCGGCGACGGTCGTCTTGCCGACCCCTCCCTTGCCGGTGACGAAGAGCAGCCGGCGGTCGAGCAGGCCGCTCACCGTCGCCCGGCCCGCCTACGGCGCGCCGAAGCCGACCCGACGGTCGTCGGTGTGCGCTCCGACCTCGATGTACGCGACACGAGCAGCGGGCACGCCGACACGGCGACCCTTCTTGTCCGTGAGCCAGAGAACGCCGTCGCCCGAGGCGAGGGCCCCCTCGATCGTCGCGACGAGCTCGTCCCTCTCGACGTCTGCGCCGAGCTCGACGTCGAGCTCCTTCGCAGTGTGAATGATGCCGATCCGCACGTCCACCCGTCTGCTCCTTCCGGACCTGTCGCGGCCATCGTAGGTGCTCGGCGCCGGCGCCCCGCACGCCGACGGCCGCACGCGCCCTGGCACGAGTACCATGGAGCAAGCGCAACCGCGAAGGGAGGCGCCATGTGGGTCGTCGCCGGAGTGCTGCTGGGCATGGTGGTCCTCGCGACGCTCGTGGGCCTGCACACCGGCCCGCACGCGCACCTCGCCGCGGGAGTCCTCGGCGTGGTCGCCGCGGCCTGGATGGTGATCATGCTCGCCGACGGCAAGGCGCGACCCTTGCTGTTCGCCCTGCTCGCCGCCGACGTCGTCGTCTCCGGCGGGGTGGGCTTCGCCGCCTGGCGAGCCCTGTCGGGCAAGAACGTCGCGACGAACGTCCGGGCCCTGCGCTCCGTCGAGGGCAGCATGGGCGTGGCGGTCGGCGAGCTCGCACCCGCGGGCATCGTGCGCGTCCGGGGCGAGAACTGGTCGGCGACCTCACTGAACGGGCCAATCCACGACGGCGACGCGGTCCAGGTCGTGAGCGTCGACGGCGTCCGCCTCAACGTCTGGCGGGACGAGTCGATCACCGAGGCAGGAGGTCTCTCGTCGTGATCATCGGGATCGTCGCCGTCGTCGTCGTCCTCGGGCTCCTCGTCGGGCTCGGCATGTCGGTCAAGATCGTGCGCGAGTACCAGCGCCTCGTGCTCTTCCGGCTCGGGCGGGCGACCGGGACGAAGGGTCCGGGCCTCGTCCTCGTCAACCCGGTCACGGACCGTACGAGCCTGGTCGACCTCCGTGAGCAGTTCCTCGAGATCCCGCACCAGACGGCGATCACGAAGGACAACGCGCCGATCTCGATCGACTTCATCATCTTCTACAAGGTCGTCGACCCCCAGATGTCGGTCCTCACCGTGCAGAACTTCGCCGGCGCGGCCCTGAACGTCGCCGCGACGACGCTCCGCAGCGTCGTCGGCGACATGGCGCTCGACGACGTGCTCTCTAAGCGCGAGGACATGAACGCGTCGCTGCGCGTCCGACTCGACGACGTGACCGAGCGCTGGGGCATGAAGGTGACGAGCGTCGAGGTGCGCGAGGTCAACCCGCCTCCGGGCGTCCAGGAGGCGATGACGCGCCAGATGTCCGCCGAGCGAACGCGGCGCGCCGCCGTCACCGAAGCCGAAGGGCAGAAGGCGGCCGCCATCACCCGGGCCGAGGGGGAGCGCCAGGCGGCGATCACGCTCGCCGAGGGGAGCAAGCAGGCGGCGATCCTCGCCGCCGAGGGCGAGCGGCAGTCGGCCGTGCTGCGCGCGCAGGGCTACACCTCCGGCCTCGAGGTGATCGTCCAGGTCGCCCGGGATCTCGACGACAAGACGATGCTCCTGCAGTACCTCGACACGTTGCGACAGGTCGGCTCCTCGCCGTCGACGAAGTTCGTCGTCCCGATGGAGCTCGCGGGCCTGCTCGGGGGCGTGAAGGACATGCTCGCGCCCTCGGGTTCGCGACCCGAGCCGCGCGTCGCTTCCGCCGAGCAGAGCTCGGTCGGGGCCTTCCCCGCGCCGGCGCTCGTGCGGGACACCGTTGCCGACCATCGGGGCGACGAGCGCACCGACACCGAGGACGGCATCTGACCCGTCGGCTCGCGACCCCGGCGCTCCCGAGGCCCAGGTCCCGCTCGGGGCTCGGGCGTCGGAGCTCGGGCGGGCCGGAGGTCGGGAAAGCCTCAGCGGTGCCGCCCGTCTCCGGGCATGTCGAAGCCCCGCGGCAGCGCGGAGGCGGGCCAGCCGAGCTGGCGCAGGGCCGCCTCGCAGGCGTAGCGATCCGTCATGCCCGCCACGTAGGCGACTGCGCGCCCCACCGCGTCCTCGCCTCCAGCCGATCCGTCCCCCGTCGCGCCGCCGGGGCCGGCAGCGAGCCGGTCGACGAGGGCCCGGAGCATCCGCACGACGGTTGCCCCCTGCTCCCTCGCCTCCGGCCGGGTGTAGATCGTGCGGTAGTTGAAGTCGCGCAGTGCCGCGAGCGCGTCGGCCATCGTGTCGCTCATCGCGACGCAACCGCACGACATCGTCGTCGCGACGAGGTCGTCGATGAAGGCGCGGAGCTGACCGCTGCGCGTCACGCCGCAACGCTCCCGCACGACCTCGGGAACCTCGTCCAACGCGACGAGACCGGCGGCAACCGCGTCCTCGAGGTCGTGCGCGCAGTACGCGATCCGGTCCGCCCAGCTGACCACCTCCCCTTCCGGGGTCGACGGCGCAGGGCGCGACCAGGAGTGGTTGCGGATGCCGTCCAGCACCTCGGCCGTCAAGTTGAGCGGCGCGAGGACGACGTCCGCGCCCCACACCGCGTGATCGTAGCCACCCGCCACGTACGGCGCGAAGGCGTCCTCGCTCGCATGCCCGCCGGGACCGTGACCGCAGTCGTGGCCGAGGGCGATCGCCTCGGCCAGCGCGACGTTCAGCCGGAGCGACCGGGCGAGCGACGTCGCGACCTGGGCGACCTCGAGGGCGTGGGTCAGTCGGGTCCTCTGGTGGTCCGCGGGGAAGACGAAGACCTGCGTCTTGCCCGCGAGACGGCGGAAGGCCGTCGAGTGCAGGATGCGGTCGCGGTCCCGCTCGAAGCACGTCCGCACGGCGTCGGGCTCCTCGGGGCGCGCCCTGTCGCCGGCACCGACGGCGCGGGTCGCACCAGGTGCGAGGTCGCGTGACTCGCGCTCCTCGCGCTCGGCACGTCCGAGCGGTGTGCACGGACCGATCGCCGGCCCACCGGCTTCGTGGGCGAACCTGCAGCCGGGCACCCGGCGGTGACCCTCCATCGTCGCGGCCCAGGTCTGCGCCCGCTCGCTCGACCCCGGGCCGGCGTCGGCGTCGGCGTCGATCACGAGATCCGGAGCTCCGTGCGGTAGACGCGAGCGGGCCCGAGGGCGACGACCGCGGCGGCGAGGTCGGCAAAGACCTGCGCGACCTCGCCGCCGGCATCCGCGACGACGACCGGCCGGCCGTCGTCGGCACCTTCGCGCACGGCCGGCACGAGCGGGATGCGCGCGAGCAGCGGGACGTCGAGCGTCGCGGCGAGCTCGGCTCCCCCGCCCGCGCCGAACAGCTCGTAGCGGGTGCCGTCGGGCGTCGTGAACCACGACATGTTCTCGACGACGCCCCGCAGGGGCAGCCGGAGCTGGCGCGCCAGCGCGCCCGCGCGCTGCGCGACCCGTTGCGCAGCCGGCTGCGGGGTCGTCACGACGTAGAGCTCGCAGCGCGGGAGCTGCTGGGCAACCGAGAGCGCGACGTCGCCGGTGCCCGGCGGCATGTCGACGACGAGGAACTCCGGCGCCGCCCAGTGGACGTCGACGAGGAACTGCTCGAGGGCCTTGTGGAGCATCGGACCGCGCCAGGCGATCGCCTTGTCCTCGTCGACGAAGAACCCCGTCGACATGACGCGGACCCCGAACGCGACGGGCGGGACGATGGTCCGGCCCACGACCATCGGGGGATGCCCGACGTCCAGCATCCTCGGGACGCTGAAGCCGTAGATGTCCGCGTCGAGCAGGCCGACACTGTGCCCTGCCTGGGCGAGCGCCACGGCGAGGTTCACTGTCACGGTGGACTTGCCGACACCGCCCTTGCCCGACGCGATCGCGAGCACCCTCGTCCGGCTCTGGGGAGAGGCGAGCGGGCTCCGCCGCTCGTCGGCCCCCGTGCGCTCGCCCGCGCCAGCCGGCCCGGCTGCCGCGAGCCCGAGCTCGTGCAGGCGCTCGCCGAGCGCGGCGCGCTCGTCCTCGTCCATCGCCTCGAGCTCGACGGTGACCTCCACGCCGGCCTCGACCACGCCGGTCAGAGCGGCCACGACGCGCGCGTGCAGCTCGTCGGGGAGGGGGTAGTGCTCCGACGCGACGGCGACGACGGCCTCGACGCCACGCCGGGAGAGCCGGAGGGTCCGCACCGTGGCGAGCTCGCCGATCGTCTGGAAAAAGACGGGGTCGACGACGCGCTCCACTGCCTCCCGCAGGGCCATCTCTCGATCAGCCAACACAGCGCACCTCCCGGTCTCGACGGGCCCCGTTGCACCGGCAGGCGGCCGCGCGTCCCGACGAGCGCCCGATTGGCAGGCCATCGGTAGGATAGCGGCGTGAGCTCCGTCGCGGACCAGGAGCGGCCCGTCGAGGCGACCATGGCGAGACCCGGCGAGGACGAGTCGTTCACGGCTGTCGTCGCAGCCGTCACCTCGGCGTTCGGCGACGCGACGCGACGGCAGATCTACCTGTTCGCCCGCGACAGCGCAGGCGTGACGACAGCCGAGGTGGCCAGGCACTTCGCCGTCCACCCGAACGTCGCCCGTCACCACCTCGACAAGCTCGCTGCTGGCGGCTATCTCACGGTCACGCTGGACCACGGTGGCGCCGGGGCCGGCCGGCCCGCCAAGCGCTACCGCGGCTCGGAGCGCGCGACGACCCTTCCCGCCCCGCCCCGCCCCGACCAGTTGCTCGTCACCCTGCTCGTGCGGGCGCTCGGCCTTCTCGACCCCGCGGTCGCGGCGGAGATGGCCGAGCAGGTGGGCGAGCAGTACGGGAGGTCCCTCGCGGCCTCGATGGCCCCGGGCGACCCCCAGCGCACCCCCCGGGCGGCGATGTCGGTCGTCGCCGACGCGCTGACAGCCCAGGGCTTCGCGGCGCACGCGGACAGTCGCGGCCCGGCGACCGCGATCGTCCGCGACAGCTGCCCGTTCGGCGAGATCGTCGCGGAGCACCCGGTGCTCTGCGCGGTCGACCGCGGCTTGGTCCAGGGCCTGCTCGCCGGGCTGTGCGGCGACTCGGTGCCGGTCCAGATGTCGTCGCGCGCCCTCGGGGACGACTCCTGCGCGAGCGTCGCCGGCTGAGCCCGACCGGCCGAGCCCGACCGGCCGAGCCCGACCAGTCAGCTCCGACGCGAGCCCGCGGCCGCGACGGCGAAGCCCTGCAGCGCACGCGGCACGGGACGGCCGAGCGCGGCGTAGTGGCTCGTGATGCTCGACGCGACCGACCCCTGCAGGGTCGCCGTCGGCCGATCCGCGCGCATGGCCGAGAACTGCGCAGCCGCACCGGCCACGTCGTTCTCGTCCTCGAGCAGGGCGATCCCGTCGAAGGCCCGGCCCTCGGCATAGCCCGGCGCGACACGGGCAACCTTGGCGAGGATCGCGTCGCCGTCGGCGACCGCGAGGGCCGAGCGCGCGGAGACGCCCGCGAGGCGGACGAGCCATCCCTTGTATGCAAGCGCCTCGGCCTGGTCGGGCACGGCGGCAAGGACCGTGTCGTAGACACTGATCGCGGCGCGGATCCTGCCATCGGTCGCGAGCAGGGCCGCCTGGTCGAGCTCCTGGCGCACCTGCGCCGCCGACGTGAGCGTCACGCTGCCCGAGGCGTACTCCCCCGGCAGCCGGATCCCGGCCGCACGTGCGGCCGCCACGGTCACGAGGCCGAGCGCGCTCACGATCCCGACGGAGACGAGCACGCGGCGCGTCCTGCGCCGACCGAGCCACCGCCGAAACGTCCGCATCCTGCCCGCACGGGACCGCCCGGCCGCTCCCAGCGACTCCGCGCCCTGTGAGCTTGCGCCCTGTGAGCTTGCGCCCTGCGGGGCTGCGCGGCGAGCCGCCCCAGCGTCGTCCGGGGCCGGCACCGCCTCGAGGGTCTCGAGCGCGCGGATCGCCGCCGCGGCCCGCTCGACGTAGCCCGCCCGCAGGTTGCGGTAGTCGGCATCGTCGATGTCGCCGGCCGCGTGCTCCCGCTCGAGATCCTCGATCGAGCGGAGCAGGTAGTCCCGCTCCTCGACGAGGTCCGCGGTGCGCCCGGCTCCAGCTCGCGTGCTGCTCACGGGCGGGGGCCCGAGGCGACGGGGCGCGCACCAGCCCGGCTCGCCGAGACGAGGGCCTCGTCCGCGGCGTCGGCGGCCGGCGGGCCCGTGACGTGCCGCCGCCGGACGAGCGCGACGGCCAGAGCAGCCAGGGCGCCGGCACCGCCGCAGATCGGCAGGAGCCAGATCACCGGGTTCGACGGACGCAGCAGCTCGTCGGTGCCGAACTGCGCGACGACGTACTGCTCGATCTCGCGGTTCGAGCGACCTGCGTCTACCATCTGCACGACTACTGCACGAAGATCCTGGGCCTGCTGCGCGTCGGACTGGGCGAGCGAGATGTTGTCGCAAACCGGGCACTTGATGACGCTGTCGAGGTAGCTGATCCGGGACGCGCGCGTCGGCGGAGCCGGGTGCACGCTGCCGAGCGCGAGCAGGGCGACGACGACGGCCGCGAGCACCAACCAGCTGGATCGCCGCGCGAGGATGCCGGCGAGGTCGCGCCCCCTCGACTGGCGCGTCACGAGGGACCCGGCGGTCGTTGCGTCCGTCGTCACGTGCCCGAGGCCCCCGCGGCCGCACGCGCCTCGGCGAGGACACGGTCGAGCGACGCGACGGTCACCCCGCCGGCGATCTCGGCGACCACCCTACCCGTCGGCGAGATCAGGTAGGACTCGGGCGGGTCCGTCACGTCGTAGGCGAGGGCGAAGCTCCGCGCACCGCTCGGGTCCTCGACGGCCGGCCAGGTCGCGCCGACCCGTTCGAGGAAGGCGCGGCCGTCCGCCGCGTTCTCGTCGATGTCGACACCGATCGCCGCGACGTCGTGGGCACGGCGGTGCGCGAACAAGAACGCCTCGATCTGGGGAACCTCCTCCTGGCACGGGACGCACCAGCTCGCGAAGAAGTCGAGCAGGACGTACTTGCCCCGCAGGGCGGCGAGGCTCACCGGCTCCCCCCCGACGAGCGCCGGTCCCGCGACAGCCGGCGCGATCCGGCCACCGAGGCGCGTCGCGACGGTCGAGCCCGGCGGCGTCGAGCGCGTCGCGAGCACGGCGACGAGCACGGCAGAGACCGCTCCGACGACGACGGACGCGACGAGGGCCCGGCGACCCCGGCCGGCCTTCACGAGGGAGCCCCGGCGGGGACGGCGACCTCGTCGAGCATCTCCGGGATCGGGACCGAGACCGGATCGGTGGGTCGGCGCCTGCGCCCGGGCAGGGCCGAGAGCACGCCGCCCGCGGCGGTGATCCCCCCGCCGACCCAGAGCCAGAGCACGAGCGGCTGGACGTAGACGTCGAGGGTGACGCCGTCACCGGGTCGTGGGCTCGAGGGCGCGGAGGCGATGCTCAGGTAGACGTCGTCGACCACCGAAGAGTCGACCGCCGGGATCGGCGTGCCCTCGAGGCTGCCGTTGAAGGTCCCGATCCCCGGCGAGAAGCGGGCGCCGTCCACGGTGAACACCGCCTCCGACGCGACCTCGCTCGGCGTCACCACCTTGCGCCAACCGAGGAAGCGGAGATCGTGACCGTCGAAGACGACCGACTCCCCGGGGCGGAAGGACGTCTGGGTGCTGTGGGCGAACGAGGTCGCCCCGGTCATCCCGACGGCGATGACGACGATGCCGATGTGGACGATCATGCCCCCGTTCGCCCGCCCGACGATGCCGCGCCACAGACCGAGACCGCGCCGGTGCGCGGCGACGGCGGCGAGGACGAGCTGGCGGCCCGCGACTGCTGCCGCGAACGCTCCGAGGCCGAACGCGACGAGGGGCGTTAGGCCACGCACACCGCCCGCGACGCAGGCGAGCAGGACGGCGACGGCGATCCAGGCGGGAACGGCGAGCCGGCGCCGGAGCACCCCCGGTGCCGCCTTGCGCCAGGGCAGGACCGGGGCGACCGACATGAAGAACAGCAGAGCGATCCCGAGGGGCACCGTGAAGGCGTCGAAGAACGGACGCCCGATCGTCAGCGACTGCTGGTCGATGGCCTGGACGAAGAGCGGGAAGACCGTCCCGAGCAGGACGACGGCGGCGAAGGCCGCAAACAGCAGGTTGTTCACGAGGAACGCACCCTCGCGCGACACCGGCGAGTCGATCGACCCGGGAGCCCGGAGACGGTCGCCACGCCAGCCGATGAGCCCGACGCCGACGGCGACGACCGCGGCGAAAAGCCCGATGAGCGCGGGGCCGATGTCGGAGTCCGAGAACGAGTGGACAGATTGCGTGACACCCGAGCGCGTGAGGAACGTCCCGAGGATCGTCAGGCTGAACGTCGCGACGAGCAGGGAGATGTTCCAGACTCGCAAGAGCCCGCGACGTTCCTGGACCATGGCGGAATGGATGTAGGCCGTCGAGGTCAGCCAGGGCAGCAGGGCCGCGTTCTCGACCGGGTCCCAGCCCCAGAAGCCTCCCCAGCCGAGCTCCTGGTAGGACCACCACGCGCCGAGGACGATGCCGAGCGTCAGCGCGGCCCACGCGAGCACGGTGAAGCGACGCGTCTCGAGCAGCCAGCCCTCGCCCACGCGGCCGGTCACGAGCGACGCGATCGCGAACGCGTAGGGAACGGTGAAGCCGACGAAGCCGAGGTAGAGAAAGACCGGGTGGAACGCGATCAAGAGGTTGTCCTGCAGGAGGGGGTTGGGTCCCGTGCCGTCCGCGGGGATCGCCCCGACGGTGGCCGCGAACGGATCGGTCGGGCCGATCATCAAGCAGAAGAAGAAGCACGAGATCGCGAGGCCGACGAGCAGCGCCCAGCCCACGAGCGGGTCGGCCGCGCGCCGCCGGAAGTGGAACGCCGCGAAGGCGACGTAGCCGGCGAGGATCAGCGACCAGAGAAGGATCGAGCCCTGGAGGCCGGACCACATGCCCGTCACGGAGAAAAGCAGTGGCGTCTGGCGGGAGTTGTCGGCCGCGACGAACGCGAGGCTGAAATCGTGGGTGACGAGCGCCCGCTCGAGCGCGAACGTCGCGAGGACCATCCCGGCGAGCGCGACGTAGCTGTACGTGCGACCTCGTGCGACGAGGTCCGGCCGGTGACGGAGCAGGCCGGTGGCGAGGGTGGCGATCCCCGCGAGCGCGGCCAGCGTCGAGAGGAGCACCCCGGCATGGCCGAGAGTCGCGTTCACGAGGCGCGCCCCGCGCGACTCGCCGCTCCGGCCGTGCCCGACGGGGCCGCCGTCCGGCTCAACGCACCACCTTGCCCGTTGGCCCGCGCACCCGACCGGGGTGCGCGGCGATGTAGGAGTTCGAGTGCTTCACGAGGATCTGGTCGGACGCGAACGTGTCGGATCGTGCGACGAAGTGCCCGACGAGGACGACCGGGACGTTCGCCTGGAACAGCTGTGGCGGTGCACCGGAGTTGACGACCGGCACCGTCGCGCCGCCGCCGCGGATCGAGAAGTCGAGGACCCCGCCGGCGCGGTGGCGCAGGGTGCCGGGCACGACGACCCCTTCGATCTGGAAGGTCGACGTCCCGAGCTCGGCCCGTTGCGCGACGGCCTGGTTCGCCGTCTTGAAATAGACGATGGCCGAGGTGAGCACCTTGTCGATCAGGAAGCCGAACGCCGCGGCGAGCACGAGGGCAACGCCCCACAGGCGCCGCTTGGTCCGGCGCGCCCGGGCGGCGCGCGCC
>DAHWHN010000031.1 GCA_027335685.1 Acidimicrobiaceae bacterium
CTGGTGCTCACGTGTCCACTCCTCCGTAGCGCCGATCGCGCTGCTGGAACTCGCGTACCGCCTCGAAGAGGTGCTCGCGGCGGAAGTCCGGCCAGAGCACGTCGGTGAAGATCAGCTCGGAGTAGGCGAGCTCCCACAAGAGGAAGTTCGAGATGCGGTACTCGCCCGAGGTCCGGATGACGAGGTCGGGGTCCGGCATCTCGGGGTAGTACAGGCGCGCCCGGATCGCGCGCTCGTTGACCTTCGACGCAGGGACCTTGTCCTCGACGAGCTGGCGGACCGCGTCGACGATCTCGGCCCGTCCCCCGTAGTTGAAGCAGATCGTGAGCGTCATCCGGCGGTTTGCCTCGGTCAGCGCGACGGCCTCGTCCATGTGCCGCAGCAGGCGCCTCGGGACCCGCCAGTCCCGCCGCCCCGCGAAGCGGATGCGCACGCCCTGCGCGTGGAGGTGGTCCCGGTGACGCGTGAGGATCCCTTCGTTGAAGTGCATGAGGTAGCGGACCTCGTCGGCCGGCCGCCGCCAGTTCTCCGTCGAGAACGCGTACATCGAGAGCCAGCGGATCCCGACGTCGAGGGCGCCGTCGATGACGTCGAGCATCGCCTCCTCGCCGGCGCCGTGGCCCTCCGTCCGCGGCAGCCCACGCGCCGTTGCCCAGCGGCCGTTGCCGTCCATGACGCAGCCGACGTGGACCGGCACGCGTGCCTCATCGATGCCCTCGACCGCCACGGAGGCGAAGTTAGCCGCCTGCGGGGGGGTGCTCCTGGCACGCGGGTCGCGGATGGCCGGTCTGGCGCGTCGGGCCGAGGCGAGCGACCCAGCTCGACAGGACGCTCTCGGCCTCGTCCAGCCTGCCTGCGGCGACGAGGCCAGGCAGCGCGCCGTCGAGCAGCTCCCGCCAGGGCAGGGACTCGCTGGGCAGGCCCGATGCGCGCAGGGCCTCGCGCGCGCGGCCGAGCATCGTGGCGAGCAGCTCCACGTCGGGGCCGACGAGGCCGGCGACGCGGTCTCGCAGCCAGCTCGCGAGGGCCGGGCTGGTCCCGGCGGTCGACACGGCGACCGAGACGGGGCCCCGGCGCACGACAGCCGGGAGGATGAACGCGCACCCGGGGATGTCGTCGGCCGCGTTGACGAGCACGCCGGCACGCTCGCCGTCTGCGAAGACCGCTCGGTCGATCTCGGGCCGTCCCGTCGCCGCCACGACGACCCTGTAGCGCGCCGCCTCGCCGGCCTCGTAGGGACGGAGCTCCAGGTCTACGTCGAGCGCGCCGATCGGCTCGACGACGCGCGGGGCGACGACGGTCACCCGGGCGCCAGCGGCGAGGAGGCCCTCGACCTTGCGGAGGGCGACATGGCCGCCACCGACGACGAGGCAGCGATGCCCTGCGAGCACGAGCGAGATGGGGTAGGTCGGGCACGAGAGCGGCACGGTCGGCGAGTCTAGGGCGAGCAGGCGGTAAACATGACTTGTGGGGTCAGGTTATAATCTCGACTCGAGAAGTCAAGTATCAGTCCTGCCCCGCTGAGCCGGCGGGCCGCACTCGTCGAGGAGCCGGGAGTATCGTGCACAGTGTCGTGGAACGAGCAGCAGAGCCGAAGGGCCCAGTGCCCGCCGATGCGCCGGACCCGGCGCTGTCGTCCGAGCTCGACCAGGCTCGGCGCCGTCTCGAGGGAGCGCCCGCGATCGACGTCCTGCACTGGACGTTCGAGCGCTTCGGCCGGGACGTGGTGCTCACGTCGTCGTTCCAGGACTGCGTGCTCGTCGACCTCGCCGTGCAGGTGGACCCGGGCGTGCGGGTCGTCTTCCTCGACACCGGCTACCACTTCCCCGAGACCCTTGCGTACATGCGCCACGTGGAGCAGCGCTACGGCCTCGACCTCGAAGTCGTCGTGCCGGACATCCCCCTCGACGACCGCCCGTGCGGCACGCCCGGGTGCTGCGACGCGCGCAAGGTCGCCCCGCTCGATGCCGTCCTGGCCGGCACGCGCGCGTGGCTGACGGGCGTGAAGCGCGTCGACACGCCCGAGCGGTCGGCCGCGGCCGTCCTCGCGTGGGACGGGAAGAAGCGCGTCGTGAAAGTCAACCCGATCGTCTCGTGGGCCGAGGACGACGTCGAGGCCTACGTCGTCGAGCGCGACCTCCCCCGGCACCCGCTTAATGCGGTCGGCTACGTCTCGATCGGCTGCGCGCCGACCACGCGCCCGGTCGCCGCAGGAGAAGATCCGCGTGCCGGGCGCTGGCCCGGCTCTGGCAAGACCGAGTGCGGACTGCATCTCTGAGACCGGCCGGCGTCCGAGACGGCAACGGCATCCCGAGATGGAGTTCATACGGCCTTTCCGGCACGGCTCGGAGCTGAGCCAGCAGGAGAAGTGGAAGCTCGAGCGGCATCCCCTCGAGGTGGCGGCCGCCGTGCGCGACACCTACGCGCGTCTCGGCCCGCAGGCGATCGCCAAGGTCCCCGGCGAGGTCGAGCGCCTGAAATGGGTCGGCCTCTATCCCCAGCGCCAGGGGGGCGACGCGTTCATGCTGCGCGTGAAGGTGCCGGGCGGCCGACTGAGCGCAGACCAGGCCCGCCAGATCGGCGAGGTGGCCGTCGAGCTCGCACGGGCGCCCGAGCCCCACCCGGTCTGGGGCGACAGCTACTGCGACATCACGACCCGCCAGACCGTCCAGGTGCACTGGCTGCGGATCGGCGACATCCCCGAAGTCTGGGACCGCCTGGAGGCAGTCGGGCTCACGACCGTGCAGGCGTGCGGGGACTCGGCGCGCAACGTCTCCTGCTGCCCGGTCGCGGGCATCGACGCCGACGAGGCCTTCGACGCATCTCCTGTCGCCCGCGCGATCTCCGACTACTTCACAGGAAACCGCGAGTACGCGAACTTGCCGCGCAAGTTCAAGATCAGCGTGACGGGTTGTCTCGAGGACTGCGCGAGAGCCGAGATCAACGACGTCGCGTTCGTCCCCGCTCGCCGCGACGACGGTCTGCTCGGCTTCAACCTGCTCGTCGGCGGCGGGCTGTCGGACGGGCCGCGGCTCGCGAGCGACGTCGACGTGTTCGTCGCGCCCAAGGACGCTCCGGAGTGCACCCGCGCGATCGCGCAGCTCTACGGCGAGCTCGGCAACCGGGAGAACCGGGGCGTCAACCGCTTCCGGTACCTGGTCCAAGAGCTCGGCCCCGAGCTCGTGCGCGACGAGATCGCAAAGCGGGCGGCGTTCGATCTCGAGCCAGCGGGCGAGGCGCTGACGCGGGGCTACCGGGGCGACCACGTCGGCGTGCACCGCCAGAAGGGGGCCGACGGCGACGACCGTGGCCTGCACTATGTCGGCTGCTCGGTCACCGTGGGGCGTATGGCGGGAGCCGACCTCGTCGAGATCGCCCGGCTGGCGCACGAGCACGGGGACGCGACCTTGCGCCTCGCGCCCGACCAAAACCTCGTCGTGTCCTCCGTGCCCGACGAGCGGCTTGCGAGCCTGCTCGCCGAGGACGTGATCGGCCGCTACTCGCCCTCGCCCGGGCCTTTCACCCGCGGGGTCGTCGCGTGCACGGGGAACGAGTTCTGCCGCTTCGCGATCGTCGAGACCAAGGTCCGGGCTGCGCAGTGGGCCCGGCAGATGGACGAGCGGTTCGCCCTCTCGCTCGGGAACGGGCTCGGCGGCATCGCTCGGGGTGCGGACGACGGCGATGGCCAGGGCGACAGGGGTGGCAGGGACGACCGGGGTGACGGGGTCGTCCGCATGCACTTCTCGGGCTGCTCGGCGTCGTGCGCCCAGCCGCAGATCGCGGACGTCGCGTTTCGCGGCGAGACGGCGCACGTCGGCGACGCGATCGTCGAGGCCGTCGACATTGGGCTCGGAGGCGGGCTCGGGCCCGAGGCCGGCTTCGCGCGCTGGGTTGCCGGAGCCGTGCCCGTCGACGACGTGCCCGCGGGGCTCGACAAGGCGATGCTGCGCTACCTCGCCGAGCGCCGCGCGGGCGAGACGTTCCGCTCCGCCGTCCTGCGACTTGGGCCGGAGGCCTTCGCGGGCGACCTCGGGTGCCCCGGCACCCCGGGCACCTTCGGAGGGCCCGATGCCCTTGCGGGCCAGGCAGGCGGCGGACCACGCCCTGCGACGGCAAGTGCGGACGAGACGACCAGGAGGGACAGACGATGACCGACCTCGCCGTGCGCGCCGCGGAGCATGACGCCTGCGCCCAGCCCGCGCCTGTGCCGCCGTTCCGGTTGCGTGCCTCGATGAACGGAATCGGGGAGGCTCCGGGCAAGGTGTGGTTCTTCGACCTCGCCGCGGCCGTGGTCGACGCGGACCGCTGCGTCCGCTGCGGTGCCTGCGTGGCCGCGTGCCCGTCGGACTCGATCGGCATCGGACACGACGACCTACCTGCCCTCGTCAAGATGTGCACCGGTTGCTCGTTGTGCTGGGACTTCTGCCCTCGTGGCGGTCTGCGGTACGAGACGACCTGGCTCGCGGACACCGGCGGCGGCGAGCAGTGGCGGATCACCGGGGCGAGTCCGGCGCCGGATCTCGGCAGGCTCCTCGCCGGTCGTGCGGCGCGGGTGCGCTCGGGCAACCCCCACCGCGCCCCATCGGCGCAGGACGGCGGGGTCGTGACGGCGGTGCTGCTCGCGGCCTTGGCCTCGGGGGAGATCGACGGAGCCGTCCTCGCTCGTGTCGACCCGGCGACGCCCTGGCGGGGCGTGCCGTACGTGGCGACGACGAGCCAGGAGATCCTCAAGTCCGCGGGGTCGTTCTACAACCAGACGATGGCCCTCGCCTCGCTGGACCTCGAGCGCGCCGGCCTCGGTGCGGACGCGCGGATCGCGGTGGTCGGGACGCCCTGCGAGATCCAGGGGATCCGGGCGCTCCAGGCACGGGCGTGGGGTCGTGGAGCCTCGAGGGTCGACGCCGTCGTGCTCACGATCGCGCTCTTGTGCACGAAGAGCTTCGACTACCGCAAGCTCATGGTCGAGGAGCTGCGCGACGCGCGGGGTCTCGACCTCGCGCGTGTCGGAAAGGTCGACGTCGTGCACGGCCGGCTGCGCGTCGAGGACCTCGAGCACCGTGTCGTCGTCGACGAGCCGGTGAAGTCATTCCACGGAGCCGCTCTGAAGGGCTGCGACGAGTGCGCGGACTTCCTCGGACGCGCCGCGGACCTCGCGGTGGGAAGCGTCGGGAGCCCCGACGGCTGGTCGAGCGTCCTCGTCCGCACGCCTGCGGGAATGGCAGCCCTCGATCGCGCCGCGGCGAGCCTCGAGCTCGGCGAGATCGAGCGACCCGACGCGCTCGAGAAGCTCGACCGCCTCGACAAGCGCGTCGCGATGGCGAGCCTGCAGCGACCGCTCGACCCGGACGGTCCGCTGTTCGTCGACTTCGCGGAGCACGTCGAGTCCTACGGCGGGACCGAGCGCGCCCCGGTCTGGCGCGGGTGGTGAGCGGCCCAGGTCCCGGAGCGCCAGCCGGGCTGCGCGAGAGGCTGGTCGGGTCCATACCGGACGAGCCGGTCGCGCTCCGTGCCGAGCTCCTCGCGCTCGTCCGCGAGCAGCCGGCGGCGGCACGCGCGGCCATCGCGACCGCTCTCTACCGCGAGCTCGCTGAGCGATGGGTCGGTTCGGACGGAGACGGCGCGCTCGACCGCGGGGCTCTCGAGGGCGCGCTCGCCTCGGCGAGCCGGGAGACCTGGCTGTGGGTGATCGGCGACCGCCCCTGGGCGGACACGGCGTGCACCCTCGCCGGCCGCTCGGCGCGACGCGCCCGTGGCCGTCGAGCGGGCGGGCACGGCACCGCCACGGCCTGAGCGCGCGAAACGCGCGGCGAGCCGGCGCGGTCTCGCCCTCTGGCTACGCTGGCGCCGATGAGCAGCGCGGCGCGCGTGGCCAAGGCCCTCGCCACGGCCGCTGCGAGCTTGCCCGGAGGCGGGGAGGCCCGCACGGGCCAGGTCGAGATGGCGTGCGCGGTCGAGCGAGCGCTCGCCTCCGGGCGCCACCTCGTCGCCCGTGCAGGCACCGGGACGGGGAAGTCGCTCGCCTACCTCGTGCCCGCTGCGCTGTCCGGCAAGCGGGTGGTGGTCGCGACGGCCACGAAGGCGCTCCAGGACCAGCTCGCCACGAAGGACCTCCCGCACGTCGTCGAGACGGTTGCGCCCGGGCTCGAGTTCGCCGTGCTGAAGGGGCGCTCGAACTACCTCTGCGTCCAGCGCCTGCGGGAGTCGAGCGCCGCCGCCGAGCAGGTACGCCTCGGGGACGGTCCGAGCGCGGACGCGATCTCTGCCCTCGGTGCCCAGTCGCGCCGTGTCGCCGAGTGGGCGGAGCAGACCGCCACCGGCGACCGCGCCGAGCTCGCAGAAGAGGTCGACGCGCGGGTGTGGTCGTCGTTCAGCGTCGGCTCCGAGGAGTGCCCCGGGGCGTTCGCGTGCCCCTCGGGCGGCGACTGCTTCGCCGAGTCGGCCAGGGCCCGCGCCGCGTCGGCCGACGTCGTCGTCGTGAACCTCCACCTTCTCGGCGCGCACCTCGCGAGCGGAGGAGCCGTCCTGCCCGAGCACGACGCGCTCGTCGTCGACGAGGCGCACGAGCTCGAGGACGTCCTCAGCTCGAGCCTCGGCGTGCGGATCACGCCCGGCCGCCTGCGTGCGGTCGCGCTTGCCGCGCGATCGGCCCTCGCGCGTCGCTCGGGCGACAGGCGCGGCGCGGCGGACAACATCCTCGACATGTCCGACCGCTTCGAAAAGGCGCTGCGCGACCGGGTCGGGGTGCGGCTGCGCCCCGGGGACGGGGGAGAGCTCCTCGAGCTCCTCGAGCTGCTCGCGGGCAGGCTCGAGCGCCTCGGCGGCGAGCTCGCCGGCGCGACCGGCGGGAAGGACGATCCCGAGCGTGCCGCGCAGCTGGCTCGCGCGACGCTCGGCGTCGCTCACCTGCGCGCCGAGCTCGGCCGTGTCGTCGCGCTCGACGACGACAACGTGGCCTGGGTCGCCGACGGCCAGCGCCTCGGGATCGAGCTCGCGCCGATCGACGTCTCGCCGGTGCTCGCCTCCCAGGTGTTCGCCGAGCGACCGGTCGTCCTCACGAGCGCGACGATCCCGCCCGGGCTCGCCGCGCACCTCGGCGCGCGGCCGGAGCAGACCGACGAGATCGACGTCGGCAGCCCCTTCGCCTACCACGACCACGCGCTCTTGTACTGCGCAGCCCACCTGCCCGACCGACGCCATGTCGACGCGGAGCCGGCGATCGTCGACGAGCTCGTCGCGCTGATATCGGCGGCGGGTGGACGTGCTCTGGCACTGTTCACGAGCAGGGCGGCGATGGAGCGGACCGCCGAGGCGGTTCGACGGCGCGTGCGCCATCCCGTCCTCGTCCAGGGCGACCGCTCGAAGGCTGCCCTCGTCGAGGAGTTCACGCGTGACCCTTCGTCGTGCCTGTTCGCGACCATGGGCTTCTGGCAGGGCGTGGACGTGCCGGGAGCGACGCTCACGCTCGTCGCGATCGACCGCATCCCCTTCTCCCGACCCGACGACCCGCTCGCGGCGGCCCGACGGGATCGGGCGGGGGCGGCGGCATTTCGCACCGTCGACTTGCCGAGGGCGGCGAACCTGCTCGCCCAGGGCGCAGGGCGGCTCGTGCGGACGGCCGAGGACCGCGGGGTGGTCGCCGTCCTCGACTCCCGCCTCGCCACCGCGTCCTACCGCTGGGACCTCGTGCGGGCGCTCCCGCCGATGCGGCGCACGAGGCAGCGGGCAGACGCCGAGGCGTTCCTGCGGGCCATCCACGAGGATGCGGGCACGACAGGTTGATCGCCAGCCGGTAACGTCCAAGCGCCGGGACAGTCCCTGCACCGGAGTCGCCAGCGTGGTCGTGGCCGCCTGGTCGACTGTCGGGGTCGAACCTGCGGGTCGAACCTGCGGGTCCGACCTGCGTGGTCCACAAGGAGGTCGGATGCCGAGCATTGACATGTCCCGCGAGGAGCTCGAGGCGTACGCACCGGACGGCTACGCGCCGGGCGATCTCGACG
>DAHWHN010000144.1 GCA_027335685.1 Acidimicrobiaceae bacterium
GGCGGGCGGGACGTCCGCGCACGCCCCGGCGAAGAAGACGAGCTAGCAGCCGTGGGACCCGACAGCGGCCGTCCGTGAACGCCGTCGTGCTCGTGGGCGGCGAGGGCACCCGGTTGCGCCCGCTCACCTACGCCCTTCCCAAGCCGATGCTCCCCGTCGTCGAGAGGCCGATGATCGCCCGCGTCCTCGAGTGGCTGGCGCTGCACGGCGTCACGACGGCGGTGCTCTCGCTCGGCTACCAGCCGGACGCGTTCGTCGACGCCTTCCCCGACGGCGGTTGGGCCGGAGTCGAGCTCCGGTACGCCGTCGAGCCCGAGCCGCTCGACACGGGCGGAGCGATCCGCTTCGCGGCGTGCTCGGCCGGGATAGAGGGTTCGACGATGGTCGTCGTCAACGGCGACGTCCTCACCGACCTCGACCTCGGCGCGCTTCTCGCGTTCCACCGCCAGTCGGGTGGCGACGCCTCGATAGCGCTGACCGCCGTCGAGGACCCGTCCGCGTACGGCGTGGTGCCGACCGACGACGACGGGCGCGTGCTTGCCTTCATCGAGAAGCCCCCGCGCGAGGACGCGCCGACGAACCACATCAACGCGGGGACCTACGTCCTCGAGCCTGCAGTCCTCGACCGGATCGCGAGCGGGCGTCGCGTCTCGGTCGAGCGCGAGGTCTTCCCGAGCCTCGTGGAGGACAAGCGCCTCTTCGCGCTCGGGTCGAGCGTCTACTGGCTCGACACCGGCACGCCCGATCGCTACATACGCGCCCAGGTCGACGTGCTCAACGGCTGCCGGCCCGGTGTCGCGCTCCCCGAGTGCTCCCGCCACGGCGACGGGGTCTTCGTCGCGCCGGGCGGCAGCCTCGCCGGCGACGTGACGCGCTGTGCCTTCGTCGGCCGGGGCGCGTCGGTCGAGCGCGGCGCGTCGGTGGCAGACGTCGTGGTCGGTGCGTCCGCGCACGTCGAGCCCGGAGCGCGCCTGCGCCACTGCGTGCTTTTGCCCGGTGCGGTCGTTCGTGCCGATGCGGTCGTCGAGGAGTCCGTCGTCGGTCCCCACGCGATCGTCGGCGCCGGAGCGTGGGTCACCGGTGGCTCCGTCGTCGGCGCAGCGGCCGTCGTCGACGACGGTGCTCGCCTCGACAGTGCGCGACTGCCCGTGTGAGACTCGCGGCGTGCGCGTCCTCGTGACCGGTGGTGCCGGGTTCATCGGGTCGACGCTCGTGGACCGCCTGCTCGCCGAAGGTCACGCCGTCGACGTCGTCGACGACCTGTCGAGCGGCACGCTCGCGAACCTGACCGACGCGCGTGCCGTCGGGGGCGACCTCCGGTTCCACCAGCTCGACGTGCGCGCGCCGGAGGTCGTCCAACTGCTCGCGCGCCGTGCACCGGAGGTCGTGTTCCACCTGGCGGCCCAGTCGAGCGTCGCGGTCTCGGTGCGCGAGCCGGTCCTCGACGCCGCGATCAACGTCTGCGGCACGCTGAACGTGCTCGAAGGGGCCCGTCGGGCCGGCGCGCGCAAGGTCGTCTACGCGGCGAGCGGTGGCACGCTCTACGGCACTGCGGACCCGCGCGAGCTGCCGCTCGCCGAGAGCCGCCCGCGCGCGCCGCGCTCGCCCTACGGGGTGTCGAAGGCGGCCGTGATCGACTACCTCGCGACCTACCACGAGCTCTACGGCCTCGCGCACACCTCCCTCGCGCTGGCGAACGTCTACGGCCCGCGCCAGGACGCCCACGGCGAGGCCGGTGTCGTGGCGATCTTCGCAGCCAACCTCGCAGCCGGGCGCGAGTCGACGATCCACGGCGACGGTCGCCAGACGCGGGACTTCGTCTTCGTCGACGACGTCGTCGACGCCTTCTCCCGCGCGGCGACGCGCGGCGACGGCCTCGTGGTCAACGTCGGCACCGGCGTCCAGACCTCGATCGCGGAGCTCTACGCGACGATGGCCGCCGTCGAGGGCTGCACGACGCCGCCCCACTACGGTCCGGCACGGCCCGGCGACGTGCGGCACAGCGCGCTCGATCCGACGAGGGCCGGCATCCATCTCGGCTGGTCGCCGTGGACCGCGCTCGGCACCGGCGTCGCGGCGGTGCTCGGTGGCGCCACCGCGGCGCGCGGGCCCGGGGCGCCGTGATCGCAGTCCTCGCGGGGGGCGTCGGCGCCGCGCGCTTCCTCGACGGCCTCGTGCGTGTCGTCGACCCTCGCGAGGTGACCGCGGTCGTCAACACCGGTGACGACCTCGTCCTGCACGGTCTGTCGATCTCCCCGGACCTCGACACCGTCTCCTACACCCTCGCCGGGTTGGTGAACCCTTCGACGGGATGGGGGCGCGACGGCGAGAGCTTCGCGGCGATGGACGCGCTCGAGCAGCTAGGCGCGCCGGCGTGGTTCCGGCTGGGCGACCGGGACCTCGGCACCCACCTCTACCGGACAGGACGTCTCGCCGCGGGCGCCCGCCTGCACGAGGTGACCGCCGAGCTCGCTCGGGCATGGGGGGTGCAGACCCGCGTCCTGCCGATGAGCGACGACCCGGTGCGCACGAGGCTCGAGCTCGCCGACGGGGGGGAGGAGGTCGAGTTCCAGGAGTACTTCGTGCACCGGCGCCACGGCGTTGCCGTCCGCCGGGTCCGCTTCGCGGGCGCCGAGGCGTCCCGCCCCGCGCCGGGTGTTCTCGACGCCCTCGCCGCGGCGGACTGCGTCGTCGTCGCGCCGTCGAACCCCGTCGTCTCGATCGGTCCGATCCTCGCCGTCCCGGGCATCGCGCCGCTGCTCGCGCAGCGGCGGGACCGCGTCGTCGCGGTCTCGCCGATCGTTGCGGGGCAGGCGGTGAAGGGCCCGGCAGCACGCCTGCTCGTCGAGCTCGGTGGGCAGTCCTCCGCCCTCGGGGTCGCCCGGCATCTCGCGCACGTCGCCGGGACGCTCGTCGTCGACCTGGCTGACGCGGCGCTCGCCCCGGAGATCGAGCAGGTCGGCGTGCGCTGCGCGATCGCGGCGACGATGATGCACACGAGCGAGATCGCCGCCGAGCTCGCACGAGCGACCCTCGCTGCGGTGCAGGCGCGCCCGACGGCCGGTGGCGCGTGAGCGGCTCGCTCGTCGTGACGGGCGTCGCCGGCCTTCCGGAGATCGTCGCCGGCGACTCGATCGGCGTGCTCGTCGCGCGCTGCGTCCCGCTCTGCGCCGGTGACGTCGTCGTCGTGACGCAGAAGATCGTGTCGAAGTCCGAAGGGCGGGTCGTGCCCCTCGACCCGGACGACCCCACCGCCAAGCGCAAGCTCGCCGAGTCCGAGGCGGTGCGCGTGCTGCGCAGGCGCGGCGAGCTGGTCGTGACCGAGACGCGCCACGGTTTCGTCTGCGCGAGCTCGGGCGTCGACCTCTCGAACGTCGCCGACGGCTACGCCGTCCTGCTCCCGGTCGACGCCGACCGCTCCGCGCGTCGGATCCGGGACCAGATCCGCCATGCTGCCGGCGTCGAGGTCGGCGTCGTCGTCTCGGACACCTTCGGTCGCCCGTGGCGGCGGGGGCTGACCGACGTCGCGATCGGCTGCGCGGGCATCGCCGGGATCGTCGACCTGCGCGGCCAGCTCGACGCGCTCGGCAGGGAGCTCGCGATCACCGAGGTCTGCGTCGCGGACGAGATCGCCGGGGCCGCTGACCTCGTGATGGGCAAGTCGTCGGGCATCCCGGTCGCGCTCGTCCGGGGTGTCGACTCCGCGTGGCTGCGTGAGTCGTCCGTGCGCGACGAGGTCGTCCGCCCCCACGACGAGGACCTGCTCCGCTGAGCTCGCCGCGCGACGGGCACGCGGCGCAGGCTCGGGCTCGGGACGGAGCACGGTGAGCCGGTCCGCTCGGCCCGTGCTGCTCGTCGTCGAGCAGCTCCGCCGGCGCGTCCCGGGCGGGATCGGGACCTACGCCGCCGGTCTCGCGCGCGGCCTCGCCGGTCTCGACCCCGGCTCGAGACCCCCGGTCCGGCTCGTCGCGAGCAGGGTCCGCGGGCCCGACCCACTTGCGGCGCTCGGTCTCCCGCTCGAGACGATCGGGGTCGGCTCGCGCGCCCTTGTCAAGGCGTGGGACCTCGGCGCGCTGCATGTCGGCCGGGATGCCGCTGTCGTCCACAGCGTATCGATCGTCTCGCCGCCGTCTGCGGCTCCGCTCGTCGTGACCGTCCACGACCTCGCGACCGTTCGGCTGCCCGAGGCGTTCCCCGCCCGAGGCCGCAGGTGGCACGCTGCGGCGCTCGCGCGCGCTGCCCGACGGGCGTCGTTCGTCGTCGTTCCCTGCGACGCCGTCGCGGACGACGTCCGCACGCAGGTGCCGGGGCTCGCCCCGGACAGGGTCGTCGTGATCGAGGAGGGGTCCGACCACCTCCCGCCGGCGGACCACCGCGGCGCGGACGCGCTTCTCGGCCGCCTCGGCATCGACAAGGGCGTGCTCCTCGGCGTCGGGACCCTCGAGCCGCGCAAGAACCTCGACCGGCTCGTCGACGCGTACAGCCGCGCGCGCGGCCGCCTCGACGAGCCGTGGCCGCTGCTCGTCGTCGGCCCGATGGGCTGGGGGCCGCACGCCCGCAACCTGCCCGAGGGCGTCGTGCTCGCCGGCCGCGTGCCGGATCCGGTGCTCCAGGCGCTCTACGAGCGCTGCCGGTGCCTCGCGTACGTGCCGCTGCTCGAGGGGTTCGGCCTGCCTGTCGTCGAGGCGATGCGCGCCGGTGCGCCGGTCGTCGCGAGCGCGGTGCCGAGCGCCCGGGGCGCGGCGTTGGAGGTCGACCCGCTCGACGTCGACTCGATCGCCGACGGTCTCGTCGCGGCGAGCAGCGACGAGGCGGTCCGCGCGCGGCTCGTCGCGGCCGGCCGCGCCCGCGTCGTGGGCCTCACCTGGGACGCGACGGCACGCGCGCACGTCGAGCTGTGGCGCCGGGCCGCCGAGGAGCGGTGACGGTGCCCGGGGAGCGACGACCCGGGGGGCGGGTGGAGCCGCTCGCCGTCGGCGTCGACGTCGCGGCGATCCCGCTCGACGCCCTCGGCGCCGGCCAGTACGCGCTCGAGCTCGTCCGCGCGCTCGCCGAGCGGGACGACGTCCGCGTCACGCTGCTCACGCGCCGCGACGACGCGCGCCGCTGGGCGGGGATCGCGCCACGGGCGGACCTCGTCGCGCAGGCGCCCGCCGACCGGGCGCGCCGGCTCGTGTGGGAGGAGATCGGCCTCGGCCCGGTCGTGCGCCGGCACCGCGAGGCGATCGAGGTGCTCCACGGCCCCCACTACTGCCTGCCCGTCGCGCCGGGCGTGCCGTGTGTCGTGACGGTCCACGACCTCACCTTCGTCGACAACCCGGAGTGGCACGAGCGTTCCAAGGTCCTGTACTTCCGCCGCGCGCTGCGCCTCGCCTCGCGTCGCGCCCGCGTCGTCGTGTGCGTGAGCGCCCGGAGCGCGCAGCGCTTCGTCGAGCTCTACCGGCCGCGGGTGCCGGTCCTCGTCGTCCCGCACGGCGTCGACCACGCGCGCTTCGCGCCGGGCGAGCCCGGCCCGGGAGCCGACGCCGCTGCGCTGCGAGCCCTCGGGGTGCACCCGCCGTTCGTCCTGCACACCGGGACCATCCAGCCGCGCAAGGACCTCGTCAGCCTCGTGGAGGCCTTCGACCGGGTCGCGGGCACGCGACGGGACCTCTCCCTCGTCCTTGCCGGCGGGGACGGGTGGGGGACCGAGACGCTCGACGCGGCGATCGCGTCCTCGCCCGTGCGCGACCGGATCCTGCGCCTCGGCCACGTGGCCGACGACGTCGTCCCGGCGCTCGTGCGCAGCGCGTCGGCCGTCGCGTACCCCTCCCTCGAGGAAGGGTTCGGGCTCCCGGTCCTCGAGGCCCTGGCCTGCGGGACGCCCGTCGTGACGACCGAGGACTCGGCGATGTCGGAGATCGCGGGCGCCGCTGCGCTGACCGTGGCGCGCTCGGCTCCCGACCAGCTCGCCGGGGCCCTCGAGTCGCTCCTCGCCGGCGGGGTGGCGGTCGCTCGCCGGCGCCTCGCCGGTCTCGAGCTGGCGGCCGGCTACACGTGGCAGGCGTGCGCGGAGGGTCACGTCGCCGCCTACCGCCAGGCCGCCGGTGGCTAGCCTGACCACGTGCGCGCCTTCCTCACCGGTGGATCCGGTTTCGTCGGGCGCTGGCTGCGCGAGCACCTCGAGTCCTCGGGGGACGAGGTTGCCGAGCTGGCAGACGGCATCGACATCCGCGACGCGGACCGCGTCCGGTCCGCGCTGCGCGACGTCGAGCCCGACGTCGTCTACCACCTGGCTGCGCTGACCCACGTCGGACGCTCCTGGGACGCGCCCGAGGAGACCGTCCAGGTCAACGTCGTCGGGACCCTCCACGTTCTCGAGGCGGCCCGCCAGGTGCCCCGCCCGCCACGCGTCCTGCTCGTGAGCTCGGCCGAGGTCTACGGCGCAGCGGGCGGCGACCCGCTCGCCGAGACGGCGGAGCTGCGACCGGTGACGCCCTACGCGGCGAGCAAGGCTGCCGCCGAGCTGCTCGGGCTCGAGGCCTTCCTCGGCCGCGGCCTTCGGGTCGTGCGCTGCCGTCCGTTCAACCACGTCGGACCGGGCCAGTCGGACGCGTTCGTCGTCTCGGGCCTCGCCCGTCGGATCGCCGAGGCGGAGCTGAGCGGCGCATCGGTGCGCGTCGGCAACCTCGCGGCGGCGCGGGACTTCACCGACGTCCGTGACGTCGTCCGCGCCTACCGGATGCTCGCGTGCGACGGCGTCGCCGGCGAGGTCTACAACGTCTCGTCCGGCACGGCGGTCACGGTCGCGGACGTCTTCGACCGTCTCGCTGCGCTTGCCCGCAGGCCCGTGCAGCGCGTCGAGGACCCGGAGCTGTTCCGCCCGGTCGACCTCCCGGTCGTCGTCGGCGACGCCGCCCGGCTGCGGGCGGCGACCGGATGGCAGCCCGCGATCGGTCTCGACGCCACGCTTGCCGACGTCCTCGCGCACTGGCGGGAGAGGGTCGGCGACCGCCCGAGCCCGTACGCGACGGTGCCGCCCGGCTCGGGCTCTTAGCCGGGTCCCGACGTTCCGTCGCCCCCGCCCGGCGTGCCGGTGAGGCGGTCGAGGAGGCCGCGCAGGCAGGACGACGCTGCCGCTCCCGCAGGGCTGCGCTCGAGCCGGCGGCGCGCGACCTGGGCACGCTGCACCCCGAGCACGGCGAAGCCGACTGCCGCGTACACCGCGTCTTCGACGAGCCGGCCGAGGTCGTTGCGCTCTTCGCTCACGTAGGCAATCCTACCGACCAGGCGCCGACGGGCTGGGAGCGTGCCGCCGCGCAACCGACGACGGCGAGCCGCAGCGAGCGCCGTGTCGTCGCGGGCGGCGCCGGGAGATGGCAGGGGAGTAGCCTGTGCCACCTGATGGGGGAGGACCAGGCACCATCTGTCGTCGCGGTCGTCGTCGCCAGCGATCCCGGCCGGTCGTTCGAGGAGTGCCTGACGGCCCTCGTCGGCCAGGACTACGAGCGGCTGTCGGTCCTCGTCATCGACGCGGGCAGCGAGCAGCCACTCGCCGCGCGGATCGCCGCCGTCGCGCCCGACGCCTACGTCCACCGGCTGGCGACGAGCTCCGGCTTCGGTCCGAGCGCCAACGCAGCCCTCGACATCGTCGACGGCGCCGCGTACTTCCTCGTCTGCCACGACGACATCGTCCCCGAGCCCGATGCCGTGCGCCGCATGGTCGAGGAGGCGTTCCGCTCCAACGCCGGTATCGTCGCACCGAAGCTCGTCGCGTTGGACGAGCCCGACCGTCTCCTCCAGCTCGGTCTCGGCGTCGACCGGCTCGGCGCGCCGGTCCGGCGGGTCAGCCGGCGAGAGTTCGACCAGTCCCAGCACGACGAGGCACGGGAGGTTTTCGGCGCGCCGGGCGGCTGCACCCTCGTACGGGCCGACCTGTTCCGCGCGCTCGGTGGCTACGACCCCCGGATAACGATGTTCGGCGAGGACGTCGACCTGTCGTGGCGCGCTCGGATCGCTGGAGCCCGCGTGGTGGTGTCCCCGTCGGCCCGGGTGCGCCACCTGGAGGCGACGGCGAGCCGGCAGCGGCCGCTGCCCGAAGCGCGAGCGCTGCAGTGGCGCCACGAGCTGCGCGCCGTGCTGAAGAACTA